>JAJDAH010000449.1 GCA_029261965.1 Polyangiaceae bacterium
GCGTCGTCGCCGCCCTCGCCTCCGAGCTTGGCCGCCAACCGGCAGAAATCTTGCTGGCCTGGCTGAAGAGCCTCGGGCCCAACATCGTGCCGATACCCGGCGCGAGCCGACCGGAAACTGCCGAGGGCGCGGCACGGGGTCAGCTCCTGACACTCGACGGCGCCATGCGCGCGCGCATGGATCAACTGCTCCCGACCACCCACTTGGTCCGGACGAGACGCGAGGATCGACGCCCGCCCGACGATGCCCGAGGGGAAGTCGTGCTGATCATGGGCTACCCCGGGGCGGGAAAGAGCACCTTGGCTCGAAGTCTCATCGACGCGAGCTACCGTCGCCTCAACCGCGACGAGATGGGCGGCAAGCTCCGCGGCCTCGCGCGGGCACTCGAATCCGAGCTCCAGCAAGGTGGAAGACACTTCGTTCTGGACAACACCTACCCGACGCGTCGGGCGCGAAACGACGTCATCGAGGCCGCATGGAGACATGGCGTTCCTGCCCGCTGCGTTTGGCTCACGACTTCGCTCGAGCAGTCGCAGCTGAACACCATCCGGCGCATGCTTCGCCGCCACGGCCACTTGCTCTCGCCGGAAGAAATGAAGATGGCGAACACCGAGGATCCGAACGCCTTCCCCCCTCGCGCGCAGTTCGACTTCCGGCGAAAGCTCGAGCCGCCCGTCGTGGAAGAAGGCTTCACACGGGTAGATCTCGTGGATTTCGAGGCACACGCGACGGATGCTTACGACCGGCGTGCCGTTCTGTTCGACTTCGACGTCGTCTGGAAGAGCCGCTCGGGTGGTCGATCGCCACGCGATCCCGAAGACGTCGAGCTTCTCCCCGGGCGCGCGGCGGCCCTCGGCCGATTCGCCACGGACGGCTACCAGCTGCTCGGCACCGCGTGGCGACCGGAGGTGGGTGCTGGCAAGATGGCGCCGGACCTCGCCGAAGCCTGCTTCGTGCGGGCCAACGAGCTGCTCGGGGTGAAAATCGTGGCCTCGTATTGCCCCCACACCACGGGGCCATCGATCTGCTGGTGCCGAAGACCCCTGCCCGGGCTCGGGCTTGCGCTGCTCGAAAGGCACCGCGTCGATCCGGCAAAGTCGCTCTACATCGGTAAGCAGACCGACGAGAGCCACGCCGCGCGTCTCGGCCTCCCATTCGAAGCCGCCGAGACGACCTTCCGTCGCAGCGTATAGCCGTTCTGCCGCGCCCGGAGATTCGGTATAACGGCACGGAGGCGTGGACCGAATTGTCGTATCGAATCGGGTGAGTGTGCCAGCCGACGCGATTTCACTACATGCAGTTCGCTCGGGGGGGCCCGGGGGACAGAACGTCAACAAGGTGTCGACGAAGGTGGACCTTCGAGTCGATCTCGATCGCATCGTCGGCATGAGCGGGCCCCAACGGCTCCGGCTTCGCGAGCTCGCCCACTCGCGACTCGACGCCGCTGGTCGGCTCAGGATCACCAGCGACAAGACCAGATCGCAAGCAAGCAACATCGACGATGCCCGCGAGCGCCTCCGCGCCTTGATCGCTTCTGCCCTGCCGTCCCCCAAGCGCCGGGTCCCGACCAAACCCAGCCGCGGCAGCCGCGAGCGACGCATCGGCGAGAAGCGCAAGACCTCGAAGAAGAAGGAGAGTCGTCGGTGGAAGCCGGATTGAAGTTGTTCGTCACCCCCCGAAGGTTTCGCGTCGTGCCGGAGAAGCCGCTCGTGGGGGATTTCGACGAAGAGGCGCGCGTGCGGGCCGTGCCCGATTCAATCACGACAAAAGGCATGTACTTCGACGCACTCATGGCGCAGCTCGGTGAACGGGACGTCCAAGCCGTTTGGAGCACGCTGAAAAAAGCGCCGCGCCACGGTAAATACCAGCCGTTCCTCGACTACCCGTTCGCCGATGCGCTCCGATGGCTGCACGCCGTGGGGCACAAACGCTATCCGAGCTTGCCGCTTTTGGAGGCCCTTCGTCGCATCGGCCGCGACACGGTCAAGGTTTTTCTCGAATCCAAAGCTGGGCGCGTCGTGAAGACCATGACGGTTGGGCCGCGAGAGTCTCTTCTGCGAATGCCCAAGATGTGGAAGGCGACCGATCCCCAGAACGTGATCAGCGCGGTCGAGCCCGAGCCCGACACCGTTCGCATCGACATCGAAGGCTTCCCCGGGTGGCTCGACTGTGGAGTGATCGGCACGCTCGAGCAGGTCGTGATGAATCACCACCACGCGCCCGAGCTCGACGTCGAGCTGCTCGGTCTCGCAAAGGGAAATATCACCGTACGTTGGAGGTGACTGCTACACTTCGCTCGTGCGCAGCTTTCTTTTTTGTTTGACGATATGTGCGTGTTCGATCGGTTGTTCTGATTCCACGTCGCCGGTCGATGGTAGCGCTGGCGCGGGCGGAGCTGGTGGCTCCGACGGAGGATCGCCGCCGAACACCTTCATCGACCCGGGAACCGACGCGTGGGAGCCCGTAGCCGAAGCCGACTTGGCGGACGTCTGCGGATTGGACGCCGCTCTGTTGAAGGCGGCTGACGCGGAAATCGCACGATCCTACGCGATCGTGCGGTACGGGCGCCTCTGTTGGGAGCACTACCCGAGCGACCAGCCTCAGATTACCGACGCCGCCGAGAACTGGTCGGCGACCAAAACGTTCGCGGCCATGGTCTTGGGGATGGCCGCCTACCAGACCCGAGAATTCGAGCGGACCGGGCGACAGACGGGCCCCATCAGCGACGCCGACCGCATGGACCACTGGGTCGACGACATCACGTTCAATCCGGACGCCCAAGTCGCTCACGTGCTCGCCATGATCGCCCACAACGACGACCTGAGCTTCGGCGCGCGCATGCACCAGTACGACGCGATCGGCAGCATCCAGATCAACCGCCTGAGCGACGTCGTCAACACCGCGATCCAACAGGACACGACAAGGCTGGGCAACGACATCGAAGAGTTCACTCAGCGCTTCGTGTACGAGCCGCTCGGCATGACGCGATCTGTCTGGTCGGAGGGTGATCCCGACAAGGTGTTCGCCGCCAGCTGGGTTTCGCCGGTTCGAGAGATGGCTCGGGTGGGGCTCCTGCTCATGAACGACGGCATGTGGAACGGCGAGCGACTGCTCGAGAGCGAGTGGATCTATCGCATGACTCACCCGGCGTTCGAGGATTCGAACACGGGCTACGGCTATCTCACGTGGCTCAATGCCCGATCGAACTGGAGCGTTGGCGGCATCATCGACGACGTCGACGCGCCTCGGGACCCGTGCGCTCCCATGGCGATTTATCGAGAGCATCCCCACGGCCTCAGCGAAGCCACTGACTGCGGCTACGAACCCGGCGACTCCTGCGAGCAGGATCTGGACGTCGGTGCATGGTTCGCCGAGGGACTCGGCGGGCAGTACATCGTGGGACACCGCGGGCTCGATCTGGTGATCGTCGGCAAAGACATCATGGAAACCCGCGGACCAGGTTTCCTCTGGGAGCAAGTCCGGCCGGCGCTGCTCGTTCACGACGAGACCTACGCCGGCGACGAGGATGGCTTCTGCGCGGCCTATTCGAGCAACCGCTACGCCCCTGATCTGCGCCGCTGACCCGCCTTGACTCCCCCCGGGGTCTTGGACAAACCGCGAAGGATGAAACTCCGAACGCTCTGGTTGTTCGCGATGATGGCGGGGCTCGCGGCCTGCAAGCCCGGCGAAGGCGGTACCTGCAGCGGTCCCGGCGCGTGCGACGAGGGACTACTGTGCGTCAAAGGGGTCTGCTTCACCCCAGAGGGCGCCGACAAGAAATGCGCGGCCGAGCCCGCATGTAAAGCGCGCGGTGAATGCACCGCCACCGAAGACAAGTGTCAGGTGGCCAAGGACGCCGATTGCGCGGCGAGCGGTCTCTGCCGACTGTCGGGTCGTTGCTCGTTCAAAGACGGAAAATGCGTCGTCACCAGTGACTCGGATTGCCAGGGACTTCAGCAATGCAAGGAGCATGGCGCCTGTCGTGCCAAGGACGGCGAGTGCGTCGCGACGACCGACAGCGACTGCGAAGCGACCGAGGGATGCAAGGCGCGGGGCATGTGCGGCGCCGAAAGTGGCCGTTGCCAAGCCACGAAGAAAGCGCATTGCGAGAACCTCAACTCGTGCAAGCTCGACGGAAAGTGTACGGCGAAAGCCGGCGCGTGCGTGGTCGACAGTGACGAGGATTGCAAGACGTCGAAACGCTGCGACAGCGTAGGCGCGTGCACGGCGAAGGACGGCCAGTGCGTCGCCGGCAGCGACAAGGACTGCAAGGACAGCGCCGCGTGCGAGCGAGGCCAGCGGTGCCGCGCCGAGAAGGGCAAGTGCGTGGAGTGAGCCATCGGTCGACGGTGACGCTGGCCGGGCAACGGCGCTACTGACATACCCCCGCGAAAGCCAGCAGTCGGAGCCGGATGACGCCACCGCTGCCGCCACCGCCTCCCCCGCCGTTGTTGTCGGTGAAGCTGCCGCCAAAGGGGTAGGCATTTTCGGTGGTCGGAAAGTTCGCCACGGGCAGCAGGCAGGTGGCCGGGCCTCCAATCGACGCGCCCGTGCCATTGCAGGCGGCACTACCCGAGTCCCAATAGGACAGGCCTCCCCGACCGCCGGGTCCGGCGCAACCGGTGTGGTTGGCGTGCGTGTCGGCCGATAGCGAGCCGTTCGGGGCGAGGCCAGATGAGCATCCTCGGCCGGCTCCTGCACCGCCGTGGGCGCGGATCCCCTGAGCCGCGCTCACGTCCATGGAGCTGGCTTCGATCAAGATGGCGCCACCGGAGCCGCCGCCCGATCCGCTGTTGTCGCCGCCCGAGTTCGTGCCGCCACCGCCCGCGGCGCTGATGACCGCCGTGGCGCCGAGGGTGAGCGTGCCGGACACGGTGATCTGAAGCGCTCCGCCCCCGGATCCGCCGAAGTAGTCCCCGCCGCTGCCGTTGCCCTTCCCACCACCGCACCCCGCCCGCAGTGGCACGAGATCCTGATCGGTTGCGGCCAAGCCTTTGACGGGCATGACGGCGCTGTGGGCGCCGTTGTTCGCCATGAAACGCCCGCCACTCGTCACGTAGCTGTTGTCGCAGGACCCATCGGGACACTGGGTGCGGCACTCGTAACTGTTCGCGCTCCGGTAGCACTGAAAGTTGTTTCGTTCGCCACCGCCGAAACCACCGTTGGTCCGGAAACCTGCTCCTCCGCCGCCGATCGAGGCCGTGCCCGCCTCCACACCCTCGCCGGTTCCGTCCGCTTCCACGTTGCAATCGGCTCCCGCCACGACGCCGTCCGTGGCGGTCGCTCCGTTTCTAGCGTCGTCGCCTCCGGCGCCGGGTGTGGTTCCCTGCGCACCGGCGTCGATCGTGCCGTTGATCGTCGCGTCCCCGCGCACCGCGATGACGACTGGTTTGTCGCCGATGAGCCTGACCGTGGAAGTGCCGGTCATCAGGAAGCTCGCCATGGGAACGACGACGATGCCCGGGCCGCCCGTTTGCGCTTGGATCACCGGCGTCGGCTGCGGCCCGCACCACCCGCTGATCATCGATCCGGCTGGTTGAGACGTGTCGATTGTGGGGCTGCAGTTCATGTCGACCACCGAAGAGAAGTCGAGCGCGGGGTCATCGAAGTTGAAGTTGACGGCGTCGCCCCAACAGGTCGGACACGGATCGCAGACCGCCCCGCCGCAATCCACGTCGGTCTCGTCCTGGTTCTGGAACGTGTCCGTGCAAGTGGGCACCTGGCAAGAGCTGTCGGTCGGGTGACAAAAGCCCGACTCGCAATCGGCATCGAGGTTGCACGTCTCGTCGACGGTGCAAGTGGCTCCGCAAGCGCCCCCGCAGTCCACGTCGCTCTCGTCCTGATTCTGGAACGTGTCGGTGCACGTCGGAACCTGACAGGTCGTGTCGGTCGGACGACAGAAGTCCGCCAGACAATCGCCGTCGAGCAGACACATTTCGTCCACTTCGCACGTCGCGCCGCAAACCCCGCCGCAATCCACGTCGGTCTCGTCTTGGTTCATCAGAGAGTCCGCGCAGCCCGACGGGCGACACGTCGAGTCACTCATTTGGCAGAACCCGCTCACACAATCGGTGTTGTCCATGCATCCGTCGCCGTTCATGCACTGGGGGCAGATCCCGCCGCAGTCGACGTCGGTTTCGTCTTGGTTCTTCACCGTGTCCGTACAAGACGGCGCGCGGCAAGTTCCGTCGCTCACTCGACACAAGCCGTCCACGCAGTCTCGGTCGGCTTGGCAGCCGTCCCCCTCGCCGCAAGTCGCGCCACAAACGCCGCCGCAATCCACGTCGGTTTCGGTCCCGTTCATCAAGCCGTCGTCACAGCGCGGCATCGGCGGCGCGGTGTCCGCCGTCGAACCGTCGCCGGGTACCGTCGGCCTCGATCCATCCGCCCCCGCGTCCAGGCCACCGCCACCCGACAGCCCATCTAGCGAGGATAGGACCGTGCAGCCGGGCCCGAGAACGAGCGCAGCCCCCACGATCGCCCCGCTGGCGTAGCGGGGCCGCTTCGAGGAAGGGGCGCCCATCCCTCCCAGTTTAGCAGAGGTTTACTTACCGGACGATTACGCGACACGTGCCGGCGCGTGGGCCCGAACCCGGTTCGACGTCACTGATGGGTGTCTTCTTCCGATAGCCAAGCTTCCAGGCGCTCGATGGCCGCACCTTCGGCTCGGGCCGACGCCGCCATGCGTTCGAGCGCCGCGACCTTACGGGCCCGAATCAGCGCCCGACCTCCCAGTTGCTCGTACAGCTCGTCGACCTCGGACCGAGTCAACCGCCGCCACCGCCCGGACTCGAGCCCTTCGAGGGTGAGGGAGCCGATGGACTTTCTGTGGAGTGCGCGAAGCCGCAAGCCGACCTCGAAACACATCTTTCGGATCTGGCGGTTCTTGCCTTCGGTCAGCGTGACGACGAGCTCGGTGTAACTCTCCGTTTGTTGCACTAGCTCGACGTCGACGGCGCTGGCCAAGCCGGACGACGTCGGGACTCCGTCGACGAGCTGTCGGAGGCGAGCATCGTCTGCGGAGACGCTCTCTTCGAGCCAGAGCCAATACTTCTTTGGTGTCTCGTGCTCCGGCCGAAGCACCGCGGTCGCGAAGTCACCATCGGTGGTGAAGAGCAGCAAACCCGACGTCTCCCGGTCGAGCCGCCCCACCGGGAACATGCCTCCGGGCATCTCGCGGAGCCAGTGGCGGAGGTCGCGTTGTCCAAGAGGGTCTCGCACCGTGCTCGTGACCCCGAGAGGTTTATGCAAGACCGCATGATGTTGCTCGAGCCGCGGTTCGACGCGTCGGCCATCCAAGCAAACCGCGTCGCCCTCGAAAACCAACTCGTCCCCACGGGCCGTCCGTCCGTCGATGTGAACCCGCCCCGCGCCCACGGCCTCCCGAACCGCCGCGACGCCGAACGGAGTCGAGTCGCGCACGTACTTGTCGAGCCGCCGCGGAACGAATCGCGCTCGGCTAGCCGAGGTCGGTCGGATAATCCGTGTCCCCATCGTTGTCGTTGTCCGAGGCCGTCCGAGCATTGGGGAAGGTCGGTCTCGTCGGGATCCACCGAATCGGTGCTGCCCGGGTCGTTCGGAAAGTCGATGAGGCGTCGCCATCGTTGTCCGCACCATCCGAAATCGGTGGCTACTTCTTGATCCCGCCCTTGGGCCGCTCTTTCGGGGTCAGGTCCTTGTTTCGCCAGAAGGTGTCCGCCTTTTTCATGCCGTCGCCCGTGAAGCCGGCCACTTCGATCTCACCCTCGATCGCCGATGCGCCGTCGGGCACGTCGTCCTTCTTCACGCAGGAGAAGTTCACGAAGATCTTCTCGTCCGGGTTCACTGCACCGGCGAAGATGTTTCCGGCGCAGCTGAGGAAGGACTTGTCGCCCTTCTCGCCGACCTTCATCTGCTTGCCCAACTTGTCGTAAAAGTAGACGACGATCTTGCCGTACAGGACCTCGTGCTCCGCCTTGTTGATGATGCGGAACGTCGGGCCCTTGTCTTTGATCTTGCCGTTCCACTTGACTTCCATGATGCGGTTTTTGCCTTTGGCTTCGCAGGGCTTGTTGAACGTGCCCTTGCCTTCCGAATCCTCCGGGCAATCGTGAGAAGGTTTCGCCTCGACGGGCTTCGGCGGAGGAGGAGGCGGCGGGGCCGAGACGGTCGCTTTGGCTTTGGCGCTGGCGCTCGGGGCGGTCTTCGCGGGCTCCTCACAGGCCCCCAACGAAACCGCCAGGGCGACCACGGGCACAACCTTCGTCAGCATCCAGATCTTGTTCGACATTTCGGGGGGCCTCCTAGCGTCGGGGTGAGTGAGCCGGAAAATCGCGACCTCCCTTCTAGCGGAGCCGATGGGACTCGATCCACCCCGAAGGCCATGCGGAGATCGCCGTTCAGATGAGGATTTCCACCGGTTTCATCACGAAGAGGCCCTGTTGTGACAAACTAGGGGCATGATGACCGGCGAGACTCCCCTGGGCTTGCTGAAGCGGGGTGCGGTGGTGACCGCCCTCCTCGCCGCAGCCACAGCGTGCGGATCCGGATCCGGCAGCCTGTTTGGCTCCGCTGGAAACGGGGGCGACGCAGGCTCGACTGGCACGGCCGGCGCGGCAGGCTCCTCGGGGTCGGGATCCGGCGGCACGAGCAGCGGAGGAACCGCGGGCTCGGCTGGAAGCTCGGGATCGAGCGGAGGCGGGGGCGATGCCGGAGCCAGCGGATCGGCAGGATCAACAGGCGCCGGCGGCGCCGCGGGGGCGAGTGGCGCGTCGGGAACTGGCGGCCAAGCCGGGGCGAGTGGAGCCGCCGGGGGCGGCGGTTGCCCACTGCCGACGACGTTTTATGCCGATGCGGACGGTGACGGCCAGGGGGATCCTAACGTCCCGGTCGTTGCGTGCGCCCGACCACCCGGCGCGGTCGCGAACGACGATGACTGCTGGGACGGCAATCCCGACGCCAAGACGGGCCAAACCGACTGGTTCGGAAGTGACCGCGGTGACGGCAGCTACGACTACGACTGTGACAACGCGGAAACGCGACGCACCACCGCCATCGGGGCTTGCTCACTCGGCATCTGCGCGGTTCTGCGAGAGGGCTGGCAAGGCAGCGCGCCAGCTTGCGGCGATTCACACGGCTGGGTGACGGCGTGCACTGGCATTGCGTTCTGCGCCCCCCAGACCGAGATGCGCGTTCAAGAGTGCCACTAGCTAACTAGCGGGCAGCCTCCGCAGGGGCGCCGGCTGGTCGCGTGCGCCGGACGGTGCTCACTGTTCGATCACGCGCACGTTCGGGTCGAGCAAGTAGCCCTCGCCGGCGGTGAGCAGCACTCCCCTCAAGCCCTTCCGACGGAGCGCGGCCACCGTGCTGTAGACCCGCATCGACCCGGCTTCTTGTAGAACGCGCTCCCCAGGCCAGCCGACTTCCACGAGCCGAGGGGTAGGCACGGGGCTTCCCGACTCGTGACTGTCGAGCAGCTGCCAGAGCACGAGTCGATGCGCCGTGTGGCGACGAAGATCCACCCTTTTGCCGAACGGCGGGCGAAACCAAGAACCCGAACGGCTCACGACGAGCGCTCCCTCGTTCGCCGCGACCGTGTCCGGCCGACCCGGTGGAATCGACGGTGGGGGCATGCTCGCGCGTCCGGCGCCCTCGACGCTCAGCGCGGCCGCGAGCAGGCGCGCCGCGGCGCGGAGCGCTTCGGAGCTTGGATGCCGAGTATCGTTCGACCAAACCTCCGCAAGCACACGCTCCGCCGCCTCGCGCTCTGACTTCTCTTTCGCCGCGTCACCTTGTCGGCCTGCGTGCCGAGCGCGAGCGAGCGCCACGTGCGCATCGGCCAGCGTCAGCACCGGACCGAGAGGGACCTGGCCGAGCTCGCCGGCGAGCCGGGCCGCTTTGGCCAGCGCCTGCTCGGCCTGCTCGAGCTCTTCGCCATCCGCGTGAGCCGCGGTGATGCCGCAGAGGGCGTTTGCTTCGTGCCGGCGAGCACCGAGTCGGCGCGCAACGTCGTAAACATAGCCGTAGCGAAGAGCGGGTTGATCGAGCTCCCCCACGACGGGAATTATGCCCGCGAGCCCGAGCACGCACCCAAAGTCGT
>JAJDAH010000450.1 GCA_029261965.1 Polyangiaceae bacterium
GAGCTGCTTCCGGAGCAGCACGTTCTCCGCCAGCAACTGCTCTCGAGTGCGGAACGCATCGCGAACGAAGCCGGTGACTGGACCCGGCCGGAAGGCCTCGAGAAGGAAGGAGCCAACCCTCTTGATCGCGTTGCCGGCAACGTCGATGAGCGACGAGAACACGCCGACGTGATGCCCGTATCGGCGTGAACGCGCAATCTTGTCTATCGCCAATTTTTCAACGATCTTGCGGCGGACGAGCAAGTAGCCGGAACAGGAGTTTTCGCGGACGACGGGGCGAGCGACGTCGAGCACGAGTTGGGTCAAACTTCGCTCGACGGGCCCGGTCGGCCGAGTGCGAGCGGCGTTGTCCTCAGGCCGCAGAGGGCCGGTCAGGCTCGATGACGATGCCGAGTTCTTCGACCACCTGCCGGTACTTCTGGTCGATGTCGAGCTCGTCGTCACCGCCAATGTAGATGTCGGCGAGCTCGTAGCTGTATGCGTCCTGGAACAGCAAGTCCGCCAAGTGGTCGCCCTCGGAAACCTGCAGCTTGACCTTGGTGCCCGGGAAACGAGCGGTCAACGCGGCGATATCTTCCGTGGAAGGGACCTTCTTCACGCGCCCGGGCTGGGATACCCGCAGCATGTACTTGGCGGCCATGCGGAACGGACCGTTGCGCTCCATCGGCTTCGGTCGGTTGCCCAGGGCAATCTGGACCAGGAGCTGAAATTGCGAGTGCCCGTGCACCTTGGCAAACAGGTCCGAATGGGACTGGGACGTCCTGGGGTTGATCTCGAGGAGGCGGATGTGGTCGTAGGTCTGGTTGTAGAAGAACTCGATGTTGAAGCACGAGTCGTCGAGCCCGATCTCGGAGATGACCCGCCGCGACAGGTCCGACATGCGGTACTGCACGTCCATCGGCAGCATGGACGGATACTGGTAGCGCTGAAACGAGTTCGAGGCTTTCTCCCGGATCGAGTCGACGACGCCGTAGATCACGACGTCGCCGTCGTGGACGTAGCCCTCGACCGTGCACATGTGACCGTTGAGCGGGCTCTCGGCGATGCACGACTCTCGAGCGGTCGTGATCAGGTCCGGCATGTGGCAGCGGCGCATGAGGTCGATGAACGGCTGGTAGATTCCATCGACGTGCTTCTTCATCTCTGCCCGATGCTGGTCGAACTCGACGCTGTCGTTGACGCGGAAGGACAACCACGATTGAAACGACTTGACCGGCTTGATCCAGAACGGCGGCAGTAGATTGATCTTGTGAAAGGCGCCATCGTCGTGAGGGTCGAAGGCCGCGGCGATGGGGATGTGCTCGGGGATGGCCTTGCGCTGCTCGGTGCGGCTCCACGCCTTGTGCTCGCACTTGAACACGCTGCGCGGCGACGGGCCGACGAGCCCGAACCGGGCGTTGAGCATCGCCGACAGTACGGTTCCGGGGAAGTCCCAGTAGGTGATGACGGCGTCGGGCTCGACGTCTGCCTTTTCGATCCGCTCGATGGCCTTGGAGAGCAACTCGAGAGCAGCAATCTGGTGCGACGACTGCATCTCTTCGTAGTAGAGGGCCGGGTGGTAGGCCGCAGAGGCGCTGACCGGCAAGTCCTTCAAGAGTTGCACGTTGAAGTCGTCGTAGCCGACGATGAAGATGTTCTTGGCTGTCATGGTTTTGCCTCGTTTCTGCGATCCCGTGGCCGTCACATGTGGTCGCGGGGAATGTGTTGGTGCCAGCTTCTGGCGACGACGCGGTGGTCGTTTTCGTAAGCGTCGAGATCGACCCAGAACTCGAAGCACTCGGCGTCCGAGGTGAGGACCGTCCGGGTCCGGCTCCGTACCGACCAGTCTCCGCGGCGGAACCCGCGTTCCGACACGACCTCACCTCGCACGCTGCCGTAGTCGGCCGTGTGGTAGGTGTACCACTCGGCGGTCTTGCGCTGGATGTGCAGGTCGATGTTCTGGTGGTGGACCACGCCCTCGTCCTTGATGACCTCCAGGGTGGACTCGTCCCGAGCCAGATCGCGGATGACGCGCCAGTGATATTCTTTCGGTTGCACGGCCACCCGCGGCTGCGCCCGCGACGCCTGCGGCGGTCCTAGCGGCGGCAAGCTGTCGTCGAGCGGCCCGTCGGTGCGACACGGCAGGATCAAACGGCTTTCGCCGTGATGGATCGTGAGTCTGGCCGGCTCGGGGGACGGCCATGCCAGGGGCCAGTAGGAGGTCGATATCGACAAGCGCAGCCGGTTGCCCTTGGGCACGACCTGGGCGATGCCGTTGAGGTCGACGCGCACCTTGTAGCGCTCCCCGGGGCGCAGCGGCGACGGATCGGCGTGGCCGTCGCGGTGGGCCAGGTTGAGCAGTCCGTAGGTCACGCGCGTCGCGCGGTCGTCGGGAGCCACGTCCGACAGCCGCACCGCGACCATGGCTTGGGCCATGCTGGAGGCCAGGTCGAGCTCGACGACCGGACGTCCGAGAATCTCGATGTCCTCCTCGAGAACACGACTGGTGAAGACGAGCGCGCCGCCGTCCTCCTCGCGCTGGTCGTGGGGCAAGTCCGGCGTCGCCGTGAACGAGCACCACTTGCCTGCAAACAGACCGACACTCAGCGGTGACTGGATGGTTTGGAAAGCGCCGGGCTCGACCTTGTCGTCGGGGCCGGCGAGGCGCGCCCGCCCCAGGGGAAATACTACCTCGCCCACGTTGGGCGACGGCCACGAGGGCTCGGCAATCCAGCGCCCCGGTCGCGTCGGGTAGTCAGTGACGGGGGGCACGCTCTGCTGCATCCAGGCTCGCAGCATGGGCTCGTCCATGACGCCGGTGTCCCGGTCCTCGAGCCAGTGGTCCCACCAGCGCACCGCCTCCTGCAGGAAGCCGACCGCCGGTCCTGGGTAGCCAACGAAAGGATACTTGTGACCCCACGGACCGATGAGGCCCTTGCGCGGCGCATGCAGGCCCGCCAGGAGCCGGAACACCGAGTTGACGTAGCCGTCGGCCCAGCCGCTCACCGCCAGGACCGGACACTCGATGTCGTCGTAGCTCTCGCACACCGAGCCGCGCTGCCAGTACTCGTCGCGGCGCTGGTGCTCGAGCCAGCGGTCGATCCACGGCCCCGTTGCCTCGAGCCGCTCGATCCACATGCGGCGCCAGTCGTCGCCGACGAGCGCCGGGTCGGGCGGGCACGTGTTGTAGGCGAGCATGGCGGCCGCCCAGGACAGGTTGTCGCCGAGGAGGCACCCTCCCATGTAGTGAACGTCGTCGGCGTAGCGATCATCCGTAGAGCACACCGTGATGATGGCTTGCAGCCCCGGCGGGCGCCTCGCGGCGATTTGCAGCCCGTTGAAGCCCCCCCACGAGATCCCGATCATGCCCAAGCGTCCGTTGCACCACGGTTGCGCGGCGATCCACTTCAGGATCTCGACGCCGTCGGCGAGCTCCTCCTCGGTGTACTCGTCGGTGAGCAATCCACCCGACTCGCCGCTGCCGCGAATGTCGACACGAACGCTCGCGTAGCCGTGACCCGCAACGTAGGGATGCATCATCTCGTCGCGTTCGGCGGTGTAGTCGCGCTTGCGGTACGGCACGTATTCGAGAATGGCCGGAACGGGCGCTGAGTCGGCTCCCTCGGGCAACCAGATGCGAGCGGCCAGTCGCACGCCGCAGGGCAGGTCGATCCACGTATTGGGGATCTCGCGAACCTGCCGAGGAAAGGAATCAAGCATCTCCATGTCGAAGACGCGACACTAGCACGCGCGTTGGGCGCTCCCGCTGTGCATGGCAGCCCCTCAGGCCAGCTGATACGAGTATAGTGGGCGCTCACCTGATGTCGCATTGGCCGGAATCTCGTCCACCGCGGCTACGAGGAAGAGACAGATCCCATGCCCGCTACCGTGAAATACGACTTGGTCTTCGCGAGCCCATTCGGAAGCTACGAATTCTTCGCCCATCCCATACGCCAGCTCTGCGGGCAGATGCGGATCACCTTCTTCTTCGTCAACGACGCCTGGGTGCACGAGTTCACGGCCAAGATCCGCTCCGGGGAGGTCGAGGTCGGTGTCTTCCTGGACATGACCACGGAGCACGCCGTTCCAGATGACCCGTACACGGTATTGGCACGGGCGGTGAAGAAGACCGGCGCGTACATGATCGACGATCCCGACACGACCGAGGCCATGTCTCACAAGGGGCACTGTCACGACGCGCTGGTGAGACACGGCGTTCCGGTGCCCGAGACCATTCTCGTGGACCGAAAGGATCTGGACGGCTTCAAGCTCACCGACGACATGTTGCGCCGCCTCGGCGTTCCCTTCGTGGTCAAGCCCGCGAGGGGCTATGGGGGCGTCGGGGTCATCATGGACGGTCGCTCCGAAGAGGACCTACGCAAGTCCGCCGAGATCTCCCCCGGTTCGGAGACCCTTCTGCTCCAGAGGCGGCTCACGATGAAGGATCTGGACCGCCACAAGGGGTGGTTCCGGATGTTCCACATCTGCGGGACCGTCATCGCGTGCTGGTGGGATCCGGTCAGTCACGACTACCACCTGGTCACGCCGGCGCAGGTCGAGAAGCACGGGCTTGCCCCGCTACACCCCATCATGAAGGGTATCGCCCGTGTCTCCAAGATGAAGAAGTTCAGCTCTGAGATCTGCCTAGACGTGGACGGGAGCTTCTACGCGGTGGACTACGTGAACTCCGCCCCCGACATGAACCCGAAGTCCTTCTACGAGAATGGCGTCCCCGACGAGGTCGTGCGCTACATCGCCTGGCTGCTGTTCTCCCAGGCCTTGCAGAAGGTGAAGCGCGGCCAGGGCTACTTCGATCTGGATCTGTCTGAAGCCGATGCGGCCCGCCTCGAGGCGCAGCCAGGCATCGAGCCGTAGCTATCGCCGTGGTTCACGCGGTCGTGGACCGGCGCAGGAACCGCCCGCCCCCTGCCGCGCCCACGAACTCGCCGTCGTCGATCAAGACCCGACCTCGGGACAGCACCGTGCGACTCAGCCCCGTCACTTGGCGCCCTTCGTACGGGTCGTAGTCCACGTTCATGTGCAGGGTGTCGGAAGACAGAGTCGCGGTCGCCTCCGGGTCGAAGACCACCAGGTCGGCGTCTGTGCCCGGGGCGATGGTCCCCTTTCGCGGGAAGAGGCCGAAGATCTTCGCCGGCGCGGTCGACGTGATCTCCACCCAGCGGTTGAGCGAGATTCGACCGGTGCGCACCCCACCGTCGTACAGCAGGGTCATGCGGGTCTCCACGCCGGGTGCGCCCGTCGGGATCTCGGAGAAGTCGTCCTCGCCCAGTCGCTTTTCCTGCAGGCAGTAGGGGCAATGATCGGTGGCGACCACCTGCAGGTCGTTTCCCGCCAGGCCGCGCCAGAGCTCGTCGTGGGTCTCCCGGGCGCGCAGGGGCGGCGTCACCACGTACTTGGCGCCGGCGAAGCCTGGCTCCTCGTAGTTGTCGTGCGACAGGAAGAGGTATTGCGGGCAAGTCTCGGCGAACACCGATAGTCCGCGATCCCGAGCCTCGGTGACTTGGGCGAGGGCCTCGGCTGCGGAGAGGTGGACGATGTAGACCGGGACGCCGGCCATCTCCGCTAGGGCGATGGCGCGGTGGGTGGCCTCGGCCTCGGTGCCCGGCGGTCGCGTGAGCGCGTGGTACCTGGGTGCGGTGTGCCCTCGGGCGAGGGCCTGCTTCACGAGCACGTCGATCACGCCGCCGTTCTCGGCATGCACGGAGACCGTGGCTCCGAGACCGCCGGCGCGTTGCATGATCTGGAAGATGGAGGCGTCGTCCATCATGAACACACCTGGGTAGGCCATGAAGAGCTTGAACGACGTCACTCCCTCTCGGACCATGTCGGCCATCTCGCCGCCCAGCTCGGGGGAGTACTCACGCATGATCATGTGGAAGCCATAGTCGATGACGGCCTTGGCCTCGGCCTTGCGCATCCACGTCTCCCACCCCTCCCGCAAGCTCTTGCCTCGGTCCTGGATGGCAAAATCGACGATCGTCGTGGTGCCCCCGTGAGCGGCGGCGATGGTTCCGCTCTCGAAGTCGTCGGCCGACACCGTGCCGTCGTAGGGCATGTCGAAATGGGTATGCACGTCGATTCCGCCGGGGATCACGTACTTGCCGGTTGCGTCGATGACCACATCTGCGGGCGAGGAGATCGAGAGGCCGATCTGCGTGATGACCTCGTGCTCCACGAAGATGTCGCCTCGGTAGAGGTCGGTTGCGGTGACGATAGTGCCGCCCTTGATGAGTACACTCATGGTGCGCGACCCCTCCGGAGGCCTCCATGGTATCAACGGCAAGAGCTCGCCGTCGAGCCAGCGGCGAGCCTCATGCATCCACCGAACACTTCGACCACGGCGGTGGCCCCACCGGCCCTGCGAGCCGGCGATACCGTGGCCATCTGTTCTCCCGCCAGTCCCGTCCGTCCGGAGCGATTGCGGCGGGGGGCTGCCGTGCTGTCGGAGCGCTTCCGCGTTCGCGTCACCGAGGGCGCGCTGGCGGAGCGCGGCTACCTTGCAGGTGACGACGACCTGCGTGCCGAAGAGCTCGACCAGCTCCTCCGTGACCCCGACGTGCGCGCGATCATCCCCGCCAAGGGCGGCTACGGCATCACGCGCATCCTCGATCGCCTCGACGCGGCGACGCTTCGCGACGATCCCAAGCTCGTCGTCGGGTTCTCCGACGGGACGGCGCTCTTGTGCTGGGCGTTGGCGGTCGCCGGCGTGCGAGGCATCCATGGTCCCATGGCGGCCAGCCTGGGGGAACGGCCCGTCCCCCAGCAGCAGCATCTTTTGGATCTACTCGAGGGCAAGCCCGTCGCCGGCCCGATACCGTGCGCCGGAGTCGGTGGCGCCGCCGCTGCCGCCAACTCGCTGTCGTCGGGCCGGTACGAGGGTCGGCTCCTCGGCGGCAACATGACGGTGCTCTCGGCGACGGTCGGCACGGCGTACCAGATTGGCTTCGCGGACGCGCTTCTGTTCATCGAAGACATCGGCAAACTTCCGTCGACCCTCGACCGGTTGCTCACACACCTGCGCGCCGCGAACGTGCTGGCCGGAGTGAAGGCCGCGCTGCTGGGGGAGCTCTTGAGTTGCACGAGCGATCCGACCGAGCCCGAGCCGCCGGCGCACGACGTGGTGTCCGAGCTCATGAAGGAGTTCGAGATCCCCCTTCTCAGGGGCTTGCCGGTGGGGCACGGCTCGGACAACTGGGCGCTGCCGTTTGGCGGCCGAGCCGTCATGGACCTCGGGCGCCGAGAGCTCACTCTTCTCGAGGGGGCGGTGGGCTGAGCTCAGCCGTGATAGACAGACGCAATCAAGGCTAACTAACAAATTACGTGTTCAGTTAGCAGGCATCGAGTTTTCTTAGCAACGTCTTGGCGGCCTTGCGTGCCCCCGGTCGAGCGTGGTTTTCAAACGACGTGGCTAGCGTGCGCACATCGCCGCGCATTTTCGGGACGTCGAGCGCAACCCGTTCGAGGGCGGTGAGGATCCGCGCTGCATGCTTCCCGTCCCAACGACCGGCGCTGTCTCGGAGGATGCCGAGCGACTTGGCGGCGGCGGTCGGGCCCCCCGCGGCATGCGCGGCGATCGCGTCGAGTACGTAGTCTCGAACGATGACGCTGTCGTCGTTGCGGGCGAGCCGGGCGAGGCCTGCGAGATTTGTGGCCATGAGCCTACGCACGAGGTGCGCTACGAGCGCGAGGGCGTGAGCGGCCTCCCAGCGCACGCGTGCGCTGTCGTGAGCAAGGGATGCGAGGAGATTTTTGGCGTGCGGTGACACCAGAGCGGGATCGCTTTCGGCGATCTTGGTCAGCACCTCGGCGCAATCACCCGCAAGTTTTGCATCGTCTTCGACAAGGCTGGCGACTATTTCAAAAATGAGCTCCGGACGGGCGATGCAACGGTTGGCCACGCGCGCGTTGGCCTGCTTGTCTCGCGACGCGAGCTTTGATGCAAGTTGGCTGATGACGCTCATGCTCGGGCTCGATCAGCGCTGCTGCCATGCGGGCATCTTCGCGAGCATGTCCTTGGCGGCGTCGTGCGCGACTTGCTCGTCGAGGCCCTGGGCCGTCTGTAGGAACTCGGCCATGCGCGTGAGCACTTCCTCGTATCGCATCATCGTCCCGTCACCGTTGCTGCAGTGTGCGCAAAAATCCTTGCTTCGATCTCCAAGAGCATGGTCGGCGTCACTACGCATTGGCATGCCGCAGCTCACACACCCGCCCGTTTCTGGGTCGCTCATGCTGTTCCTTTCCGTCGGCGCGCCATGGATGCAGGGGCCGAAATGAGATTCGAGAAATGTTCGAGCAGCACGGGTCCGTGGACGCGCAGCGCCGACTTGTTTGGTGCAAATAGTTCACGGTTGATGACGTAGTGGTTCACGAGACCGATCCACGTGTTGAACAACAAATGAAGAGGCATCTCCTCGATACTGCCGGCCGCCATGTCGCGTTCGGCGGCCTGTCCGATGTGGAAAGAGGTCGCCGACTGGAACGCCAACCACGGAGCATGCACACCCCGGGGCAAGAGCGGGATCTCCAACAGCAGCCAGCGGATCGATTGCTCGCGCTCTGCAAGACATTCGAGGTGCGCCGCGAGCGTGTGGGTGAGCGAGGCGCCCGAGGCCACTTGGGCGTGAAGGGCATCGGTTATTTCGCGAGTCATCTCCGAGACCACGGCGCTCAGAAGTTCGTCGCGAGAACGAAAGTGCACGAACACTGAGCCGTGAGACACGCGCGCGGCTCGGGCGACCTCGAGGGTTCGCGTCCGCGAGAAGCCATTTCGCGCGCAGAGTCGGGTCGCTTTCGCCAGGATGCGCCTGCGCGTGCGCTGTTTTCCGATCTCTCGAGTTCCTGATGAGTGAGCACTCATTGAGTGAAGACTCATTAAACTACGAAGCCACGAGCGTCAAGCGTGGCGGTCGCCCATCGACCGGCTCAGCTTGTCCTTGGTGAGTTCGGCGGCTGGCGTAGCCCGAGACGATTGGGACGGACGTGTGTGAGCGACGATTCGTCGAGCACTCGATCGTTCGGTCAGGGAGCGCAGCAGCGGAAGCCGAAGTTCGCAAAGACGCTCGAGCGCGAAGCTCCGGTGTAGTCCGCGGCGCAGCGGAGCCAGATTGATGGGTCGAGGTAGTTGCCGCCTCGCGAGCGACACGAGTCGTTGGAGCCGTTCCCGGGACCTTGTGTGCAGGCGTCTTCCCACTCGTCCACGTTGCCGCTCATGTCGAAGATGCCGCTGTGGGGCGCGGAGGGGCCGCGGCATCCGGACGCCTGCGCGACGTCTATTGCCGCACCAACTCCGTTGTCCGCACCATTGCAGGCGCTACCCATGTAGGTAGCGCCGTACGGATACACGAGCCCGGCCGCCCCCGACACGCAGGCGGCATGCCACTGGCTCATCGTCGGGTCCGAGAATTCGGCTCCGGAAATCGCTCCGCCACCGATCTTGCCGCACAGACGTTTTCCCGCCCAAGAGCAGAAGGCGAAGGCATCGCACCAATCGACTCCCACCACTGGTTGATTTTCTTGTCCGCCGACCCACGCCGCGGACGCGAAGGAGTTGTTCCACCCGCAACGAGAGGACTGTCCTGAGGTCGACGGGCTCGAATCCAAATACGCCTGGTATTGCTCGTTCGTCACCTCGGTGCTGTCGATGCACTGCGCGCCGACCTGGATCATCGACGGGCCGCGACCGGTTGCTGGACAGGTGTTGCAGCTGCCGGACGTTTCGTCGCACTCGGTCGGGCTTCCGCAGGTGGTCACGAGGGGGTTCGACTGACCGTCGGTCGCACAGCGATGCAGAGCCGCACCCAAGCACGACCACTCACTGGGAACGCAGATGTCGCATTGCGCGTTCGTGGCATCGCACAGCGCGGCGCTTCCACAGGTGTTGACGACGTCGTAGCCCGTCCGCCCGGCGTTGCAGGCCTCGAGGGTCGCGCCAGTGCAGCGATGATCTCCGGGATCGCACACGGCCGGATCGCACGTCTGCGAAGTGGCGTTGCAGAGCGATGGTGTCGCACAGGTTTGCAGGTCGTCCCAGCCCGTTTGGCCGGCGTTGCAAATCTGAAGGGTCGCGCCGCTGCACTGGTGCTGACCGATGGAGCAGGGCGCTGCGTTGCACACACCGTTCGTGGCATCGCAGTGGGCCGCGCTGACGCATGTTTGTGAGAGCACGTAGCCGGTCTGGTCGGTGTTGCAGACCTCGAGCACCGCACCCGAACAACGGTTATCCCCGATTGAGCAAAACGGTGACTGACACTGGTTTCCGGGCGCGTCGCACAAGGCAGCGGTCGCGCAAGTCTCCTCGAGGTCCCACCCGTTGCTCTGGTCGTTGCACCGCTGTAGCTCGACGCCTTGACACCGCCGCTGACCAGCGCTGCAGCTTGGTGGAATGCATCGCTCGTTCGGCGCATCGCACAGCGCGGACGACGCGCACGGTTCCACGAAGACCCATCCGGTCCCAGTCACGCAACGCTCGAGCTGGTCGCCGCTGCACTGGTGGTCTCCGTTGGTGCACGCGGTGGCATTGCATTGGGCTCCCGCCGAATCGCAGTGCGCAGCAGACAGGCACTCTTCGACGAACGACC
>JAJDAH010000046.1 GCA_029261965.1 Polyangiaceae bacterium
CTCCGTGGCGCGCTCACGCTGCGAGGCCTCCTCCAAAGCAATCGCCTCCCCAGATTTTGGATCCACTTCTCACGTCGTTACGTCGCGAACGTCGAGGCACTGGCGGAGACCGGGTGACGGCTCCATGCGTAATCCACGCCCGCGGGCGGCGCATTGGCTGGGTCAGTTGGCGCTGTCGCCGGTGCGGCCGCCGGGAAACTTGCTGAGCCTGCCGCCGATATGGTGATCGATCTTTTCGACGAAGTGGTGCTCGACGGTCTACTGCGGGGGTGGAAGCCACGGAACTACTTCGACAAGATCGTGAGTCCAAAAGACTAGGATCGAACAGGGGAATGTCAGAACATCTCATTCCGCTGGGTGGACGCATCAAGCGAGTGTCGGTGAGCGCTCAGACTGGCAAGAGCCTTGCCGCATGCAAGTTCTTCAGTTCTCTGAGAAGACTCTCATGAGCTACCGGAACCGACCCATCGAATCGGCAAAGACCGCTGCCGAGCTGATCAAGATGGCAAAGAAGCGACGAGACGCTCCCAAGCGTGGGATTCGCTCGGGCTCAACGATGACGAGCTGGCGTTCTTTGATGCCTCGCCGCTCACGGCAACGTCAAGGACGTCATGGGCGCCGAAGTCTTGGCAGCCATGGCGCACGACCTCGTGAAGGCGATAGACGCTTCGGTGTCGACTGGACACAAGAACAGTCGCTGAGAGCGGGGACGCGAACGAGAATCAAGAAGCTGCTCAGGAAGCACGGCTACCGCCCAAACAAGAGGGCGGCGGCCGTCGACACGATCATCGCGCAGGCGGAGACGTTGTGCCGGGACTGGGCAACGGTGGCGTAGTGGCACCGAGATCGCCTAGGAAGATTCGCCAGCCATGGCGAGTCGTCCCGGCTGTCCAACCGGGGTGATCAAGCACCGGAGCGGTGAGGTCGGGCGAGGACTCCAATAAGCGAGCTGGGCACCGAGCACTAGAGCACTAGCCCTGGACCAGCTCGCACCGGCAATGCGCGAGAAAGTCCCGCTGACTCTGCTCGACGACGCCGGCACCGACTGTGCGAACGCCGAGCTCCCGAGCGCACGAGATCGTCGAACGGATGATCGCCTCGCTCGCCGGAGAGCTGCCGATGCGACGAGTCAGCACCGGATCGATCTTGACCGTGTCGAAAGGAAATCCGACGAGGGTCGCGAGAGAGGCCCGCCCGCGCCCGAAGCCGTCGAGCGCTACACCGACGCCCGCGTCGCGAAGCATGCCCAGCGCCCAGACAGCAGCGCCGTCGTCGTGCTCGAGCCCAGTCTCGCTCACGCCAACCTCTAGAGTCGAAGGAGCAATTCCTCTGGCGGCGAGCTTACCGAGCAACCGCTCGGCGAAGTCGGCTCTGGCCAGCACGCGCGCAGACACATTGACCGCGACACGAGACGAGGTGCGCTCCTCCTGCCAGGGCGCGGCTCGTTGCGGTTCGGCCGCCCGATCGCAGGCGGCGTCGAGCAACCATTCGGCGATCGGTCGAGCCAACCCAGCCTCGTCGACAATCGGCGCGAGCCGGTCGGGGTCGAGCTGGTCGAGCTGCTCGTCGCGCCAACCCAACAGCACCTCGCCGCCGTGAATTCCGTCGCCCGCGACCTCGCGACGCAGCTCGTACCGGAGCGAAAGTCGGTGCCGACGGACCGCCGCCCTGAGCGCGGACTCCACTTCGGCCCGCTCCTCGAGATGCTTGGACACCTCCGGCTCGTGGTACCGGCACCCACCTCCGGAAGCCTGAGCGCTCGCCACGGCGCACGCGGCCGCGGCCAGCAACGACGCGCTGTTTTCGGCGTCGTTCGGGTAGACGGCGATGCCGACGCTCACCGTGCAGTGCACGTCGATGCCGAGCGGCTCTTCGAACGCCGGTCGAAGGTGCTCGCCGACCGCGTCGGCGTCCTTCATTCCGTCCAGTGCCACGAGCACGCCGAACACGTCGTCGCTCAGTCTTCCCAGCGCTCGTTTGGATGCGAGGCGCCCGAGGCGATTCGCCGCCATTCTCGCCAATCGCTGGTCGGTGCTGGCACCCACGCGGTCGGCGATGGCGCCGAGCTTGTCCACGTGCACCAGCGCGAGCGCCAGACGACTCTGGTCGCCGCAGGATTCGACCTGCTGCGCGAGGTGTTGGGCGAACGCTTCGCGATTGGCCAGTCCGGTGTGCAGATCGTGACGACTCAGGTAATCGGCGCGTAGCTCCGCACTGCGTCGCTCCGAGATGTCTTGAACCGACCCGACGACTCGCCCGCTCGGGCCGGCGTGCAAGACGTGCTCGAGCACGCGCTCCCCGTCTCGCGCCAACCGATGCTCCACCCGCACCGGCCCGCGCCCCTCGACTACACGTCGGACCGCACGCCGAAGACCACGTCGGTCGTCTTTGTGGACGGCGCCGAGCAACGCCTTGAACGTGCGATCGCGATGACCGAGCCCGAGCAAACGCCGGGCCTCGTCACTCAGCGTGAGCTCGTCGTCGGAGCCGCCGAGCTCCCACATGCCGAGCTCCGCCGAGCGGCGCCGCTTCGCCGCGGTCGCCGCTCCGGAGGCGGGCTCGACTAACTCGAGGGGTGGATTCACCGATGTCGCCTTGGGCCTACAGTGTCGGCTTCAGTCGCCACCGAGCATCCCGCCGAGACCGCCGGGCAACTTGTCCGCCAACCCCTTGCCGATGTCCGTTCCGCCCAGCCAGCCGGGCACCTTGCTCGCGTTTTCTTTGAGGAATTCGACGACCTTGTGCGCCTGCTCCTCGCTCAACCCCGCTTTGGCCACCAGTCCTGAAATCATTTCTTCCATGGCTCGCACTCCCGTTGGTTTGGCTCGTCAGCGATGACGAGTCCGATGACGAGGAGCAGTGCAGGAGCCATGCCACGCGGGGGCTATTCGGATTTGCGGACGCGACGCAGCAGGCGGCGAACTTTCTTCAACAATCGATCCGGCGGGCTTGGCAGTTTCGCCACGTCCGCTGCTCCGGATTCGATCAGCTTGTTCATGCGTTCGCTGTCGAGCTCGGACGTGCAGACGATGACCGGACACCCGGGGTGCTTCGCTTCGAGCGCCCGAAGTCGCTCTACCGTCTGATCGAGATCTGTACCGGCCGCGAGCAGCACGAGCGCCGGAGCTGGCCCGTCCGTGTGCGCGACGACGTGCACACCGCCCGCGGCGAGTCCCGTCGCGAGATCAGCCGGGTGCTCTGCCCCGTCTTCTACGAGAAGCACCGTCCCCGTCGAGCGGGGCGAACGAGCTCCAGGCGCATCCGACGGGCGGGCGTAGCCGTCGAGAACACGCTCTTCCCGAGACCCGAGCGGAACATCTCCTTTGCGATCCGGAAGACGCTCGCGACTCAGCTCGGGATCGAGCGCCTCGATCAGTCGCCGCCGGGTCTCGGCCGCGGCGGCGGGCCTCTGGTGCGGGCGCTTCGCCAAGAGCTCCAGCCGGAGGCGTTCCAACAAGGCAGGCACTCTTTCGGTCTCGTTCGGTCGCTCGAGCGGGAGCGGCGGCATGAACATCTGGTTGGACATGATGTCCATCGACGCGCCTTCGTCGAACGGCGGGCGCAGCTGCAGCATCGTCGTGAGGATGCAACCGAGGGCGTAGAGATCCGTGCTCTTGTCCACCGTCAGCGAGCGGCATTGCTCCGGGCTCATGTAGGTCGGGGTCCCGGCGATTTGCCCGTCCTTGGTCAACCGAGGGCCGGCTTCGAGCGCATCCTCGAAGTGCGCGAGGCCGAAGTCGACGACTTTGACGGCCCGATTCCCCCTCGAGTCTTTCGTGAGGATGATGTTGTCGGGTTTGAGATCGCGATGAACGACCCCAGCGGCGTGCGCGACTTCGAGAGCGTCGATCACCTCGAGTAGAATCGACTCGACGTCGGCGAGAGGCGGCGGCACGAGCATCTCCCCCAGCCAATCTTCGAGGCTGGTGCCCTCGATGAATTCCATCACGATGTAGAACGTGCCCGCCTGCCCGAAGTCGAGCACGCGCACGACGTTCGGGTGGTCGAGCTGCGAAGCCACCCGTGCTTCTCGGTGGAAGCGGCGGACGTACTCTTGCTGAGTCGCGACGTGGGGCTTCATGACCTTCACCGCGATGTCGCAGTCGAGCGTCAGGTGCCTACCCTTGAACACCGTGCCCATGCCGCCGGCCCCGAGCACGTCCGTCAGCTCGTACTTGCCGCCGAGGATGTCGCCGACGACGGGCTCCGACCGCTCGGGCTTCGCCGGCTCGAGCGTCGCCGACACCTTGGTGTCGATCTCGCCGATACCGCGCCGAGGTGCGCTCGCCACTTCCCACCCCGAGCGACTCGCCGCCTCTTCGCTCTCGGGACCCAGCGTCGGCGCCTCGGACGAGTCGGGCTCGTCGTCCCCCGTCACCGCTGTCGCACTCCGACGCTGAGCTGACCGAACACGAGACCTCCCGTGTCGTCCCACGGCGTGGCACGGAGCGACAGGGTTCCGAAAACGGAGCGGCCCGCCTCGAGCCCCGCGGCGAGACCACCGCGGACCTTCGGGTCGACGTCCGAGTCCACCAAGACGTGCGCGTCCAACACCGTGAACGCGTGCAGCCAATCCGCGAGCGCGTAGGTGGTTCCCGTCAGGACGAAGGCCTGCCCGTCGGGAGTCGGTCCGTCGGTGCTCTCCACCGCGACGCGACCACCCACGTTGACGAGCCACCCGAAGCGCCCGGCGAGACCACCGATGCCGGCGCTCGGCTCCAAGCGGGTCGCCAGGTCGCCGTCCTGGGTGGGAATGCCCACTCGTAGCGACAGCGCGAAATCGGGAGAGGTCTCGCGGCCGGTGATGGCTCGCCAACGGGCGCCCAGCCAGGCGGCGCTGTCGACGGGCCGGTCGTCACCGAGGCCGTTCGAGCCCACTCGCCCGTCGAAGGCGAAGTCGCCGATGGCTCCTACCGCGCGGACGTGGCCCTGGCCGGTGGTGTCTCCGCTACCGACTTCTCCTCCCGCGCTCACGGCGGCCCCACTGCGCGGGGACGAAGACCACAGGCCGACGTCCAAGAGCGGGGACAACAAGAGCGGTGGCGCATTGATACCGATGTATCTGGGCGGCGGCTGGTCGTCCGGTGCGACGGGGGCCACCGAGGCGTCCGCCGTGGTCGATCCGAGCACTCTGCCGCGCGAATCGACCACGTCGATCCGTGAGCCATCGTCCACGACTACCGCGGCGACGTAGAGGTTGGCCGAGCGGCGTGACAGCGAAACTTGCTCGATGCCGTCGCCGCGGCGAATTCGCAGTGTGGGTTTCACTCGCCGATCGATGTCGACGCCTTCGAACCCTTCGAACGTCACCTCGACCGCGGATTTCCCGGGCCGAACGCGCGCCCGGACGTCTTGGTACCGAACGACCACGTCGTGCGCGGTGTTCGTCCCTACCGAGCGAAATCGAAGCTTCTTCGGTCGGCGTTTCGCAAGATCGAGGCGAGACGGCAGCGCACCGAAGCCGCCGCCGTCGAGTGCCATCTCCGTGGCCGGCGTGGGCTCGAGCTCGAGCTCGGCGTAAGGATTCACGCGGAGCTCGTTCTGCGAAAGACGGCCGCCGGCGAGCTTCGCACCGATGACGGTCA
>JAJDAH010000451.1 GCA_029261965.1 Polyangiaceae bacterium
CGGTAGCTCGGTCCAGTTTTCGGGGGGGGCGACGAAGACGGGCGGCGAGTAGCCGGGCGGCCCCGCGGGCTTCGTGGGGGCAGGCGCGGACCGCCGGACGGGCGCGGGCGGCGGGGGATCGCCCTGGTAGATCGGCGGGTAGACGGGCTGCGGCTGCCGGGGATCCTGCGGTTCGGGTGGATCCTGCGGTTCGGGTGGATCCTGCGGCGCCGGCGGGTCGTCGCCCGCCGGCTGTGCACCGAGCGCCCCGGCGTGGGCGAACGCCGTCAGTAGCACAGCCGAAAAGAACAGCCCCCCGCGCTTCATGTCAGAACCTCCAGGCGCCAGCCGCTTGGAGGCCGTCCTTCGTTGGCGCCACGCCGAGCTGAAAGTTGGGCTCGGGCTGGTGGACGATCGGGTACACCCGCGCCTTCGGCTTGAGCCCCCGCGCGAACATGACCCAGCCGACTGGCGTCATGACCAAGCCGCCCACGAATATGGTCGCCCCGGCGGCGATGCCGCGACCACACCCGCCACCGCCATTGCTGCGCCCGTCGCTCTCGTAGTCATAGTCGCTGCAGTAGACGCTGACGGCCAAGAGCAAGCCACCGGCCGCGATCGCGATCGGCCCGATGATGCCCAGGGCGAGCCCGACGCGCATTTGTTGGAAGTCGTCGGGCTCGACGATGACCTGTGCGGGCCCGTAGAGATCGACTCGCGTGGTTCCCGAGCGCGTGTTTTCTGTCTCTAGAACGTGGAGCTTGTAGCGCCCGGCGGGGATCTCGGCGTAGCAGGGTTGGTTGCAGACGAGATAGGGCTGGTGCCGACCGATCCTCGCTTCGGGGTGATAGAGCGCGAGCGGCGTGTTCGGGACGTCGCTCTCGAGCGTGACTTGGATCGGGGGAGGGGACCAATCAGCGGAGAAATCCGCGAGCGCTTCGGCCGACGACGACACCACGGCGAGCCCCGTCGCCATCGCCGCGCACCACCGACCTCCCACTCACCCAGTGTTGCACACCGCGAGCCGGCGTCGAAGGTGGCGTCGAAGGCGAAGGCTCCTCCCAGGAGATAGAGTACGTTCTTCCGAGGAGCAGAGTACGATGGCTCGTGATGCGTCACGGGTGGCTCGTGCTGGCGATCGCGCTCGTGGCGCTCTCGACGCTTTCGGGCTGCGGCCAGAACGAGGCAGAAGAACGGCTCGTCGAGGTCACCGAGGGCTGGCAGTACCGTTGGGGCGACTCGCCGCGGGACGAAAACGGTCGGCTCGTTTGGCTCGACGACTCGACCGACGACCCGGCATGGCAAGACATGTCGTTCCCCGGAAAACCGCCGGGCAAGGGCAAGCGAGTTTGGCTGCGGGTGCCGCTCCCCGAGGGGCAATGGGCGGACCCGGTGTTCAGCATCGACCCGGTCCTCATGATGTACGAGACGTACCTCGACGGGGAGCTCGTGCACCGGTTCGGGGATCTCGACGAGGAAGCCACGAGGTACTGGGGCCTCGCGTGGCAGATGGTTCCCATCGACCGCGAGCGCCCGCGCGTCATGCACCTTCGGGTGCGTTCGCAATGGGTGCAGACCGGAGTTCACGGTCGTGTGTTCATCGGCTCGCGCGCCGATCTCGTGGAGTCGCTGGTCTGGCGCGACATCGGCGCGATTGGGGTGGGTTTCGTGAGCCTGGTGATCGCTCTGGGGGGGATCGTGGTGGCGGCCTTGGGCATCGAGCGGAAGCTCGCCGTCGCCTTCTCGTCGTACGCGGTCGCGACGACGCTCTATTCCGTTTACTATACGAAGCTCAAAGACCTGTTCTACGACGACGCGCTCGTCTGGTCCGAGGTGCACTTCGTCGCGTCTCAAGTGTCGACGATCGCGATCCTCGTCTTCGTCGAGAACGTCATCGGCGCGGGTCCGGGGCGCATGATCCGCCGCTTCTGGCAGCTGCACGCGGCGTGGGCGGTGTTCATCTCGCTCTTCGTCTACGGCTACGAGGGGCGGTCCGCCGCCGTCGAGTGGCCCAACCTGCAAAACGCGATGCAAGTGAGCTTGCGAATGCTCATCGCGGTCGAAGTGCTCGCGATTCTGTTCGTCGTGGCTCGGAGCGCGCTCCGAAAAAGCCGCGACGCGATCATCTTTCTCGTCGGCGCCACCCCGGCCATCATCATCACCGGTCGCGACCTGCTCGCTTTCTTCGGTGTCTTGCCGTTCAACTGGCAGTCGTCGATGTACGTCGGGTTCGTCGCCCTCACCGTGTCCCTCGGTGTCATCGTGCACCAGCGGTACATGGATAGACTGCGCCAGTACGCCACCGAGATCGATCGCAAGTCTCGCGAGAAGGCCGTGATGCTTCGGGATCTGCACGACGGGGTAGGCGGCATCACGACCAACATCAGCCTGCTCGCCGACATCGCGCGTCGCGCCGAATCCCCCGAAACCACCGAGCGGGCGGTGTCGGACATCTCCGAGCTCAGCCGCGAGGGCCTGGCGGAGATCCGGAGCTTCCTCCACAGCCTCGACGAGTCCGAGATGACGTGGGAGCGACTGCTCAAGGAGCTCCGCCACCTCGGGAAACAAGTGCTCGGTGCTCACGGGATCGAATTTTCGATCCAAGGTGAAGTCGACCCCGACATCGCCCCACCTCAGAGCCTGATCTTTCTGAACGTGCTCCGGATCTTTCGCGAGTCCATGACGAACGTCGTCAAGCACTCGGGCGCCAAAGAGGTCCGAGCGGTGTTGGAGGTCGGCCCGACCGAGCTACACCTTCGAACGAGCGATGACGGGGTCGGCCCGTCATCGGCGCCGCCGGGCTCCGGCCGCGGCCTGGGCAACATGCGCGCCCGCGCTCGCGATCTCGGGGGGGAGCTCCGCATCGAAGCGGACCCAGGAATGTGCTTGGATTTGCGGGTCCCCCTCCCCCTGACCCACCCCGACTTGGGGGTGCAAATCCCCCAAACCGAGCCGTAGTATTTCATGGTGCGACTTTTCATCGTCGAAGACGACACCCGCGTCCGAGAGAACATGCAGATCCTCCTAGGGGGGGAGCGCGACATCGAGGTCGTCGGCACCGCCGGCAGCGCGGAAGAAGCGGTAGAGGCCATCCCGCCGAGCAAACCCGAAATCGTGATTTCCGACCTCGGTCTCCCCGGTCAATCCGGCGTCGACCTCATCCGCGAGCTCAAACACTCTTCCCCCGAGCTCGAGATCCTCGCGTACACGGTGTTCGAAGACAAAGACACCGTGTTCGCCGCGCTCAAAGCCGGCGCGAGCGGCTACGTGCTCAAAGGCTCGACCCCGCGTCAATTGGTCGAAGCCATCGGCAACTTGAGCGAGGGCGGCGCGCCGATGAGCCCGCGCATCGCTCGCTCGGTGATCGGTGAGTTCCGCGAGCAGAAGAGCGCAGAAGACAACGGCCTCACACCGCGGGAGCGGCAAGTGCTCGCCGGCATCGACGACGGTTTCTCTTACAAAGAGATCGCGTCCGAGCTCGGAGTGAGCCCGAACACGGTGCACGGCTACGTGAAGAGCATCTACGAAAAGCTCCACGCCCGCGGTCGCCGCGACGCGCTACAAAAAGCCAGACGCCGCGGTTGGCTCTGACTCCGGGCGATCTCCGCCGGACTCCCCACCCCTGTTCAATCCCTGGTCAGCCGGCCGGGATTCGGCCGCCCACCCGACATCCGCCCAATCTGCGCATTTCTGGCGATCGGACCCCGCCTGGCCCAAGGTCTCCCCCGGCGGTTGGGTTGTCAGCTTGACGGCGTGCTTGCCGCGCCGTCATGCTTCTATTCGAGGGTTCGGTTCGCCCCCAATGATCAGAATTTCGAGGTTTCGGCCGCATTTCGGCCGCAAACGGGCTGCCGTGTATGCGGCGTTCTTGAGCGGGATGCTGCTCTGCGCCGAGCCCGCTCTCGCCGACGAACCCTCGGCCCAGGACCGAGCCTCGGCGGGTGAAGCCTTCGACCGCGGCACCTCGCTCTGGCTGTCGAAAAACTACGCTGAAGCCGCACGCTACTTCGAAACCGCTCACCGACTCGCGCCCGCTTCCGGTGCGCTCGTGCAAGCGGTCCGCGCTCATGTGCGCGCAAAAAATATGCTCCGCGCCGCCACCCTCTCGCTCCGGCTGCAAGCGCTCTACCCCGACGACAAGCTCGCCGCCAAGACCGCAAAAAAGGGCCTCGCCAAGTGGGAGAAGAGCTTCGCCCGCGTCGACGTCGCCTGCGACGCGTGCACGGTCGAGCTCGACGGCACAATCGTTTCTCACCCCTCGTTTTTCGTCGAACCGGACACCGAGCACACCGTCGTCGCGAACTTTCCGACTGGAAGCGAAACCAAGAGCGTGCACGCCGAAGCCGGCGAGACCATCGAGCTCGCGTTCGAAGCCCCGCCGGAGCCCGAACCCGAGCCGGAAGCTCCGCCGCCGGATGAACCCGTGCTCGAAGTCGCCCCCCCCGGACCGACCGACGTGGGTGGCGAGCCGTATCTGAAACCGACCGTGCCCATCATCCTCGGCGCGGCGACTGTCGGCATGGGCGCGGTCCTCGTCTGGTCCGGCGTCGACACGCTGAACGCCAACGACACCTACGAGCAAGATCCCACCCGCAATCGCCTGAACAACGGCCGAGATCTCGAGCGGCGCACCAACATCCTGCTCGGTCTGACCGTGACCGTCGGAGCGGCAGCGGTCACCACGACGGTGTTGGCCATCCTGAAGAAAAAACCCGACTCGAAAGAGGCCGCCAAAATTCGCCCCGACGTGGCGGTGAACCGTCGCGGTGGATTCGTCACCCTGGGGGGCAGCTTTAGGTGAGTGGCTCGTGGCAGGGCGGATCGAGTCCCGAGGCCACGCTGGTCGGGCGGAGGTTCGGTCGCTACGAAGTCCTGACGACGGTCGCCAAGGGCGGAATGGCGACGGTGTACGTCGCCCGCGCGCTCGGCGTCGCGGGATTCGAGCGGCTGGTCGCCATCAAGGTGCTCCACCCGCACATGGCGCACGAAGACGAGTTCGTGTCGATGTTCCTCGACGAAGCGCGGCTGGCCGCGCGCATTCGTAACCCCAACGTCGTCGCCACCCTCGACATCAGCGACTCCGAAGGCGACGGATTTTTCATCGTCATGGACTACATCGAGGGCGATCACCTCGGTGCGCTCCTGAGAGAATCCAAAAAGCGCGAAGAGCGCGTCGTCCCGCCGGTGGCGTGTCGAATCATCCTCGACTCGCTGAGCGGCCTCGCCGCCGCGCACGCCCTAACGGACGAAAACGGCGAGAACATGATGCTGGTTCACCGCGACGTATCGCCGCACAACATCATCGTCGGCACCGACGGCGTCGCCCGACTGACCGACTTCGGCATCGCCAAAGCCGACGTGCGGCTCTCGTCCACGCGTGAAGGTCAGTTCAAAGGCAAGGTCGCCTACATGTCGCCGCAACAGGCGAAGTACGGCGCCGCCGACCAGCGCGCGGATCTGTTCTCGCTCGGGGTCGTGTTCTGGGAAACTCTCGTCGGCCGCCGACTCTTCCTCGGCGAAACCAACGCCGACACGCTCTACAGGATCCTCGAAGAGCCCGTCCCGCCGCCGTCGAGCATCTACGCGGATCTCGCACCCTTCGACGAAGTGGCGCTGAAGGCGCTCGCTCGTCCGCTCGAAGAGCGCTACCAGTCCGCCGACGAGTTCGCCGGTGCTCTCGAAAAAGCGGCGGCCGCAGTCGGGGGCGTGGCCACCGCTCGGCAAGTCGCCGAGGTCGTGCGCGACCGCCTCGGCGAAAAAGTGAAAGCCGAGGCGGCTCGAATCAAAGACGCCATCACTCTGGTCGGCCACGCCCACGTCAGCGACAGCTCGCATCCTTCTCTCCGCTCGTCCGTCGAGCCGCGCTCGAAAGACGGCTTGGGCGAAGTGTCCGACCCCACTTCGGTGACCGCGACCGCAACTCCCGGCGCCCGGTCACAACCCGGGACCGCGAGGAAGCGCGGCCTCTTGATCGGCGCGTTCATCGCCTTCGCCGCGCTTATGGTCGGTACTCTAGTCTTCGCGCTCGGCAGCCCGTCGGACGGGGCGTCGGTCACCCCCGCCGCCACGCCAGCCGCGGCACTGACCGAAACCGCCGCGCGCTCCCCCGAGACCGCGCCCCCCGAGACCGCGCCCCCCGAGACCGCGCCGAACGAAAACGCAAAACCAGCGGGCTCCGCCGTCGCCATCGACGATCTCCCGACGGAAAAGACCGACGGAGCCGCAGAGGTCGCGGCTTCGCCAAAACCCGCGGCCAAACCTGCCGCCCCCAATCGTTCGCCCGCCACCAAGCCCGCTCCCAAACCGAGTCGCGGCAGCGATCTGGTCGACAACCCGTACCGGCGCTAGTCGCCGCCAGTCATCGCGTCGCTCGCCGCGTCCGAGCTCGCGTCGCCCGCCGCGTCCGAGCTCGCATCACCGCCATCGGTCGCGGCGTCCGCGCCAGCGTCCAAGCACTGATCCGTCCGCGGAATCGGATTGGCGACGCCGGCCAGGCGCGCACGAACTCCGTCGACGTGAACGCCGATGCTCGCCGCGTCGCACACCAGACCCGACTCGTTCGGCCGCGGATCGGCGCGCACGTCAGCGGATTCTTCGAGCACCGAGAACGCCACGTCGAACAACGGGTTGCCCGGGCAGATCCCGATCGAAGCCGCCGTGTTCAAGATGTCGGTGATACTCCATCGTCCCGCGAACACCGCCCTCGGCACCGTCAGCGTGTCCGCCGACATGTCGATGACCACCACCGTCTCCGAGAGGCGGACCAGCACCCCGACGGCGACGCCAGAGAAGGTGATGTCCACGCGGTCCGGCATCCGCACGACCAGCGTGCGCCCGGACACGTAGGCATTGTCGTCACGATTCAGCGGGCTCTCCAGATCGTTACCCGCGACCGTGTCGGACCGCACCCAGAAATAATCCTTGCCGTCCCAAAGAGGCGGCGGCGACAGCTCGCCGTTAGGCAGCCGGCCGACAGCGTCGGTGATCGTCAGGTTCGGCGCGCTGTCGTTGGGCAGGGGAGGGGTGCCCACCACTGACTGCGACAGCGTCACGTCCACCTGCGGATCGTTCTCGAGCCCGTTGTACCCACGGATGCGTACGATCAAGACCCCGTTGCCGCCCGTCTGCGCGTCGCTCACGAGCGCCTGCAAGCCGCCGTTGAAGACCACGTCGACGAGCGGAAGCAGATTGTGACCGATCGAATTGTCGATGCCCTCGAGGCCGTCGACTTCCGGCGGCGTGTTCGCCGGCGGCGTGCACTCGACGCCGTCCTCCGGCGAGCAGCGTCCGTCGAGATCGAGACCGATGTCGGTCCACTTGTCCTCGCTCTGATCGAGCGTGATGTTGCGTAGCGCGAACACGATCTCGGGTACGTCCGGCCCGTCCGCCGTGGTGGGTCGTGGAGGCGGCCCCCGAAGCGCGCAGCTCGCGGACGAGTCCCCCGGCGAATCCGACTGCGCGTCGGAAATCGACCCGCCGGTTCCCCCCGAGCCGCCCGAGCCCCCGCCAGAGTCCCCCGCGTCAGCGGCTCCTTCGTCCAAAAGGGAGGCGTCGAAGACGCTACAATCCGTCAGGCACGCGAGGGCCAAAAGTGCCCCCGTGACCGCTAACGATCGCAGCTTCGCCGCCATCGAAATAGTCTAGCAGGGAGTCGCCAGGGGCGGGAAAACCCACCGAACGGCCCGTGAGCCAGGCCTCGTTCCTGCGGGGTCTACGCGGAAGCGGTCGCCGGGCGGAGCTTCTTCGGCGTCGGCAACGACAATCGCAGAACCTTCCAGATCGTGCTGCCGAACTGTCGACTGAGCGATCCGGAGTTGTACGGGATCCCGTAGCGGGCACAGACGGCGCGCACCCGCGGCGCAACCTCGGGGTAGCGATTGCTCGGCATGTCCGGGAACACGTGGTGCTCTATCTGGTGACTCAAGTTTCCCGAGAGAATGTGAAAGAGCTTGCCGCCCTCGATGTTGCAAGAGCCGAGCATCTGCCGCACGTACCACCCGGCGCGAGTCTCGCCCTCGATCTGGTCTTCGGTGAACAGGTGCACGCCGCTCGGGAAGTGACCGCAGAAAATGATCATGTAAGCCCAGACGTTGCGGATCAGGTTCGCCAGCACGTTGGCGCCGAGCACGTAGAGGAAAAACGGCCCGGCCAACAGCGGCCAGAGCACGTAGTCCTTCATCACCTGTCGCCCGGCTTTTCGGCCCACGCGGCGCAGAACCGGTCGCGCCTCGGCAAAGGTCTTCTCGCCGCGCTCGATGCGGTCGATCTCGAGGTCGTGAAGCGCGACGCCCCACTCGAAGAACAGCCCGAGCATGGCGTTCGCCACCGGCTGAAAGAGGTGCCGCGGCTTCCACCGCTGGGTCTCGGTCATGCGCAGGATCCCGTAACCCACGTCGCGGTCCTTGCCGAGCACGTTGGTCCAGGTGTGGTGCATCACGTTGTGCGAATGCTTCCACTGGTCCGACGGGCAGATGCTGTCCCACTCCCAGGTGCTGGACTGCACCTCGGGGTCACGCATCCAGTCCCACTGACCGTGCATGACGTTGTGGCCGATCTCCATGTTCTCGAGGATCTTGGCGATGGCGAGGCTCAACGTGCCGAGCCCAATCACCAGAAAAAACGCTGGCCAACTCGCCAGCGCGTGCTCCCACCGCGGCAGAAACGCGAGGCTCGCGTAAATGACCAACCGTCCACCAAACGCCATGCTGCGCTGGATCCTGATGAGCCGGTGGATGTAGCGCTCGTCGCTGTCACCGAGATCGGCTTTGACCTCTTCGTAGATGGCGTCGAGCTCGCGGCCGAGCTCTTCGATTTCGGTCTCGTCGAGTGAGACGGGGAGGGGCTTTTTCATGGTCGTGGTTCCTCGGGTGCTCATCAAAGCTCGAGCGCGACGTCGCCAGCGGCGGCGCACACGCAGACTTGAACTTTTTGGCCGGGCTCCTCGATGAGGGCCCCGGTGCGTAGATCTCTCACGCGCCCGGAGACGAGCGTCGTGTCGCAGCTGTGGCAGATGCCCATACGGCAGCCGTGGGGCGGGTTGAGTCCGGCGCTTTCCGCCATTCTCAACAGCGGCGTTCGACCGTCGGCTGTTATTTCGCAGTTGCTCCGTGCAAACCGCACCTGGCCGCCCTCGGCGTCCTTGGGGATTTCCGCGAGCGCGGCGTGAAACCGCTCGACGTTCACGCTCCGGAGCAGCCCCGCTGCGGAATAGTGCTCCTGCACGGCGTCGACCAGCTCCTGCGGACCGCACGCCCATACTTCGCGCTCGCGCCAGTCGGGGCAGAGCTCGTCGAGCTGCGCCGCGCTGAAGTGCGACTCGTGCGACTTTTCCGCGCCCAGGGCACGAGTGAACACCGAGTGCAGGTGGTACTGCTCGCGCTCGGCTGCCATCTGCCGGAGCTCTTGCCCGAAGATGACGTCGTACTCGTGCGGCGCGTAGTGAATGTGCTCCACGTCCGGCATGTTGCCGCGAGCCACGTACGTGCGGAGCATGCTCATCACCGGCGTGATGCCGCTGCCCGCCGTGATGAACAGCGGTCGGACCGGCATCGCCTCGGGCAAGGTGAAGTCGCCCTGCGGCAAGCCAATGGGCAGATAGTCGCCGACCTTCACGTTCCGGATGAGGTGACGCGACACTCGGCCGCCCTCGATCGCCTTGACGGTGATCGTGACGCACCCGTCGTCGGTGTCCGGAGAAGACGAAACGGAATAAGTGCGCGTGTGCCTTTCCCCCTCGATGACAGCGCCCACCCGCACGTGCTGCCCGGCCCGGTGGGCGCGCCAGCCGCGACCCGGACGAAGGGTGAGGGTGCGCGAATCTTTCGTCTCGTCCCAAACCTTCTCGACCAGCGCTTGCAGGTTGTGCGTGGTCCAAAGCGGATTGACCAGCTCCACGTAGTGCGACGGCCGGAGCGGCGTCGCGAACAGGCTGGCGACCTCACCGATGTGTGACCAGACGGATCTCTGTGCGGCGTGGCTCATGAAAAGCAGGATGCGGATTCAGTGTACGACTGTCAACTCAAATATCGGCCAGCTGGTCGACCTCTGGATAACATGCCGGTTTATAAGCATATTTTGCATTGAAATTGGCGTACGCATGTATACTCTACTTACTACATGAGACGCCACAGGTCAGTCCCCGAGAGCCGGGAAGAGAAGAAGGAGCGCACCAGAAATCGCCTCTTCGAGGCGGCGCTCGATCTCATGGGGGACGAGCGCAGCTTCACCAGCTTGAGCTTGCGAAAGGTTGCCCGCCGCGCGGGCATTACTCCCAACGGCTTTTATCGTCACTTCGACGGGATGGAGGAGCTCGGTCTCGCCCTGCTCGACGAGATCGGTCCAACCCTGCGCCTACTGCTGCGCGAGGTGCGCAAAGCGGGTCTGCCTCAGGGCGAAATCGTTCGCCGCTCGGTCGCTGTCTACATGGGTTTCGTGCGCGACAACCGGCGCTACTTCGCGTTCATCGTCCGCGAACGCGGCGGCGGCTCCCCGAAGATCCGCGCCGCCATTCGCCGCGACATGGGCTACTTCGTCAGCGATCTCACCACTGACATCGGTGAAATCGTACCGCCCGGAGTGCTCTCGAACGAATCGATGACGCTGCTCGCGGATCTGATCATCCAACTCATGCTCGGTGTCGCCAGCGAGATCCTCGATCTACCCCCCGACGACGCCGATCGCGAAAAGGCGCTGACCGATCGCTTCGTGCACCAAGTCGTCGTCATCATGCTCGGCGCCGCCTCGTGGGACGACGGCCGAAAGTCCAAGACTCGGCTCAAGCCGCCAGGGCCCGAAACGGCCACGCCCGTCTCGGCGTAGGACACGAGCCTCCGCGCGAGTGTTTCGAGTCGCCGCCAAAAACCGCCGCCGACCGCCACGCATCGCCGCCGGCCGCGCGTTACCCCGTTCGCTGACGAACCAGAATCGACGTCGGCGGCCGGCTCAGGCTCGTCACCGTGCGGTCGCTCTCGAGCACCGCGCGCACCGTTTCCAGCAGAACCGGTGGCGTGAACGGCTTCTGAATGAACGACGCTCCCGGTTTCGGTCGCCCACTCGCGCCACGCACCTGTTCCGTGTACCCGCTCATGAACACGATCTTCGTCTCCGGCCGAAGCTCCCTCAGCGACTCCGCCAAGCTCCATCCGCTCATGCCCGGCATCACCACATCCGTCAGCACTAGGTGAACCGGCTCATCCGTTCGCGCCAGCAGCTCGAGCGCGCGCTCGGCGTGCTCGGCTTCGATCACCGTATACCCGTATCGCCGGAGCACCTTCCGGGTGGCTCGCCGCACCATCGGCTCGTCCTCCACCAGTAAGATCGTCTCGGTCCCGTTCAGCCCGGATGCCGTCGGTTTCCGCGGGCGCCGCGCCGGCACACGAACACTTATCCGCGGAAAGTACACCTGGAAGCGCGTTCCTTCCCCCTCGGTGCTCTCCACCCGGATGTGCCCGCCGCTCTGCCGCACGATCCCGTACACCGTCGCCAGCCCGAGGCCTGTGCCTTGGCCGCCCTGCTTGGTCGTGAAGAACGGCTCGAAGATCCGCCCCAGCGTCTCTTCGCTCATTCCGCTCCCCGTGTCGGTCACCGTCAGACAGACGTGCGGCCCCACGCTCGAATCCACGTGCCGGTCCACGAACGCCTGGTCGAGCTCCACGAGAGACGTTTCGAGCGTCAACGTGCCCCCCTCCGGCATGGCGTCCCGCGCGTTCACCCCCAGGTTCATGATCACCTGTGCGATCTGCCCCGCGTCCGCCATCACGACCGCCGGCGTGGCCGTCAAGTCCGCCCGGAGATCGATGTCCTCGCCAATCAATCGCCGGAGCATGCGCTCCATCTCCCCGACCACCGTGTTCATGTCGAGCACCACCGGCTCGAGGATCTGCTGGCGACTGTACGCCAAGAGCTGCTGCGTCAGAACGGCCGCGCGGCTTGCCGCCTCTTTGATCTGTTCCAGCTCTCCGGTATCGCTCGCTCCCGGCGTCGCGTCGTCGATGAGCAAGTCGCAGTGACTCAAGATGACCGCGAGCATGTTGTTGAAATCGTGCGCCACCCCGCCGGCGAGGCGACCCACTGCCTCCATGCGCTGCGAGTGACGGAGCTGCGCTTCGGTATCCGTCAGCGCCTTCTCCGCGCGCTCGCGCTCGGCGATTTCTTGTCGCAGCTCGTCGTTGGCTCTCGACAGCTCGGTCGTGCGCTCCCGAACCCGCCGCTCGAGCTCCTCGTTCGTTTTCTCCAGTAGCTCCTGGGCCGCCTTCTGATCGGTGATGTCCTGCGAAATTCCGAGCAGGTACTTCGGGCAACCTTCGTCGTCGACGACGGGGATTTTCTTCGTGTGCAGCCACCGTGTCCCGTCGGCCGTCACGAGCGGCTCCTCCGCGATGTCCACCACAGCCCCCGCCGCGAGAGTGGCGCGGTCGTCCATGGTGAACTTGTCCGCCTGCTCCTTCGGAAAAAGATCGTAGTCCGTTTTGCCCAAGAGCTCGTGCCGCTTCATCCCCAAGAGCTCTTCGCCGGCTCGGTTGAACCGCTCGAACGACAACGTTTCCGCTTCCTTCACGAAAATCATGTCGGGGATGTTTTCGACGATCGAATCGAGAAACGAATTCGCGCGCTTGAGGTCGATTTCCGCGCGACGGCTCGCGGTCACGTCGCGGAAGAACCACACCCGCCCGAACGTCTTGCCCTGTCGGGTGCGCACCGGCGCGGAGAAGCGGTCGATGATGCGCCCGTCTCGGAACCGGATCTCGTCACGGCTCGACTCGTGGAGGTGCTCGTACAGATGAGTGACCTTGGCGAGAAACTCTTCGGGCTCCGCCAGAGAAGAGAGCACGTGTCCAAGGAGCCGATCGTCAGCGTTGGTTTTCAGGACATCTTCAGGCAGCTGCCAAAGCTCGGCGAATCGGGCGTTGAACTGGGCGACGCGGCGGTTCTCGTCCACCACCAAGACTCCGTCGAGCGACGCTTCGATCGTCGACCAGTGCCAGGGACTTTTGCAGCTTGTCCCGCTCCTCGGCCAGGGCGCTCGACGACGAGCGGCGCAGGTCTTCGTACAGCTGGTGCATCTCCGACGACGAGATGTTCAGCGAACGCTCGAGCGTGTAGCGGTCCTGGTCCGCTTCGACGTAGCTCCGAGACACTCGGTCGAGAAAAGATCGCCAGTTCTCCGCCGACGGTGGGCGGTCGACGTCGTAGCCCGCGCGCTTGAGCTGTCGGCGCAGCAGCGAGTGCATTTCAGATTTCGGCAAGCGTCGTCAGCGTCATCGTTTGGTTGTGCAGGTCACAGGTTCCACGCGTGTACGGCGAGATTTCGCCATAGGAGTAGAAGCCAATCTGGCTCGAGCCCTGCGGAAGCATCTCGAGCGTCGCTTCAGTTTCCTCTTCGGTGCGCTCGCCGAGTACGAGCCGCCGGCCGACACAGCTGATGGCGATGGCGAGCACCGGGTGCCCATTGCTGCCGTTTTTGCTGTGCACCGCCGCCTCGGACGCTCCCTGAATCAGCCGGTCGAAGTTCGCTCGCATGAGCTGCGCACGGAACCCCTCGGGGATGTCGCCGGCAAACGTCATCGACTGGTCCTCTTCGCTCACCGCGAGCACGGTCCGCACGAGCGTCTTTTCGCTCGACTCGTCGGCGCGCAGCGCCAATGGAAACAAGAGCGCCGTGGCGGGCAGACCCGAGGCGCGGTCGCCGAGGTACTTCTTGTACAGCTCCAGGGCCGGTTTCCCGTCGAGCTCGTACAGCACGTTGCCCCGGGACTTCGTCACCACCCGTTCCGGCCCGAAGATGTCCCAGCCGCCTTTCGAGCCGTGTCCGACTTGCACACGGTCGCCGTGAAATCCAATCGCGGAAACCACGCCGCTCGTCGGCAGGCCGTCCCGAAGCACCCAAGTGCTCTCGAATCGGTCGCCGTCGCCCGCAAGCCCCCCGGTGACCGTGATCTCGTCGGAGAGTTTCGAGGACAAACCCCGGACCAGCTCGCTCCCGTTGACGTTGAGCCCGTCGCTCAGAACGAGAACGCTCCGCAGATCATCGCGGGCGAGCTCGTCCGCCAACTTCTGCCCGGCGGCAAACGAGTCCTCGGAGCGTTCGACCGGCGCCAACGCGGAGCTGACCTCGCCGTGCTCGAGCTTTACGGCGGCGACGGCGATGGTCTCGTCGCTGATTCTATCGGCGAAGATTTCTCCCGACGTCGAACATCCGGCGATCAGCGATGACGGATAGGCCGCCTTGAGCTCACGGAGCGCGCCGTCGTCGTCGCGAAAGCTCGGCGCCCCGAACGCCAAGACCAGGGTTCGCGGCGAATCGAGCTGCGGAAAAGCATCGACCGACCAGCCATCTCCCGACTGGTAAAGGAACGTCTCGACCTGCATCTTGTTTTCTCCCGGCTCGAATGCTGAACGGCCGAACCGCGATTTCCCTAAGGGACGGCCCGTTGCCGGCGCGCAACGGCCGCGCCCCCGGCCGGCGCTGCGCACGTGAGCAGTTTCTGTGCAGCTTTTGCACCCAAAAAACGCCCTCGGAAACCTCAGCGAAAGGCACAGCCGCCGCCATTGTGATTACATGGTCGGTCCGGCTTATCTGCCGCTTTCCGATGGATTTTCGAACCTACGACCCCGAGAAGGGGCACTTCTACGACGAGATGTTCGCGGACTTGGGCAAAGTGCGCCCGGAGTTCCAAGCGCTCATCGACGGCATCAACGAGATGCCCGAGGGAACCCTCGCGGCGCGTCAAAGCGCGGCCGAGGCGGCTCTTCTCACCATGGGCGTCACCTTCACCCTGCGAGAGGACGACGGCGCCGAGCGCATCTTCCCCTTCGACGTCATCCCCCGGCTCATCTCGGCGGCGGAGTGGCGTCGCATCGAGACCGGGCTCACTCAGCGCATCCGCGCGCTCAACGAATTCATTTCCGACTGCTACGGCAAGCAGCGCGCCATCGAGGACGGCGTGCTCCCCCGCGCCATGCTCGAGTCGAGCACCGGCTACCGCCCGCAGTGCCGCGGCCTCGAGCCGCCGCGCGGCGTCTGGGCCCACGTCTCCGGCACCGATCTCGTTCGCGACAACAAGGGCGAGTTCTACGTACTCGAAGACAACCTGCGCTGCCCGTCGGGTGTGAGCTACGTGCTCGAGAACCGGCAGATCATCAAACGCACCTTCCCGCGCATCTTCGAAGCCATGTCGATCCGTCAGGTCGCTGACTACTCGATCCGCCTGTTCGACACCCTGCGCTACCTCATGACCGACCGCGTCGAAGAGCCGCGGGTCGTCGTGCTCACGCCCGGCCCGTTCAACAGCGCCTACTACGAGCACGCCTACCTCGCCCAACAGATGGGCGTCGAGCTCGTCGAGGCGCGGGACCTCGTCGTCTCGTCCGGGTACGTGCAAATGCGCACCACCCACGGGCTCGAACGCGTCGACGTCATCTACCGCCGCATCGACGATGATTTTCTGGATCCGGCCGTCTTCCGCGACGACTCCATGCTCGGCGTCCGCGGCCTCATGGGCGTCTACCTGAACGGCAAAGTCGCCCTCGCCAACGCGCCCGGCACCGGTATCGCCGACGACAAGGCCATCTACGCCTACGTCGAAAAGCTCATCAAGTACTACCTCGACGAAGATCCCATCCTCAAGAACGTGCCCACTTACGTTTGCTCCGACGACAAGGATCGAAAGTACGTGCTCGAGCACCTCGAAGAGCTCGTCGTCAAAGCCACCGACGGCGCCGGCGGCTACGGCATGCTCATCGGCCCCCACTCGAACGCCGCCCAGCGCGAAGACTTTGCCGGGCGCATCCAGAAAAACCCCCGCGGCTACATCGCCCAGCCCACGCTCCAGCTTTCGCGGGTCCCTGTCATCGTCGGTGACCACTTCGAGGGCCGCCACGTGGATCTCCGGCCGTACTCGCTCTTCGGCCACGATATCTACGTCCAGCCCGGCGGCCTCACCCGCGTCGCCCTCAAGAAGGGCTCGCTCGTCGTCAACTCGTCGCAGGGCGGCGGAAGCAAAGACACCTGGGTTCTCGACGACTCGGGCGAGCAGGCCTAGCCGATGACCGGAACCGCAGTATGACCGGAACCGCAGGATGCTGAGCAGCGTCGCCGAAGTCGTCTACTGGTCGAGCCGCTACGTCGAGCGGGCGGAGAACGTCGCGCGTTTCATCGACGTCAACCTCCATCTCACTCTCGACTCCCCCGCGAACCGCGGCCCCAGCTGGGAGCCGCTCGTCATGATCACCGGCGACCACAAGTACTTCTTCAAGAAGTACGAGACCGCCGACGCCAACTCGGTCATCCAGTTTCTCGCCTTCGATACCGAGTACAACGGCTCGATCATTTCCAGCCTGCGCCAAGCACGCGAAAACGTCCGCATGGTGCAGCACGTGCTGTCACGAGAAATGTGGCAGCACCTCAACGACCTCTATCTCCGGGTCAAAACCGAGGCGGATGCCGAGCACCCCTCGCCGGCGGAAACCAGCACGTTCTTCGACTCAATCAAACTCGCCGGCATCCACTACGAAGGTCTGGCCAACGCCACGCTCTCCCGGGGGGAGTCTTGGCACTTCGGCAGGCTCGGCCGCATGCTCGAGCGCGCCGACAAGACCTCGCGCATCCTCGACGCCAAGTACTTCATCTTGCTGCCCCAGGTGCGCGACGTCGGGACCACCCTCGACCAAATCGGTTGGACAGCGCTCCTCAACTCGGCGAGCGCGCTTCAGATGTACCGGCAGCTGCACCACGTCACCACTCCGGACAAAGTGGCGGAGTTTTTGATTCTCGACCGGCAGTTTCCCCGCTCGATCCGCTTCTGCATCGCAGAGGCTCAAAAGAGCCTGCACGAGATCACCGGCTCGCCCCTCGGCACGTTCGAGAACGACTCCGAGCAAGCGCTCGGACGCCTCCGGTCCACCCTCGACTACGCTGACATCGAAGCCATCATGGAGGGCGGCCTCCACGAATACCTCGACGGCCTACAAGGCAACCTCAACGAGATCGGCGAGGCCGTGCACCGCCAGTTCTTCGAAATCCAGGACTGAGCGAAATCATGTCGATCCGCGTCGCGATCCATCATCACACCAGCTACGACTACGCCCGCCCGGCGTTCCTCTCCCCGCAGGTCATTCGGCTGCGCCCGGCGCCGCACAACCGTACGCCCATCCACAGCTACTCGCTCCACATCGAGCCGGAGGAGCACTACCTCAACTGGCTGCAGGACCCGCAAGGCAACCATCTGGCCCGCGTCGTCTTCCCCGAGCAAGTCGAACGCTTCTCGATCACCGTCGACCTCGTCGCCGATCTCGCCGCCTACAACCCCTTCGACTACTTCCTCGAGAGCTACGCCGAAAAGTTCCCCTTCGACTACGCCGAGGGGCTGAAACCCGAACTCGCCCCCTACCTCGTCACCCAGTCGCTCACTCCCAAGCTCGCTGCGTTCGTCGAGACCATCGACCGCAAGAGCCGCGGAATGAACGATTTCCTCGTCGAGATCAATCAGCAGGTCAAAGACGCAGTCGACTACGTCATCCGCATGGAGCACGGCGTGCAGACGCCGGAGCAAACCCTCGAGCTCGCCAAAGGCTCGTGCCGCGACTCGGGCTGGCTCTTGGTTCAGGTGCTCCGTCACCTCGGCCTCGCCGCGCGCTTCGTCTCCGGCTACCTCGTGCAGCTCGTCGCCGACGAGCGCCCCGTCGAAGGCCCCACCGGCCCGGAAAAAGACTTCACCGATCTTCACGCCTGGTGCGAGGTCTTCGTGCCCGGCGCCGGCTGGGTCGGGCTGGACCCGACCTCCGGCCTGCTCACGGCAGAGGGTCACATCCCGCTCGCGTGCACCCCCGCGCCTGCGTCCGCCGCGCCCATCGAGGGCGCCGCCGAAAAAGTCGACACCGAGTTCGGCTTCGACATGACCGTCACCCGCATCATCGACGTGCCCCGCGTCACCAAACCCTACGACGAAGAGCAGTGGCAAAAAGTGCTCGACCTCGGCCAGCGCGTCGACGCGGACCTGCAGAATCAAGACGTGCGCCTCACGATGGGCGGCGAGCCCACCTTCGTCAGCATAGAAGATCCCGACGAGCCCGAATGGAACACCGCCGCCCTCGGCGGCAAAAAGGAAACGCTCGCCGACACGCTGCTTCGCAAGCTCCGCCAAAAGTGGAAACCCGGCAGCCTCATCCACCACGGTCAGGGCAAGTGGTACCCCGGCGAGCAACTGCCGCGCTGGGCCATGGCCTGTTACTTCCGCGCGGACGGCGTGCCCATCTGGACCGACGCCGACCTCATCGCCGGCTTCGAAAAAGACTACGGCCACACCGCCGCGCACGCCGAAAAGTTCGCCCGCCGTCTCACGGAGAACCTCGGCCTCGAAAAACACGGGCTCGTGCCCGCCTACGAGGACGTCTGGTACTACCTCTGGCGAGAGCGGCGTCTGCCCACCAACGTCGATCCTCTCGACGCCAAGCTCGACGACGAAGTCGAACGCGCTCGCCTAGCCAAAGTCTTCCAGCAAGGCCTCGGAGAAAAAGTCGGCTGGCTGCTCCCCCTCGGCTATCGCGACGGCTGGGTCTCCGGCGAGTGGTTCCTCAGAAACGAGCACTGTTTCCTGTTGCCCGGCGATTCGCCCATGGGCCTCCGTCTCCCCCTCGACTCCATCCCCTGGGTCGCCGACGTCGACTACGACGGCACCGTCCCCCCTGATCCTTTCGCCGACCCTTTCTCCGAGAGGGCCCCGCTGCCGCAAACCTTCCCGCTTCCTCCGCTTGGCGCGGACCGCCAAAGGCCGGCCTCCCGGACCGAAATTCGCCGGCAGATCCCGAAAGCCCGCGGCGGGGCTACTGCCTCGAACGCCGCCATTGCTTCGGACGGCAGCCAGCCCGGCTCCCTCGCGGGGCCCTTCGACCGCCCGCTCCCCGGAGAGTCCGCCACTGGCATCACCCGCTCCGCGCTCTGCGTCGAGCCGCGCGACGGTTGCTTGCGTGTGTTCATGCCGCCTCTCGACGAGCTCGAGCAGTACCTCGAGCTCGTCGCCGCGATCGAAAAGACCGCCCGCGATCTCTCGTGCCCCGTGCAAGTCGAAGGCTACGGCCCGCCCTTCGATCCGCGGATCAGCGTCTTCAAGGTCACGCCGGATCCCGGAGTCATCGAAGTCAACGTGCCGCCGGTCTCCACGTGGGCGGAGATCGTCGAGCAAACCGAGAGCCTCTACGAAACCGCGCGCCACACCAAGCTCGCGGCGGAAAAGTTCGACATCGACGGCACCCACATCGGCTCTGGCGGCGGCAACCACATGGTGCTCGGCGGCGCGACGCCCGGCGACAGCCCGTTTCTTCGTCGCCCGGACGTACTCGCGAGCCTCATCGCCTTTTGGCACAACCACCCGTCGCTTTCGTATCTCTTCAGCGGCCGCTTCATCGGCCCCACGTCGCAAGCCCCCCGCGTCGACGAAGCTCGCGACGACATGCTCTACGAGCTCGAGCTCGCGTTTCGGCAGATCCCCGAAGCCGGCACCGAATGCCCGCCCTGGCTCATCGATCGCCTGCTCCGTAACCTGCTCGTCGACGTCACCGGCAACACCCACCGCTCGGAATTCTGCATCGACAAGCTCTACTCGCCTGACAGCGCCACCGGCAGGCTCGGCCTCGTCGAATTCCGCGCCTTCGAGATGCCGCCGCACGCGCGCATGAGCGCCGTGCAGCAGTTGTTCCTTCGTTCGCTGGTTTCGGCGTTCTGGCGACAGCCCTATCGGCGCCCGCTCACCCGCTGGGGCACCTCACTGCACGACAAGTGGCTGCTCCCCTACTTCATCAAACGCGACATGCACGAAGTCCTTCGTGAGCTCGCCTCTTGGGGCTACGAGCTGAGCCCGGAGCTGTTCGAGCCGCACTATCAGTTTCGGTTTCCGTTCTATGGCACCTTCACCAAAGACGCGATGCGGGTGGAGCTCCGCGGCGCGCTCGAACCCTGGCACGTGCTCGGCGAAGAGTCCGCCGCCGGAGCGCAAGCGCGCTACGTCGACTCTTCGGTAGAGCGGATGCAGGTCCGCGCCTTCGGTCTCACCGCGGGCCGCCACATCGTCACCGTCAACGGCTACCAACTGCCGCTTCGTCCCACCGGCACAGAGACCGAGTCCGTCTGCGGTGTTCGCTACCGCGCGTGGCAGCCGCCGTCGGCGCTGCACCCCAACATTCCCATTGATTCTCCGCTGCACTTCGATCTTTACGACACGTGGAACCGACGCGCGATCGACGGCTGCACCTACCACGTCATTCATCCCGGTGGTCGCGCCGACGAGGTCCGACCGGTGAACGCCGCCGCCGCCGAAAGTCGTCGTATCGCTCGCTTCCAGCATTTGGGTCACGTGCCCGGCTTCTACGGGGTGAGCGAGCCCGAGATTAGCCCGGAGTTTCCGAGAACTCTCGACCTCCGGTACGCCACCACCGGCTCGAGTGCTAAGCAGTCGTCGCCGTGACCACCGCCGCATCGCGCAGCCCGGGCGCGCCGGGGACCGCCGGAGCGCCCTACGACGAGTTCTGGCTCGCGCCCGACACCCCGCGCGAGCACCAGACGCTCCTCCACGAGCACCTCTCCCAGCGCAAGAAAGAGGAGCTCGAACAGATCCGTCACGCGGTCCGCCGTCGCATCACCGAGCAAGAAGTCACCTTCAACATCCTCGGCGTGCCCGAGGGCACCGACCGCCCGTGGCAGCTCGACAGTGTGCCTCTCGTCGTCGACCGCGCCGAGTGGGCAGAGCTCGGCCACGGTCTTCGTCAACGCGCGCGGGTCATCAACGCCGTGCTCGACGACTGCTACGGCGCGCAAAAACTCATCAAGAACGGCGTGCTCCCCGCCGGGCTCTTCTACGGGCACTCGCACTTTCTGCGCGCCTGCCAGGGTTGGCAGCCCATCGGCGGCGAGCGCTTGCTGCTTCACTGCATCGACGTCGGTCGCGGGCCCGACGGGCACTTCCGCGTCTACTCCGATCGTCCGTCGGGTCTAACCGGCGCCGGGTACGCGCTCGAAAACCGCCTCGTGCTCGGCCGCGCGCTCGCCGACCTGTTTCGCGGCTACCGCGTCGAGCGCCTCAGCGGTTTTTTCCAGCGAGTGCGCACAATCATCGCCAGCTTGGCGCCGCGGCAAGCGGACGAGCCCCGCGTCGTCCTCATGAGCGCCGGCCGCGGCGACGAGTCCGCGTTCGAGCACGCGTACCTCTCGCGTTACCTCGGCTACGAGCTCGTCGAGGGGCACGACCTCACTTGCCGGAGCGACAAGGTCTTCCTGAAGACGCTCACCGGCCTTCAGCCCGTCGACGTCATTCTCCGCCGCGTGCCAGACGCCCTTTGTGATCCCCTCATGCTGCGCGAAGACTCGTTTCAGGGCGTCGCTGGCCTCGTCGCGGCCGCCCGTCAGGGCAACGTCGGGCTCGCCAACCCTCTCGGCGCCTCGTTCGCGGAGATCCCCGCCCTCAAGGCGTACCTGCCGCAGGCGTGCCAGTTCCTGTTCAACCAACAGCTCGACCTCGAGTCCGTGCCGACGTTCTGGTGCGGCGAAGAGGCGTCGCTCGAGCACGTGCTCGCCGATCCAGACGCCTGGTCGTTCAAACCCGCGTGGGACGACCGGCGGCAGGAGCCGACGAGAACCGCGCTCCTCGACAGCAAGGCCAAACAAGAGTTTCTCGACCATCTCAGGTCGCGCCCCGCGGACTTCATCGCGGAGAAGTGGGACGAGCTGTCGGTCGCCCCGCTCTGGGATGACGGAAAGATGCGCACCGGCCCGATGTCGGTCCGCACCTTCCTCTGCCGGAGCGGAGACGACTACGAGGTCATGCCCGGCGGGCTTGCCCGTGCGGATGCCGCGCCGGACGGCATCTTTCTCTCGGTCCTCGCCAACCCCGCCAGCAAAGACGTCTGGGTTCCGTCCGTCGAAGAAGAACAGCGCCTGCCCCAGATGCCGGACAAGCGCCTCACGCTTCGTCGCGGCGGTGTCGACCTTCCCAGCCGCCTGCTCGACGACGTGTACTGGCTCGCTCGCTACGTCGAACGCGCCAACATGACCGCGCGGCTCGTACGCGCCGGCCTCGAGCGCATGGGCCTCGAATCGGATTCGGACGCGCCGGACGCGCGCGCCGCGCTGCTGCGCACCCTCGTCAAGCTCGACGTCATCCCCGGTCTCGCCGGGAGCGAGCCGCCGCCGGCGAGCGAAGCCGGTCGCGGCAGCCCCACGGAAGCGCTCTTCTTCGCCGCGGCTTTCGACGCCAATCGCCCGGGCACCTTGCCCGCGCAGCTCCGAAACCTGCACAACCTCACCCTCTACGTGCGGAGCCGCCTCTCGCGAGACGCCTGGCACGTGCTTCATCGACTGTCTCAGTGGTTTGGCAGCGTGCCTGTGAGCGCAAAAGAGCAAAACCACGTCGGCGACGCCATCAACGCGCTCGACGAAGTGCTCGTCATGCTCGCCGCCGTCAGCGGCACCACCATGGACAACATGGTGCGCGGCCACGTGTGGCTCTTCCTCGACATGGGTCGCCGGGTCGAGCGCGGCTCGCTCATGCTGTCGATGCTCCAGCAAATGCTCCCGCCCGGCACCACCCGCGTGCACATGGAAGCCCTGCTGGAAGTCGCCGACAGTCTTTTGACCTACCGCGCGCGCTACCTCAGCTCGCTCCGCGTCGCCCCCGTCGTCGACCTCGTGCTCACCGACGAAAGCAACCCTCGCTCGGTCGCCTTCCAGGTCAGCGCCCTCGTCGAGCACGTGCGCAAGCTCCCGCGCCCGGACGCCGTCGTCCGAAGCCGCGCCGAGCGCCGCATCGTCGCGCTCCACGCCAACCTGCTCACCGCAGACATCGAGCAAGCCTGCGGTGGTGACGGCAGTGGCCTGCGCGAGCTGCTGGAGGACTCTCAGCGCCTACTCTGGCAATTCTCGGACGACCTCAGCCACACCTGGTTCTCCCACGCCCACCGCGAAAGAAACCTCGCCGCCCCCGTGTGGATCGATCAAGACCTCGAGGCCACGTGACCACCTATCGCATTCGCCACTCCACTCGGTACGAGTACGAGCTGCCCGTCACCCAAGCGCACCACCTCGCGCACCTGCGCCCGCGCGGATTCGATTCGCAGCGCGTCGGCGCCACCAAGATCGAAACCAAACCCGCCAGCAGCCACTCGAGCCGCGTCATCGACTACTTCGGCAACGAGTCCGACCAGCTCGAAGTCATCACCACCCACGACGCTTTCGAAGTCACCATGTTCAGCGAAGTCGAAGTCCTGCCCAGGCCCCTCGCCGAAAATCCTCCCGCCGATCCCACCTCCTGGGACGAAGTCATCACCCGGCTCGAAACCTCCGTCGACCTCGTCTCGCTGCGCGAATTCTGCTTCGACTCCCCGCTAGTGCGGGCTCACCCGAGCCTCCGCAAATACGCCGAGCCCACCTTCGCGCCCGGCCGCCCCCTCATCGACGCCGTGCAAGAGCTCAACCACCGCATCTTCACCGAGTTCAAATACGAACCCGCCGCCACCGACATCACCACCCCACTCGCCCAAGTCCTCCGCGAAAAGCGCGGCGTCTGCCAAGACTTCGCCCACCTCGCCGTCGGCTGCCTCCGCTCGCTCGGCCTCGCCGCGCGCTACGTCTCCGGCTACTTGGAAACCGTCCCCCCCGAAGGCCAAAAGCCCCTAGCCGGTGCCGACGCCAGCCACGCCTGGGCCTCGGTGCTCCTGCCCAACCACGGCTGGCTGGACTTCGACCCCACCAACGATCTGCTCCCCAGCGAACGCCACATCACGGTCGCCTGGGGCCGAGACTTCAGCGACGTCAGCCCGCTAAAAGGCGTAGTCCTCGGCGGAGGCAAACACCGGCTAGCCGTTGGAGTCGACGTCGAGGCGGCCTAGATACGGTGCCGCGATCCCCGCCGCGCTCCGCTTTCACCGATACAGCCCCGTCGCACCACCCACGCGGCCCCACGTTCGCGCCCGGCCCGCAGCCGTTGTAAACTTCCCCCGCGATGCGCTCCCTCCCGCTGCTCGCCCTCCTTCTCGTCGCCTGCGGCGGTGGCGAAAGTCGCGAAGAGCTCTTCGGCCCCGACGGCACTGGCGGATCGACCATCGCCTTCGGCGGCGCGGGCGGCACCGGCGGCGCCGGGGCAACGACGGGCACCGGCGGCGTGCCGAGCGGCGCCGGCGGCGTCATCGGCGTGGGCGCTCAGGGCGGCGCGCCCCCGGCAGCCAATTGCAGCAACGAGCTGCCGGCCGTCATTCGCGACTTCACCGAGGCGCACAGTGACTTCGAATCATATCTCGGCTCGGGCACGCCGGGCATGGTGCTGCCGGACCTAGGTCCAGATCAGAAACCCGTCTACGCGCACCCCGGACCCACCGCTACCTCCTCGGGGCCTGCCCAGTTTGCCCACTGGTACAACGACGACCCCATGTTCAACATCAGCCTCGGCACCACCATCGTCTTTCAGGAGCCGACGCCGGGCACCTTCCTCTACGACAACTCGGCCTTCTTCCCCATCGACAATCAGGGTTTCGGCAACGGACCGAACAGCCTGTTCATGATGTCCGCGCACAACTACCTCTTCACCACCGAGATCCACACCGAGTTCACCTACGAAGGCGGCGAGCTCTTCACCTTCCGGGGCGACGACGATCTCTGGGTGTTCATCAATCGCAAGCTCGCCATCGATCTGGGCGGCGTGCACGGCGCGCTCGAGCAGAGCATCGACATGGACAACATGGCCCCGATGCTCGGCATCAGCATCGGCAACACCTACCCGATGGACATCTTCCACGCCGAGCGCCACACCGTGGAATCGAACTTCCGCATCGAAACCACCATCAAGTGCTTCACCCCGGTGGACGTCCGCTAGCGCTCAGCCCCACTCACCCCGTCCACCCCGCCGCTTGGCCTTGGGCCAACGAAAAAAAGCCACCGCGAGCCGACGCACGCCAAGCCCGAGCAACCCGGGGCTCAGCACTCCCGGTAGCACTTTCCCCGCTCTTTCACCGGCGAAACCAGCTCGTCGAGGTTTTCGTTCGGGGGCAGCTTGTGGCCGAGCGGTTGCGGCGGGCGGTCCGGCAGACCGAAGTTCGGCGGGACGGAGGGGTGCGTGTAGTAGCCCATGTAGCTCTGCTGAAGGAACACCGCGAAGAAGGCAGGCTCTTGGGCTTGAAGGGCGAAGAGCACCGCGTCGCGCTCGTCGCTGCCGAGCGCGCTAAAACCGTCGGCGCCGCTGCCGGCGGGTTGGGCGCCGCTGCCGGCGGGTTGGGCGCCGCTGCCAGCGGGTTGGGCGCCGCTGCCAGCGGGTTGGGCGCCGCTGCCACCGGGTTGGGCGCCGCTGCCACCGGGTTCGGAGCTGCTGCCACCGGGTTCGGAGCTGCTGCCCCCGCGTTCGGCGACGAGCGTGTCGGCGGCGTCGAGGCCGGTGCAAAACAGCGTAGCGAGGCCGGGGGTGTCTTCGGCGCGCTTGACGAGGAAGTCTCCGACGCCGAGCTGGCCGGCGCTCGGCAGCACGCCGTTCGGGCTCGCGGGAATGAGCTGATCGAGCATCCGGACGAGCAGCTGGTGTCGCTCGTCCGACCAGGGGGTGTTGTTGTCGCTCATCGTGCGGCTCAGTCGAACAGGTTCTCGAGGCGCTTTTTCATCTGATCGCCGATGTAGAGCGCGAGCGCCTGGATGGTGGAGCAGGGGTTCACCGCGGCCGACGTCACGAAGATGCTGCCGTCGACGATGAACAGGTTCTTGACGTCGTGGCTTCGGCCCCACGAGTTGACCACCGAGCGGGCCGGGTCGTTCCCCATACGAGCGGTGCCCATGAGGTGCCAACCGGTTTCGCGGGGGATCGAGAGCCTCGCCGTCCATTCGGCGCCGGCGGCGTTGAGCACTTCCTCGGCGCGGGCTTCGGCGTGCTCGATGAGCTTCTTGTTGTTCTCCGCTTGGGTGTAGGTGATCTTGGGGGCGGGGATGCCGTCGCTGTCGGTGAGTTCGGCATCGAGGGTGACCTGATTGTGCTCTTCGGGCAGGTCTTCGCTGATGATGCCGATGCCGGCGGTTTTTCCGTAGAGCTCTTGCATCATCATCGGGTGCATCGAGCCCCACGGCATGGGATCAGCGCCGAGGCCGCCGACGGCCGAAGTCATGGGCCCGAACCCCCGCACGATTTCGAACGTGCAACCGCGCACGAAGCCGCGCGACGTGTCGGTCTCGTAGAACTCCTGGCTGGTGATGCACGCGCCCTGCGGGCCTTGAAACACGTCCATGCGTTCCGAGAAGCCCCCGCCGACGACGGAGAAAGGATGAAACATGAGGTTCTTGCCGACGAGGCCGCTCGAGTTGGCGAGCCCGTCGGGAAAGAGCGTGGACTTCGAATTGAGCAGCAACCGCGGCGTGCCGATGCCGTTACAGGCGAGCACGACGACCTCGGCTTTCTGCTTCTGAAGCTGCCCTTCTTTGTCGTAGTAGAGCACCCCGTCGGCCATGCCTTCCTCGTTGACGGTGATCTCGCGCACGCGGCAGCCGGTGCGAAGCTCGACCCGGCGTCGCTCGGCGAGCGGCCAATAGGTGATGTCGGTGCTGGCTTTGGCGCCCTGCGCGCAGCCGAGATCGCACGGCCCTGCGTTCACGCACTTGGCGCGGCCTTCGTACTCCTGACTCAAAATGGCCGCGTCCGACGGCCACCAGTGCCAACCGAGCTTGTTGAACCCCCGAGCGAGCACATGGCCGGTCTTGCCGAGGGGCAGCGGCGGTAGCGGCACGGGTTTGGGCGGGTAGGCGGGATTCCCCTCGAGCCCCGACACGCCCATGATCTCGTCGTTCTTCGCGTAGAACGGCTCGAGGGTTTGGTAGTCGATGGGCCAATCGTCCGCGACACCGTCGAGCGTCCTCACCCGGAAGTCCGACGGATGAAACCGCGGAAAGTGCGCGGAATAGACGATGGTCGCGCCACCGACGGCGTTGAAGTTGAGCGGAGATATCGGCGAGTCCCGATCGTTGATCGGGTAGTCCGCCGGCTGATTGCGCGTGTTCGGGTTCGCGGAGAAGTCGCCGAAGCGGTAGCGCTCCCAGTCGGCGCGCGTGCTCGGGTAGTCGTCCTGTTTCATCCACCCGCCCTGCTCGAGGCAGAGGATCTTCATCGGCGTCTCCGAAAGCGACCAAGCGAGCGCGGCTCCCGAGGCTCCGGCTCCGATGATCAACACGTCGACTGGATCTTCCGCCATCAGGTCTTCTCTCCGGTGAACCGCTGGAGCACCCTAGTGACGCGCGTGTGAGCCTGCAAACGCGGCAGGTCACGAGAGTCAGAGCAGCCGCGGGCGGGCTACGGAAACGGCACGATGCCCTCGGCCCAGGCCGGGCCGTCGACCAGACTCATCAACTGGCCGGAGAGTTCCCTCGCCGCCAGTTCCCTCGCCGCCAGTTCCCTCGCCGCCAGTTCCCTCGCCGCCAGTACCCTCGCCTCCACTTCCCTCGCCGCCAGTTAACTCGCCTC
>JAJDAH010000452.1 GCA_029261965.1 Polyangiaceae bacterium
TTACCCACTGCGCAGGTGGAGAACTCGCTGGTGTAGTTCCGCGTCGATCGACCTCCCTGTTGTTGGCAAGCAGCTCATATCCGGCGGGAGAAACTCCATAACGTCCTTCAGGCCCCTTTTCGAGCAGCCCGCGACGACGCAAAACGGCCAGAACACCGCCGACTCCACTGACGGCTCGCCTCGAACGCGCCACCGCGTCGGGGCACACGCGCTCGGCGAGGCTTCCTACGTCGGTTGGTTGCAGTTCCTGAACGGCAGCGAGGTACTTGTGGACTGTTTCAGGCCTCATCAGGAGCCGATCCTAGTCATGTTAGGCCCGGATGGACAGCCCAATTACCCCGTGACGAAAGGGCCCGATACGGGGCCGACAGTGGTTGCTGACGGGTGTGGACACTGCCTGAGACGGTGTGACAGGGGCCTGAGCCGTAGGTGTGCCCGGTGGGGTATGCACAGCGCGCGTCGGCGCAGGACGATCAGTGTCGATGTCCAAATTCCGCGAGAAAGAAATTCCGTCGGCAAAATAACGTCCAAACAACGTACAGCAGGTGTCGTTTTGCCATCAAAATGCCAGCACGCGCGGATGCGCACTGAGGCGATGCGTTGCGCGAGGTCGGTTCGTGCGTAACGTTGGGAGCGTCGAGTACGCCCGAGTTGATCAAGAGCGAGTAGTGCTCGGGACTGGAGGATCATCGATGACGAGAGCAGATGAACAAACAGCGCCGAACGTCGTCAGCCAGGAGGAGGCGGCCGTCGCGACAGGCACCTCCGTCGCGCGCGTCCAGCGACTCCGCCGCACCGGCGCCGTGTCCACGTACCGAGCTGGCACCAGTCGGCGCGTCCTCGTCGACCTAGACGAGGTACGAGCGGCACTGGCGCCGCGCCGGGTGATGCCCGCCCCAACCAACCCCTGACAGGAAAGAGTGACACCACCGGCGGCGCCCATCTCGTGGTGGGGCGAGCGCCGACCGATGGTGAGACCCCAGATGAGACAGAAAGCTAGCACATTGCTCGCATTGCGGGGAGCGCGATCGCGGCGCCGTCCCCGATGGCGACGCCAGCGGAGCCCCGCCGACGAACGGGCTCGCGGCAGCTTTCTGCGCGGCCTGGGCAAATGGTCCGCGCGCCAGACGCGGCGAGCACGCACGCGACGGCCGCGCACCAGATGTCGGAGGACGACGACATCTCCTGGGCACGGCACGACGCGACGGGCGCCCCGACCGCAGACGCGAGCTGGTCCGGAACCCCCAGGCGGCGGAGCTGAACCTCCACCAGCCACTGGCCTCCACAGCGTCGGGGGGGCCGGGTGACGTCCGCGCCGAACATGCTCACGGAGGCGCTCGCCTACGGCGAGGCGGGGTTCCGGGTGTTCCCCGTGCACGAGCCGACGCCCGACGGCGGTTGCACGTGCCACGACTCCGAATGCGCCTCCAAGGGTAAACACCCACGCATCGGGATGTGGCGGCAAAAGGCCACGACCGACGCCGCGCAGATCCGCGAGTGGTGGACCCAGTGGCCGACGGCGAACATCGGGCTGCTCACCGGTGCTGAGAACGGCGTCGTCGTGGTCGACGTCGACCCCCGCAACGGCGGCGACGTGTCGATTGATCGACTCATCGAGGAGCGCGGCGACTTCACCGAAGCCGCACCCGTCGCGCAGACCGGCGGCGGTGGCGCGCACGTTCACTTCCGGCACCCGGGCGTGCCGGTAAAGAGCAGGTCGAACGCGCTCGCGGCCGGCCTCGACGTCAAGGCCGACGGCGGATACGTCGTTGCGCCGCCGAGTTTGCACGAGAGCGGCCTGCGCTACGAGTGGGTCGCCGATCTCCGAAAGACGCCTCCCCGCGAGATGCCGGAGTGGTTGCTCGTCCGGATGACGACCGACCCGCAGCAACCCGCCGACTTCGCCGACGCCGACGTCGAGACGACGCCGGAGGGCAAGGAACAGCTCGCGTTCTGGGTGTCGGAGATCGACAAGATCCCGGAGGGGCACCGCAACGACGGCCTGTTCGCCGCGTGCTGCTCGATCGGTCGAGTCGTCGCCCACGGCGACCTGGCACCCAAGGAGGCGGTCGACGCCGTCACCGCCGCCGTCGCGAAGTGGAGCGATCAACCAAAGACGCTCGGCACGATGCGGAACGGCCTCCAGACCGGGTACGCTGTCTGCGTCGCGGCGCTCAAGACGGCGCGCCTCCCACAGACCGACCTCGGCAACGCGGAGCGCCTGCTCGTCCGCCACGGCGAGGACCTCCTGTACTCGGTCCCGCAGAGGAAGTGGTTCGTGTTCGACGGCCGGCGGTGGGCGAGGGACGAGCGGGGGCAGGTTCGCGAGCTGGCGAAGGAGACGGTCCGCCACATCGAGAAGGAGGCGTGGGCATACGACCGCGACTCCGAGCGCCAGAAGAAGCAGCGGAGTGACTTGTTCGCCCACGGGAAGCGGAGCGAGGCGGCTGCCCGCATCTCGGCGATGATCGAGCTGGCCGCGACCGACAAGCGCGTGGCGGTCGTCCCGGCGCAACTGGACGCCGACCCGTGGGCGTTCTGCGTTCGGAACGGCACCATCGATCTGAGGACCGGCGAGCTTCGTTCCCACGACCGCGCCGAACTGATCACGAAAATCTCGCCGGTCTCCTACGACCCCGACGCGCAGAGCGACGTCTTCGACGGGTTCCTGGGCGACGCGACCTCGGGCGACGCTGACCTCCAAGACTACCTGCAGCGGGCGTCCGGGTACGCGCTCACAGGCGAGACCTCGGAGAAGTGTTTCTTCATGGTCTTCGGGCCGCCAGACACGTCGAAGTCCACGTTCGTCGATTCGATCAAGGCGGCGATGGGCGACTACGCGGCCGTCGCGTCCGCCGAGACCTGGCTGGAGCAGTACCGAGCCGGCGGGAACCGAGGCGACATCGTCAGGCTGCTGGGCGTGCGCGCCGTGTTCACCGTCGAGCTGCCGGGGGACCGCCGCTTCGACAGTGAGCTAATCAAACAGATCACCGGCGGGGACGAGCTGACTTTCGCCAAGAAGTACGAGGACGAGATCCAGTTCCAACCGACGATGAAAATTTTTCAGGCGACGAACACGGCTCCCGCGATCCGCAACGACGACGTCGGCATGTGGAACCGAGCGCGACGCCTCCCGTTCACGAACACCATTCCCAAGGCGAAGCAGGACAAGAAGCTGCGTGAGCGACTCCGCGACCCGGAAGACCTCGGGCCGGCCGTGCTCGCGTGGATGGTCCGGGGGTGCCTCGCGTGGCAGGAGCGGGGCCTCGATCCGCCTGCCGTCGTCCAGCAGTCCACCGCGGAGTACCGGCATGACAGCGACGTCTTCGCCCGATTCGTCGCGGACCGGTGCGTCCTCGACCCCGACGGTCGGGTGACACGCGCCGCCCTGCGGGCGGCCTACGACGAGTTTTGCGAGGGCGAGGGGATCCCGGAAAAGGCGCGGCTCGGCTCACGGAGGTTCACGGCGCGGGCGCGGCAAGTGACTGGGGTCAGCGAAGGCAAAAGCGGCGACAGGCGCTGGGAGGGGATTCGCCTGCGGCAGGCGGATGAGCGGGATGACCTGGACGGCGCGGGGCCCGCCGATCGGTTCGTCGCCGCGATGACGTTGGGGGCGGACAAGTGATGGGCACTTGGGCAGCTCAGGGCACTTCCCCCCTTATGTTGGGACTTGCAAGGAGGATGGTTACTCCTCCTATCCCCCTACATAGGGACCGAGGTGCCCTGAGGTGCCCAAGTGCCCAACGGGGTGGAGGGCAGCGATGACCGCGCCCGTCGATCTGCGGGAGCTGGCCGCACTGCTCCGCGACGACCCGGTCTTAGCCGACGAGCTTTCCGACGCGATCGAGAGCGCCCGGCACCGAGCCCGGGACCGGGAGTTGCCGTGGTGCGCGGGGTGCGGGCTGCCGCTGCCGCCCCATTGCGTGGCGGCCGGAATGCACCACTGCTCCGCCGAGTGTGCGGAGCGAGCGCAAACGAAAAGGAGAAGATCATGAACACCACGACCACCACAAGGTCCGAGACGTTCCGCGCACGCCTTCGGGCTCGGAAGGAGCAGCAAGAGGGGACGAGCAGCATGGCGCGCATGTTGCGTGCCTCTGGTCTCCCCGCTTCGGACGCTTCGCGGTGGATGCACCTCTTGCTCCACGAGCACGAAGCGAAGCGGTGGCTCAAGGCGGGATTCCGCGATCCGACCGAGGTGGGCGGCATTCTCGCGGCCGAGCTGAGCGTGATGGGTGTTTGTCTGGACGAGCACCACCCGACGTTCCTGGGCGCGGAGTCGATGGGTCTGCTCGGACCCCGCCCCACCGAGCCCGAGCCATGTAAGCGTCTAGACCCTTGTGGGCTCTGCGGTCCGTGCATCCGGAACCACGTGACCGAAAGCGTGATGGTGGTTCTGACGGTGTTGAATCTTCCGTGCGAGTTCGCGGAGGCCGCCCCATGGAGGCTCGACTTGGTCGCCGAATGGGCGTCGCGCGGGTTTACCGACCCGGGCGTCGCTGCGCGACTGCGGCGGCTCGGTCTTACGGCGGACCGCGCCTACTACGCGATACAGACCGTGGGGCTGTCGCTCGAAGATTTGTCTCGACGGGACGCACGGGACGCTCTGCCCAAGTGGCATCCTCTGGAGTCCGTTTGGGTGGAGCCAGAACCGCCTCAGTGCCCCGTCTGTTTTGACTACCTCGGGTCGGACGCCTGCGAGGCTGAGAACGGCAACTCATATTGCTCGCGGGAGTGCGCCGACTGGGTCACGCCGTGAGGACCGGTCGTTGATCCGACCACCGCCCATGCCGATGCACCGCTCTCCCGCCACCCCCTGGTTGACGCTCCAGGCCACCGAGCAGCTCCGCAAGCTCGGCGAGAAGCTCCGAAGTCTCAGCAGCCCCCGAGTGCGGCCGAGGCCCGGGCGCGGGGACACCACCGCCGACTTCGGGGGCCTGCTGCCAACCGGCGAGCCAGTTTACCGCCGTCTAGAGCGGCTTCACGCGCACCTCGGCGGCGAAATGGACGCCGTCCTGGCCGCGTTGCTGCGAGCCGCCGACGCCGAGCGGCCCCCCTGTCTGGCATGTGGGTTCCCCCAACGCGACGACCAAGTCGACCAGGACTACTGCGGCGACGAGTGCGAGCACCGGGGCCCGTCGACGAGGGAAAGCGAGCAGCTCATCGACACCCCGCTCGACGACGCTGTGCGCCACTTGCTCCGACACTCCACTGTCCTGGCGTTGGCGGCTGATCGGCTCGCGCAGTACGCGGCCGAGCCCGGTGGGGGGACGGGATCGTAATGGCGGACTGCGACGAGAGGAGAAGGCGCCAACAACTCACGCGGCTCACCGTGCGCGGCGACCTCGACATCCCCAAGGCAATTCCCGCCTGGGAGCGCCAGCTGCTCTTGCCGCACGCGCGTCGCGCGCTCGACGACGTCCTTCGATCCACCGACCAGCAACATCCAACCGACGCTCAACAACGAGGCACGAATGCAGACGACGATCAGTGACTACGACGACACCGGCGACACGCACGCCGATCGGCAACGTATCCCGCGCATCCGGGCTCTGCTCGACGAGCTGGAGTCCTCGCTGGACTGATTCATGGCCCGCCGCCGCTCCCCCGTCCTGACCGACCCGATGTTCGCCGTCGTGCTCGCGCGCGTCTCGACGGCCGAGCAGGCGCGGGGCGAATCGCTCCAGGGGCAGCTCGACGACGTGAGGGCCTACGCGGAGCGCGAGGGCTTCACCGTCGAGCGCGAGTACGTCGAGCGCGGCGACAGCGGTCGGAGTGACAACCGTGCCGTGTTTCGGCAGATGCTCGCCGACCTCCATGCGCCGGACAACCGGATCGGGACGGTCTTGGTCGTGCACACGAGTCGGTTCATTCGCGACGCAATGAAGGCTCGGGTTCACAAGGTCGCTTTGGCGAAACGCGGCATCCGAGTCGTTTCGATTCAGCAACCCGTTGACGACGATCCAACAGGTCATTTCGTCGAAGGGATGTTCGAGCTGATCGATCAGCTTGAGAGCGAGCAGAACGGCATCAGGACGCGCGCCGCGATGGCGGCCACGGCTCGCGCCGGCTACTGGCCGGGGTCCAGAGCTCCCTACGGGTTTCGTCTTGCCGAGGTTACGACGACAACGGGAAAGCAGAAAAACAAGCTCGAGAGCAACCCGGCTGAGGCCGACGTCGCGAGGCGCGCGGTCGCGCTCTACCTCGCCGGGAGCGGCGCCGTCGAGATCGCTCGCGCATTGAACGCCGGCGGTCAGCTTCCCCGCACGGGCCTCTGGGACCGAGACCGCGTACTGCGGCTGCTCGGTAGTCGAGCTCTGATTGGAGAGGCCGAGTGGGGTCGACGAGACTCCCGGACGGGACTGCTCCGAGCAGAGGAAGTCGTCGTCGTCGTGCCGTGCCCGGCCGTCATCGAGCGCGGCGTCTTCGACAGAGTGCAGGACGAGCGGGAGCGTCGAGATCCCGAGCGGGTCGGCCGGGCCACGTCGAGCAGGCTGCTGTTGACGGGGCTGCTCAAGTGCGGGCCATGCGGCGCGTCATGCGAATTGCAGACCTCGGGCAAGCGCCGTCCAAACGGTGAACGCTACTGCTACTACATGTGCTCGCGCGCCCGCCGCACCGGCGTCGGGGCGACCTGCAACGCGAAGCCGACGCCCGTCGCGAAGCTCGACGCGGCGGTGATCGACTGGCTCGCCGAGCGCGTGTTCAGCGACGTCCGGTGCCGCGAGATTCTTCGGGACCTCGTCGAGGAGCAGGGGGTTCTGCGGCACCGCGCCGCCGAGGACCGAGCCGCGTGGGTTCGGGAGCGAGACGCCCTGAAGCGGAGCCGCGACCGACTCCTAGACGCCATCCAGATCGGCGCCGTCGTCGCGAACGACGTTGCGGACCGACTGACCGACATTCGGGAGCAGCTCGAGAACGTCGAGGCGCAGCTCGGAAAGGTGCGGGTCATCGGCGACGGCGTTCCGCCGGGGCTCTACCAGTCGTCGATTGTGGCCGCGTTCGTCGAGCGGCTGCGAGCCGCGCTCGACACCGACCGGGACTTCGCGCGGACCTACCTCCACGCGCTGGTCGAGAAGATCACCGTCGCCCCCGACGGCACCGTCGAGATCACCAGCAAGCAGACCGAGACCACCGGCGAGTCCGCGAGGGCCGCCACGAACAGAAAGGACTGACCATGAGCACGAACTTCCTCGCGAAGCTCAGCAAGCAGATGCGGGAGAACCCACGGGCACGCCACCCGGACGACGACGACGGCGAGATCAACGAGGCGTGGCGCCGCGCCGTCGCGCTCCTCGTCCGGGAGGGCGTGTACCGGGGCCAGCTCAACTTCCCGTTCGCGGTCGACGTCTTCAAGGGCACGTTGCGCTCGTCCGACGTCTACCAGGACGACTTTTCGACCCTCGTCGACGAGTTCGACCTGCCGGAGCGGGTGGCGAGCGACCTTGTGAACGCTTACGTTGCGGTCGACATTTGCGTCGTCGGGGCGTGATGAGCGCGGGCGGTCATTGTCCGTCATGTCAGGTTTGCGCTCGGACGACATCCGGGTAACCCTCTCACCCGACGAGGGGCAGCGCTTCCATAATGGCGCGCGTCGATGGCCAGTCTGCTGACCGTCCCCCACGACCAACGAATGACCGTATGAGCGACAAGAGCAAGATCGAGTGGACTGACTCCACCTGGAATCCCGTGCGGGGCTGTCAGAAGATCAGCCCCGGATGCAAGCACTGCTACGCCGAGGCGTTCGCCGAGCGCTTCCGGGGCGTGCCCAGCCACCCCTACGAACAGGGCTTCGACCTGCGGCTTGTTCCCGAGAAGCTGACTGAGCCACTCGCGTGGACCACGCCGCGTGTGGTCTTCGTCAACTCGATGAGCGACCTCTTCCAGGACGGGATCCCCGACGAGTACGTCGAGGCCGTCGCTCGCGTCATGACCCAAGCGAACTGGCACACGTACCAGGTGCTCACGAAGCGCGCGGCTCGGATGCGCGAGCTGCTGGCTACCAAGCTCGCGGATGCAGCGCGGCCTACGCACATCTGGTGGGGCGTGAGCGTCGAGGACCAGCGCTACGGCCAGCCCAGGATCGACGAGCTTCGACGTTCGGCTGCGACCACGAAGTTCCTTTCCGTGGAGCCACTCCTGGAGGACGTGGGGACGGTTGATCTCACCGGAATCGACTGGGTCATCGTTGGAGGCGAGAGCGGTCACGGCGCGCGACCTATGGACAGGGCATGGGCGGCGTCGCTTCGGGATCAGTGTGAGACGGCGGCAGTCCCGTTCTTCTTCAAGCAGTGGGGCGGCGTGCGAAAGGCGATGGCAGGCCGGCTACTCGACGGTCGCACGCATGACGACATGCCGGCGCGTCCTTCGGTGCCGATACCGAGCCGGGCTGAGCGGCGCGACCTTGCTGCAATGCTTGAGGCCGAACTGGTTCCTCAGTTCCGAGGCTCACCGATTATTCCCACTGGACGGCTGCAGGGTCGTCGGCGAGAACTGGTTCTTTCGGAGGCATAGACACGGTGCCAGGAGGGGAAGACAAGCGACAGCAACACTTGTTCGAACTCGGTCCTTCGGTCCAACCCGAACCGAAGGTTGGCCCGCTCAAGCGCGCGATCTGGACCGACAACAAAGCGAAACTAATTGAAACGTATCTCCGGCTCTTCGTGTACATCACGAAGCATGGTGTCTACATCGACGCGTTTGCCGGACCACAAGACCCAAGAAAGCCAGATAGTTGGTCGGCCAAGCTCGTGCTGGAAAGTGAGCCGCGACGCCTGCGGAAGTTCTTTCTCTTCGAAGAAAGGCCCACCAGCGTGAAGTTGCTTGAGGAGCTCCGTGACGGTCAGCGGCCGCGCGATCGGGCAAAGGGTGAGCCGAAGCGAACGATCGAGATCTTCCCTGGAGACTGCAACCACCAGATGGCGGAGGTCCTCGACGAAGGTCACGTGCGACAGTCGGAAGCGACGTTTGCCTTGCTCGACCAAAGGACATTTGAGTGCCATTGGTCGACTGTGCGTGCACTGGCAACCTACAAGGCACCCGACAGGCACAAGATCGAACTGTTCTACTTCCTTGCCGACGGTTGGCTCCCTCGCTCCCTCGCCGCGCAGAAGAACGAAGAGGTCCTTCGGGCTTGGTGGGGGCGAGACGACTGGCAGCAGCTTCAAGGCATTTCCAGTACGCAGCGGGCCCAGCTCTTCTCGGAACGCTTCAAATCGGACTTCGGATACGCTTCAGTCAAGCCGTGGCCGATCTACGAGCGCGAGGATGGGGATGGGAGGATCATGTACTACATGATCCATGCGACCGATCACCCGGACGCTCCAAGCCTCATGGACCGGGCGTATCGCAAAGCCGTCGTGACTGAAGAAGAGTTCGAGCAACTTGTGCTGGAACTCGGTCTCGCCGACGGGGAGTAGGCCGATCGCGAGGAGTGCTACGAGTGACGAAGTTCGACTATTTCGACCCAACTTCACGCGTCGAAACGGCGACGGAGCGGCTCCTTTCGCTTCCACGGATGCGAACCGGCAGCGAGATGGCGAAGTTCGATGTCGATGCAGTCGCCGACCTCATCGACGTCGACGACGACTGGATAGTCCTGTCAACGCGACTCGCGCAAGACAGACGCTTCTTCATCTCGCCATCCGGGTGCTGGTCTCGCGTCCGTAATCGCACCATCCGCGAGGCCATCGATCGCCTCCGCGTCGATTCGCCGCGAGCGCCGCTCGACATCAGGGCGATTGCCAAGGCGAGCGCCAGCTCGGAGGAACTGATTCGGGCGTTCTTTGCGGACGCGCCGCAGGCGCCCCAGATGGTAGGCCACATGGTTCTCGACCACCTTGATGCCGACCACGTCCGAGTCGTCAACATGAGCATGGAGGCAGAGACGGTTGGGTTCGGGCCTCGAAGTTATCCCGAGGTGCCATTGAACCGACTGTATCGTCGTGCGGGCTCGCCTCGAGGCAGCGGAGCATCGGGAACGGTCGTCCCGCACGAACTGCTGGCACATACGCTCTGGGGCGAGCCGAAAATGCGCGTCGCTGTGAAAATGACGGCGGAGTTCGACCTGATTCGACTCCACGGCTGCGTCGAGAAGGGTCGAGAGAGGCTCTTGCGCGGCTTCCGCGCGGCGCGTTCGCACCGCTCCAGTCGACTTTGCCGGAGCTACGATATCTTTCCGGCGATACTTCAGGACCCCATACGCGCTAGCACACGCTACTACTGTGAGGTCATGGAGCTCGTCGAGGGAACGTCGCTCAGCATCGACGCCATGTCCTTTCTAAACGCGACGGAAAGACTGCGGACTTGCCGAGACCTGGCGTCGGCGGTTCGAGACTTCCACGCCATCGGTGGGGTCCATCGAGACATCAAGCCGGCGAACGCCATCCTGGAGAAAGACGGATCGGTTCGCTTGGTGGACTACGGGATCGCCAAGACCGCTGTCGACGACAACGTCACGGGGAGCAGTGAGGACGGTTTGACGCCTCGCAACGCGTCGCCTCAGCAAGTTGCGAACCCCTCGGACGATCATGCCGCCGATGACGTCTACGCGCTCGGTCTGACAGTCTACGAACTCATCGCTGGACAGAAGCCCTTCCGCGATGTCCGGCTGCCGGATCTCGCACAGCGGAAGAGGGAGGGGCCCGTCGACGTCGAGGCGCTGTCACACGCGCCAAGCGTCGCCAAATTCGTCGTGCGGATGACGGCACCATCTCGGGAGGAACGTCCCACGATCGACAAGGTGGTCGACGTTCTCGCGTCCGAGTGCTCGGCGTGACCCGCCGCCCGCCCGACGAGCAGGAGATTCACGGTCGTGGACGAGGCGGCACGCCAACTCCGGGTGCTACCTGGACTTCTTGGCCACGACCGCCCGCGACCCGCGACGAAGTTGACGTCGTCAGGGCAATCTACGAAGTCGAGACATGGAGCAGCGTCGAGGAGCGACGCGTCAGGTACCACTGGACGGTGTTCGGCGCATTGGATCCCGCTCTTCCCCGACGATGGCAATGACCGAGATTCGCCCGATCGTGCGCTTTAGGACGGAGCGCGCCTGTCGACGACCACGCCTCGAGGTCTTGTTGACGACCACTCGTGCAAGAACTCCCAGAAATTTGTGTAGACGCGGAGACGGCAGATCAAAACCGTCGCCGGTTGCTCCGCTGCCTACTGGGCCGCCGGGACACCTTCAGTCAGGTTCCGATTCCGGCCGCAATCACGGTTGGGCGCTCGACGAGGGCAGGCGCGACGAGGGAGTTTCTTGGTGCGTGCTCCTGAACGCGAGTGCTACCGAGCCGCAGGAGTCTCTCTGCAACGTACGGCAAACTGCGATTGGGAACGCAGAATCCCACAGCAACGAGCGTGCACGAGCATCCCCACGCGAACAGCAACGACTTGCCGACCGGCGGATCCGCCTGCCGCCACACGGTCTTCACCGAGTTCCAAATCGGCTGGCTGCGCCCCGCGGTCTGCGCGTGATTTTTAACTGGAATCGGCTGAGCCACTCGGGGTGGAGGGCCTCAAGTAGGCCCTCCGTTGCCGCGTGCAACTCGTTGGCTGTCGCGGTGAAATCGCGCTCAATTTCGCAGACGATCCTGCAGTGCTCAGTAGCGAGATCGAACGCCAAGGTTTCACCGTCCTGACCCGACAGGGGTTCTACGTTCACGGCCACTCCGAGCGCTTCCATGTGCGAGACCGTGTCGAACAGTTGGTGTGGACCGAGGGCTCGGCGGATCCCTTCATGGATAAATCGATTCCTCTCCGCACGTTCGTCCGGAGCCGCTGCAGCTATCCTTTGCAAAGACGAGCAGAGCTCAGCGTTAGCGTTCACTTCTGTTCGGCCTAGAAGTCGCGTCACGTTGACCCGCGGAGGGGCTAGACCAAGCTCGTAGACCGCTGCGACGAGCAGTGCGGACAGGTCCCGGATGGATGCGAGTCGAACAAGCATCACTTCCAGCGTGATTCGAACCCATTCGGCTCGTGACACGAAGGCGTCGTCTCGACCCTGCAGCGGTAGGTTGTTGATCCGCAACATGCGAGGGATCAGCCAGAGGCGTTCGAACGCGTTCACCAGCGGCTCCAGGCGTTCGTGCGTTTGCCAAACGTAGTGTCCGTCGGGCCACGCTGACTCCAGCTCGGACAGAGAATCGTAGTCGCTGAAATGGACCGCCGTGTGACGGTCGTAGATTTCTCCTACCAGTTCAGTTTTCTCGATCGACCAGGCCATGTGAACCCTGCTGATCTGGCAGAAAGTTGTGCAAAGTCCAGTGCTCCCTAGGTGGTGTACTGGTTCCCAGCGCGCGGCGCGCGCAGTTTGCTGATGGCAGACCCCGCTGTCTCAGCGCCTCGACTGCTCCGTCTTGGCGAATCCCGCGACCTGTGGTTCAAGATACTATGGTGTTCGTGGCAGACGGACTCGCGCTCCCGGCGATCGAGTGGGAGCCCTTGAGCTTGGGGGGCTCGTGGAGCTTCGACCTGCCGAGTTCCAATCCGCTGGATGGCGACTTCAAGTCGATAGAATTGGCTCGCGACCTAGAGTTTCAGGTTACTGCGACCGCGATCGGGCATTCTGCGCGCGTGCCGCTCGGCGCCGCAGTTCCTGCGCTCCGACCTGGGCAGATGATCGCACCCATCGCCGCGGTGTCCGCGACTAGGACCGGCGCTGCGGTACTGCTGCGAGAGGTCTCCTTGGGCGATGTTACCGGGAATCTCGCCGGCGACATCCAGCGGGACCTCCGCGCTACGGGAGCCAGGATCACTTTCGGCGACCCGACGGCCGCGGTCTCGGCGTCGAATCATTGCCTTGTCTGGTGCTTGAATGGTCCAACGTGCGACGACTTCCCGTTCATTGTGCGGACAGACCGGAGCCGCGTCATCCGGCACGAACGTCAACGCGCCGGCTCCCCTGATCGCGTGCGCGAGCTGCGCGGCAGCGGCTTTTCCCTTGATTCGATTCCGGCTGCGCCGCCAACCTGTGGTGTGGGTCCTGCAACCCTGGCTGCCGTACCAAAGAGCGTGCCCGTCGATGGCACCGTGCGCCCTGCCGCCATCGAGTTCTCGCTCCCGTCCGCGGCAAAGGCGCCCGAGTGGGATGTCCTCGATCCCTACCTGGCGGGACTGAGCTTCGCCATCGGCCGCAGATTGATCCCGGTGGGCTTCACGCTGTTCGACCCGGATGCTCGGCAGCAACTCCACGACCTCCGTTCCGCCTGGGCTGTCGATCTGCGTGCGGACTGCGCGCGACCATCGATGCCACCGACCGCAGTAAGCGCAAAAAGCCTTACCGAGCTGGTACCACGCTTCGTCGCTCTCGCTACCCAGTTTCGACTCATCGACGCGATGTGGCTCGTCTGGCTCGCTGACTCCGTTCCGATGGACGCAGCACTCCCGAACCTCGCGAGCGCGCTGGAGTCCATCATGACGGCATGGTTTCGCTCCGCGAAGACCAAATCGGGCGGGAAGTACATGCCCGACGCGGACTGGTCGGCGTTGTCCAACCAGCCGATGAAGGATCTTGCAGCGGCTCTCGCAGGTCGGCCGAACGCTGATCGCATGGAGCGACGCGCCCGTGGCGCGAACAACTTTGGCGTAAACGAACGTTTCGAGCGGTTCTTCGACGAACTGGGTCTCCCCGTGTGCGATGTCGAGTTGAAGGCCATCGCCGCTCGCAACAAAGCGGCGCATGGTGGGAGCTTCACCGCCACACAGTACCAATGGCTCGCGAATACGACACGCGCCTACCGGACGCTCGTTGCTCGGGTCATCCTCACCCTCCTCGAATGGAACGGCGACTACGTTGACTACTCCACCTACGGATTCCCATCGCGACCGTTGAAGAACACTCTTGGAGGCCCCGAGAACGACGGCAAGCCTGGTCGGTTCTGAGGCCCTCTGTGAGAGTGCAAACCACCTCGGTCGTCGCCCACCGTCACCTCCCCCGCCCCTGCCACCTGCCTCACCGCCTCCACCTGCGCCTTCTTCGCGATGCGCGCGATCTCCCGAAGCTGCCGCTCGGCCGCGTACCGCGTGGGCGTCCGGGCGGCAGCCGCCGGATCCACGCCTGGATGCCCGATTCCCGTCGAGGTCGCTCCGCGCTGCTCATCGCGGCCGCGCCCCGAACAGCTCCGGCCTTGCTGGCGTTCTCGCAACAAGGTCACCGAGTTGCTCGCCGTCAGTCTCCGCACGTCGCACGTACACACCGGAGTGAACCGTACGCCGGTACACCCTCTTGATCCACCGGTCCTCGAACTCAAAGATCGGCACGTAGTCGCGCTCGAAGCGCTCGTCATCGTGGAAGTTCGCGAAGTGGGTCCAGTAGCCGTGGATCTGGATGAACGTGGGCTCGCGCTTCGCGAACACGTACTCGTGGAACGCCGCCTTGTCGCCAACGAGCGTTCTCGCGATCGTCGGATCGACGATTCCGCCGAGGTCGACGACCTCGAAGTCGCCGGAGTAGAGCGCCCCTCCAACGTCTGGCGTCAGGACCGAAGCGCGCTCGAGTCCGAGCTGCTCCGACCATGTAGCGAGCGTCGTCGTGCGCTCGACGACTCCCGCCATCGGGACCTTCGGATCGGTCGCGAAAGCGCGGGACCGACTTGCGAAGCTCACAACGGCTGGGGCGCAGAACACCACGCCCACTCCGCATGCAACCGCCTTCCTCTTGACCGAGTCCGCAGCGACTGAACTGATAGCAACGGCGGCCAGGGGGTACGCCGTCACGTAGAACGGTGTCGCGAAGCGGAACTCGCCCATCCAGTCGCTGGGCAAAAGCACGAATGCCAGTGCGGCGAGGATAGTGCCCGCCACGAGCACGAAGCGCTCGTGGGATAGTTGCTTCCGAACCACCCAGCCCACGACGACCGAAGTCAGAGCGAGACCGGCGTAGGTCCCGACCACTCCAAACGCGCTGCGCAGAAGCTGGGCCAGCGCGCCCGAGGCGTCTGGACTGAGCAGTAGCTTCTCCACGACGACGTCGAGTTGCAGCTGCGCCCCGCCCTTGAGTGGCGCATCGAGGAGCGGCGGCACCAGCTCACCGAACGTGGCGAGCCGCCACGCCGTGTACGTGCCGAACAAGGCCACGAAGACACTGGCGAATCCCATCAGTTTTTTCAGGGCTCCCTTCGTTGCCGTCTGACCGCACAGCCGCTCGTGCAGGAGCGCCTCAGGGTAGAGACCGACGAACACAAGGCCGTCGGGCCGCGTCATCGCAACGAGAGCTGCGAGGAGGCCGGACCAGGCCGACGTCCACCGTCCTGTACCCCACGACGTCAGCACCACCGCCGAGACGGTCACAGCGTAGAGGGCGTTCTCCAGCCCGGACATCGTCCAGGCGACGAACCCAGTGTTCGCCGCGAGAAGGGCGAGCGTCCCTGCTGCGAAGGCGTGGCTTCGGGTTGCCCGAAGCGGAGCCGAGTGAGCACAACGAAGGTCGCAAGTACGAGAGCGCCGGCCACCAGTTTCGGTGTCCACACGGGATCGAACGCTCCCGTGACGAAGAACCCCGCGAGGACGGCGACCCACAGGAAGTTCGAGTAGCCCTCGACTGGCTCGGCGCCGGGCTGACTCACGAAGCCGTGCCCGCCCGCTAAGCTTCGCGCGTAGCTGAACGAGATCCCGGCGTCGTCGACGATCCAGCGACCGAACGTTGAGGCATGGACGAGGTAAACGACGAAGGCGGCGAGAACGATGAGCGCTGCCCACCGCTGATCGCCGCTCGGTTGTCGAGAACCGCCCACCTGACGGGGAGCGTACCGGGATCAGCCGTCCCGGCTCGAGAGCGGCCGTCAGCAGCAGCCGGCTCCCCACCTCCGCCTCACCGCCTCGACCTGCTCCTGCTCCCCCAACCGCGCGATCTCCCGAAGCTGCCGCTCAGCGACGTACCGCGCCGGTGTCCCCGGCGGCAGTCCCCGAATCCAGTCCCGGATCTCTGCTTCCAGTCTCAGCAGATTTAGGACCTGCGACACCCGACCAGTCGACGTCCCCTCCCGCCGGGCCAGCTCGACGCGATTCTTCACCCGCCCCGCGTCGAGGTCCGCCTGCCACCGTTCCGCGTTCTCCAGCAGCCTCACG
>JAJDAH010000453.1 GCA_029261965.1 Polyangiaceae bacterium
CTCCGTGGCGCGCTCACGCTGCGAGGCCTCCTCCAAAGCAATCGCCTCCCCAGATTTTGGATCCACTTCTCACGTCGTTACGTCGCGAACGTCGAGGCACTGGCGGAGACCGGGTGACGGCTCCATGCGTAATCCACGCCCCTTGGGATTACGGATGAGCAGCTTGATGAGGAAGCTCAACGAAGCCGACATCACCCTCCGACGGTTTCGTAGGCCCCTTCTACTTCATCCCAATAGTCAGGATCCTCGCTGGGCCAGCCGTCGAGTTCGGCCTGCACCCTCTTGGCTTCGTCGTAGGCATCGGGATCCACGTTGAAGCCGGCCGCCCTCATCGCCAGTCCGTCCAATCCCTCCATCTCGGCAAGTGACCGGGCGTGGTCCGTCGAAATCACCTCCACTCCCGCCATAGTGGGGTCAAGCCTTGACGGAAGAGATTTACCGTTGCTCCAGGGCACGCAAGCCGGGCCAGCAACGAAGTATTCGCCATCCGGGCTGCGGTACGCCCCGACGTAGATCTCTTCGGGCCGCCAGTCATTGCCGTCTTTCCAACTCACCTTGGCAACGAACGAGGCGGTTTCCGTATCGTAGATCTTGCCGTCAATCTCCTGCTTCATGATTCATTTCTCCTCGCTTGGATTTCGGTGTCCGAGCTGGCCGCGGATGAAGGTGGGCCCGGTGCCTAGCGTCACGCCAAGTAGATACACCGGAAGCTCAGTCGGCCTGCGGAGCACCCAATGCTTGAAGCCCGGTGGGCCTCCCGTCGCCGACAGAAGTCGGTCCTCCACTCCGTCGCTGGCGTCCCCGCGTCTGGGGCCACCGCCGGGAACGGTGTATGGACGGGACCATGGCCCGATCTTCAGCAGCAGCCGTGGCTCGCAAGACCCCCGCACACCTCGTCGATGCCTCGTGGTCGGAGAAATGGCGAGCCGACTTCCGAGGCGCACTGAAAAGCTACCTCGACCCAGACGCTCTCCATAGCGATCTCGTTCGGGGCATCCAGGATCGAACGTGGACTCGTCTGAGGGACGAACAAGGAAGAGCGTTTCGGACTTTCGAGTCGTTCTGCTCGGCTCCGGAGCCTTGGGGCCTCGGCTCGGAACCCGAGATCATTCGGCGATTTCTCGACGATCTGCTCGGTCCGCGTAGAACTCGCCTTCTTCTAGTCAGGCCCGGGCAGCAGGGGGAACGAATCGACCTCACCTCCCGCCCCCAGGGCGAGAGGTCTCCGGGGACGAGGCAGGACGAGAGACTACGGGCCATCGTCGAGCGTGCTCCAAAGATCGTCCACGATCTCCACTGCGGGGGCTACTTGACTGCGAAAGAGGCAGAACGGTTTGGCCGAGAACGGCAGTCCCCCGCAATGCGAAAGGCCATCTCCAAATTCTGCAAGGCGGGCGAGAAGATCCTCAAGAAGAACGAGCCCGTCGAGAAGGTCCGCCCCGAGTTGCGGAAACGGGTCCGGGAAATCTTCGATGACTCACAGTCCGACCTCATCTACTCCGCCAGAGTCGGGCAGAACGCCGAGTTGTTGGCCGACGCCCTCGCCATCCATATTCTTCGTGGGAGCACGGTGGCCGACGTGACCTACGGTCGGGGGTCGTTCTGGAAGCTCATTACCGAGGGGGCTTACAACGTTGTCACCAGCGACTTGATGGACGGGGTTGATGGTCGTCACCTCCCCTACGAATCCGGGTCCATCGACGCCGTGCTGGTCGATCCTCCATATCAGTACATCTCATCTGGGGGCTCGACGACTGGTGGGGCGGATCTCGAACAGAGGTATCGAAACCACGCTCGTGCCGGCGTTGGGCATGAGTCCGTGGTCCAGCTCTACGTCGATCTCGGAAGGGAAGCCGCTCGGGTGCTTAGACCCAAGGGTGTCGTGATGGTGAAGTGCCAGGACGAGGTGGCCAGCGGACGCCAGAGGCTCACCCACGTTGACGTCATCGAGGCGTATCGGAACTTCGGGTTCGAGTGCGATGACCTCTTCGTCTTGGTCCAGACGGGACGTCCGATGGTGAACAGCCGGGTCAAGCGGCAACGGCATGCACGAAAAAATCACTCGTACCTGCTGGTGTTCAAGCGTCGTCGGGGCGTTGGTAGAAGAAGCGTTGCTTCTGCTCCGGGAAGAAACCTTGGAGAAATTACGTCAGGTGCCCAAATCGACGCCCTGGTCGGTGTATCTACCGGGATGGCAAGATCGAAAACGGCACGCGGACGGAAGAGGACGAGAACGCAAACCAAGAATTCGAGAGCAGGTCCCACGGCAGAGGAGATCTGGGCGCTCTGCGACCAGGCACTTGCAGTTAAGTTGCAGCAGGCGCCCGAGGTCGAGCGGAAGCAGGTGCTCCCATTTTTCCAGTCGCTGGTTGGCTGGGCTCGGGATGGCGGTCGTCACAGCCCCGCCCGAATCGCTGAGATTGCGGAACGCTTCGAATCGGCCCAGCAGGTCGTCACGCTGTTGGCCGGGCAGCAGGGCGAACCTGTCGAGACCAAGCGCCATGATTGGCCGACTGTCTTCCGGACCAGTGGTACCCAGATTGTCGATCAGTTCAGTCGGCCCGATCCGTACAAGATCATCGAAGCGGCCGAGCTTGAGGAATTTGATGGGGAGCGGTTCTGGTTGATTGACGGACTGTGGCCCCGGAACGGCGTTGGGATGAAAGGCGGCCCGCCCAAGGCAGTGAAGACGTGGAGCGCCCTCGATATGGCACTGTCAGTCGCCAGCGGAACGCCGTGCCTGGAGAAGTTCACTGTCCGGGACCCTGGACCTGTTGTACGCGTTCAGCGAACCGCGTCTCGTAGTGCCAGCGCTCAGAGGGTAGACGTAATGGCGTGGTCCCCAGCACCGAGCACGACAGCGCGGAACGGATTGGCAGCGAGCCGCTGCTGAGTGTCCTTCTGCTCGAGCGTCTTATTCCAGTAGGCGGGGGCGAGCTCGAGCACGCGACTGCGAGGCCACGACGGCAGCAGGCAGAACAGGTCGCGGAGGTAGGCCCAGGGCTCGATGCCGTGCATCTGGCAGCTTGCCAGCAGCGAAACGAAGACCGTGTTGGCTTTGGCACCGTCCTCCGAGCCCAGGAACACCCAGTTCTTGCGACCAATCGCCTCACGTCGGAGCTCACGTTCGCTAACGTTGTTGTGCATGGGCAGGCGCCCATCACTGAGGAATCGCCGAAGTCCGTCGCGCTGGTTGCGTGCGTAGCGGATCGCGACCGCGATGGGCGTGTGGTCGAGCACGCTCAGCGATTCGGCGTCGCACCATTCGAAGAACAGGTCGACGATCGGCACGGACTTCTCCTTGCGGATCCGCTCTTTCTTCTTCCGCGGTGCGGTGGCGATCGAGCGCTCGATGCGGAACAGCGCAGCGATCTTTGCCAGGCCAGATCTTGCACGCTCGGGGTCAGAGGCGAGGGCCTTGAAAAAATACCTTCTCGTGTGGGCCCAGCAAGAAACTTCGACGGCCGACCCGCCGTTCTCGAGATAGAGATGATCGTAGACGACGTGAGCATCTGCCACGACGTAGCCGCCATAGCCGGCGAGCAGGTCGTCGACAGCGGCGCTGTCGTGTTTCTTGGAGAACTTGAACAGCACGTGGAGCTCTGGCGCGACGAGCACCCAAAAGTGTCCGTTCTTGCATTCGTCCTTCGCCTGCACGAGCACGCCGGTAGCATCGGTACACAGGTACGGCTGGTCGAGCGCGTCCTCGTGCATGGCATCGACGACGGGCTCGCCGAGCTCGGCGAGGCCCATGTGCCACGCGCAGATGGTCGAACGAGCGAGGTCGAGCCCCCCACGCCCGAACATGCTCGATTGACGGTTGAGCGGAAGATGATCCTGCCAGCGCTTGACGACGGTGTCGGCGAGCATCCCTGGCCCAGCCAAGCCGCGCTCGATGGGCAACTCTGGCGGCACGGCAGTGTGCACAACGGTATTTTCGTCGTCGGTCTTCGATTTCTCCACGAACTTCGGGCGTACGATGCGTACGACGACGGTGGCGGCCGGGCGCTGCTCGATGACCTCCGAGATCTCTTCACCGATACGGGTGAAGCTGTCGATTCCCTCCGCGCGCACCTCGGGTGGCAGCACCTCGATCTCGATTCGTGGAAAGTGCTCTGGCAGCGGCTTGCGCCCGGTTGGCTTCTTGCGCTTGTGCGGCTGGACCTCGGTTTCTTCGGCTTCGGTCTCGCTCGCCTTGGCGGCCTGACCCTTGCCCAACAGGAGCTCCAGAATGGCGAGCGTGAGCTGCGCGTCGTTCTTCGGCAGCTTCTCCGCTTTCTTCCCGTTTAGACCGCGCTTCAGCTTCTCGTTTTCTTCCAGCAGCAGTAGATAGAGCTTCCGGTACTCCTCTTGCTTGTGCGCAGCTTCGGCAAGCTCGACAGTGAGCGTCGCGACCTTCTCGTTGAGCTCGTCGAGTTGGTGCTGCGATGCACTCCGCACGAACGCGTTCTATCCATTCTTGCGATCGGTGTGAAGAAAAAAGTCATCGAAAACGTTTCGCCCTTGTTGGAACACCCGCGAGGATCTTTGCGAGCTCTCGACCGTCGATCGTGATTTCGCTACCGCCCTCATTCTTCGGCAACGCAAACAACGCACGGTGCAATCGCTTGTACAGAATGCAGTAGCCGTTTCGGTCGAACCAAAGCAGTTTCAGATGCGTGCTCCTGCGATTGGCGAAAACGAAGAGCCCGCCCTGCTGCGGATCGCGATTGAGATGCTCTCGGGCACACAGAGCGAGGCCGTCGAACGAACGCCGCATGTCGATCGGCTCCGCGCACACGTAGATGGCTACGCCCGCCGGGATCATGCGCGCTCCTTGAGGAGCAAGCCGAGAGTGTGCTCGAGAATCTTCGGATCGAGGTTCGAGCTCACTCGAACGCGATGACCGGAGTCGAGCACGATCTCCAGCGCCGAAGTATCTGTGCCCGTGGCCGATGGCTCAGCAGCCAGCGGCACGAACGATACCTTCGAGAGCTTCTTTCTGCCTTTGGTGACCTTGCCCTTCGCGTCCCCGCGACCTCTGCCCGAGCATCCTCGCGCCTTCGAACCGCCCCTCGAACGCTTCGACTCGCCCAGTTTCCACGCCCACCACCTCAGCGTGGGAGTCGTCACGCCGAGCTCGGCGGCGAAGTCGTCCGCTGCCCTGCCGCTATTCCTCCACTGCCTTATGTGCTCACCCCACGCGTCTCGATTGATTCGCTTCGCCATCGGCTACCTCCGACGAAGGTGAATACTGTCCAGCAGCCGCTATGTCAGGAACGCGGTTCGCTGAACGCGTACGA
>JAJDAH010000454.1 GCA_029261965.1 Polyangiaceae bacterium
ACCGAAGACGGCCACGTCATCGGCCCCGCGTTCCCGGAGGGCGTTGATTACCGCTGGAAAGAGCGTGTTGTGTGCGCCGCTCATGATCGAAAGGCCGACGGCGTCGACGTCTTCTTGCACCGCGGCGGTGGCGATCATTTCGGGCGTTTGATGAAGCCCGGTGTAGACCACCTCGAAACCACCGTCGCGCAGCGCCCGGGCCACGACCTTCGCGCCGCGATCGTGGCCGTCGAGGCCGGGTTTGGCGACCAGAATTCGGAGCTTCGGTTGAGGAGTCACAGCCCGTGAAAATAGACGGCGGCCAGCGAACTTCAACACCGAGCTTTCGGTACGGGATCTCGGGCGGCGATGGCACCGAGCGCGGCGGTTGCCGCCGTTTCCGTCCGCAACGTGAAGGCGCCGAGGCGAACCGCCTCGAAACCTGCCGATTTGGCCGCGACTTCTTCGTCGGGGCTGAGCCCGCCCTCAGGTCCGACGACGAGCATGACTGGGCCATCGGCCGCGCCTTCGAGCGCATCGGCCAGTCGGAGATCGGCCACCGGAGACAGAATCCACCTCACGCTGTCGTCGCGGCCGAGCCCGGCGAGGAATCGTTTCAGCGGCACGGGGCCCGAGACTTCCGGAACGTCGCCTCGCCCGGATTGGCGAGCGGCTTGAACGGCAATGGTGTGCCACCGCGCTCGACGCTTGTCGGCACGGTCGCCGAGACGCACCTGGCTTCTCTCGGTTTCCACCAAAACAATCTTCCCGGCGCCTAGCGTCGTACCGTCGCCGACCACGCGATCGATCTTGTCCCCCTTGGCCATGGCCTGCACCAACACGATCTGCCGAGATGGCACTCGAGTTGCCGCACGAATCGGGCCGAGCTTGCACGCCGCGCTGCGCGCGTCGGCAGCGATGATCGTGCCAGCCGCCTCGACGCGTGCGAGTGGGTCGAACGCGACGAAGTCGTCGCCCGCCGTCAGACGATACACGCCGCAGAGGTAACGGCTGGCGTCGGCGTCGAGCGTGAAAGGACCCTCTCGGACGCCGGCCACCGGGACTCGAAGAGGCGCGCGGCTCACCTGCCCAATGTACGGCAGGGGGTGCTGCGGCGGTGGTCGACCACCCAGGAAACAGTCAGCCCGGAAGGTTTTGACCAGAATGCAACGGTGCGAAAACCCGCCCCAAATCAGTGTTTCTCTCCAAACCGCCGAGGCAGCATCGAACCCGGCTTGCGGGCTCGGCCAGTCGCGTGATAGCCGTGCAGGTCCCAAAGGGAGGCCCCCAGGAAATGCTAGCCGTTAACCGCATTTACGCTCCTGTGGCCGTTGCAGCGCTCGCCCTCGGGCTCGCTGGCTGCGGAAATGAGGAAGCCAAGTACCAGCCGAAGACGGCGCCGAGCGGCGCCCCCAAGGCGAATGTGCCCGATGTCCCGAACGTGGCGAAGAAACCCATCAAGGCGGGTGACGCGTACACGGTCTGGGGCGTCAGCTACTACCTTCGCAATCGTGTGCACACCAAGGAGGTCGCGGGGCAGAAGCTCAAGATCACCGGGTGGATCACGAAGACGAACTTGCCGGATGCGCCCGAGTGCGCAGTCCACGAGGGTGGCAAGGGCGATCCCGAGGGGTGCAATCCTCCTATCCCGACGTTCTGGCTCGGCGACGAGAAGAATTCCGGTGAGAAGGACACCATCAAGGTCCTCGGCTGGGCGTCGAACTATGCGCAGCTCTACGACGCGATGGAGAAGTACGACAAAGAGCGCGACGACGACGACAAGGAGCCGCACCTCGACACGTACTGGGGCGTGGAAATGCCGATGCCCCTGCCCGCGAAGGGCGCCAAGGTCACGGTCGAGGGTACCTATTCGACGACGTTCACCAAGTCGACGAAGGGAACCGAGGCGGACCCCATCATGGGCATCCTCTCGTACCTGAAGTTGGAATTCGTCGAGCCGTCGCCGGAGTTGGCGACCCTGCCCGGCGTAGAGCGCAAAAAGAAATAGACTCGGTCAAACCCCGCAAAACGGGTGGCTGAAAGCCGAATTTGTGGCGCCGGGCTAGCGCGGGAGTAGTCTGCCTCTGCGGTGACTGCGTCCGGCAAGCGCCCGAGCACCCGGATCGGTCGGGTCCGAGCGGCCACCGTTTCGGTGAGCGCTTTTCTGCTGCTCACCGGATGCATCCGCAAGGACTTCCCAGTCGAAGCGGACATCATCCGCGACGTCGACATCGAAGGGGCGACGGCGGTGGACCCGGTCGATGTGCTGGACCGACTCGCCACGGCCAGCTCCCCGCGGTTTCTGGGGATCTGGGACGGCGTCGTCTTCGAGTACGAGATCTTCGACGAGAACGTGCTCGAACGCGACCTCAAGCGTATCGAGCGGTACTACCGTTCCCGCGGCTACTACGACGCGAAGGTCACCGCAGCACGCGTCTACCGGTTCGACAAGCGTCGCGTGCGAGTGCAGATCCGCGTCTACGAGGGGCAGCCGGTTCTGGTCGGCGGCAGCATTCGCACCGACTTCATCCCGCCGACCCATCCGCTGTTCGCCGAGGCTTCGGCACAGCGAACCTTGCAACCCGGGGACCTATTCGACGAAGCGGTCTACGAGAAGTCCAAGGAGCGAATTCGCAAGCTGCTATCCAACAGGGGATACGCCTTTGCCAAAGTGAGAGGCGAGGTCGTCGTCAACCTCGCCACGAAGCGTGCGCAGGTGCGGCTCGAGATCGAGCCGGGACCGCTCGCTACCTACGGCGAGGTCATCGTGACTGGCCTCAGGAAAGTGCCCGAGGACAAGGTCCGCGCGCAGCTCGGGATCCGTGAGCGACGACGCTACTCCGAATCCGATCTCGAAGAGGCCCGCGACGCGCTCAACGACCTCGGTGTTTTCGCCAGCGTGGAAATTCGTCAGGATCTCGGCAACCCGAGGTCGGAGCGCGTTCCAATCACCGTGGTGGTGCGCGAAGCAGAGCTTCGAACGGTGCGCCTCGGAGGCGGTGCCGAGTTCGATCAAACGAGGCTCTCCACCCACGCGCGGATGGGCTGGGAGAGCCGGAACTTCTTCGGCGGCGTTCGGCGCTTCTCGGTGGACGACAAACCCGGCGTAGTGCTGTTTCCCACGCGAATCCCGTCCAAATCGTCCAACACGACTGGATCCGACACCCCGCCCAACTTTCCTCCTTCGGACTATCTGCCGGAGAACCGCCTCCGCGTCGACCTCGAGCAACCGAGTTTTTTCGAGGGGCGGACGACGGGTTTCGTTTCGAACGAGTTCAACGTGCTCGCGCTACTGCTCGACCGCACCATTCCGCCGCGGGACGAGCCGGTCATCGGTTTTCTCGAGGTAAAAAACTCTACAGGACTGAAACGCAAGTTCCTCAACCAACGGCTGAACGTCATTCTGTCCTACAACTGGCAGGCCGACTTTCCGTTCACTTACCGGAATCCGCTTCCGGACAACCGCGAGGTGATCGTCTCGTTCCCCGAGCTCGTCACTGAGCTCGACTACCGAGACGACAACATCAAGCCGACCCGCGGCGTGCTTCTGCGAAACAGCGTGCAGCTTGCCGGCTACGTGTTCGGGGGTAGCGCCGACGACGTCAAGGTTCAGCCCGAAATCCGAGCCTACGCGCCCCTGGAGAAAAAAAAGCGCCCGAAAGCCGTTCTCGCCGCCCGCTTCACCGCCGGCTACGTGTTCCCACGAAAATGTGGAGACGCGGTGCTCGGCGCCACTCCATCGGGCAATCGAAGCGGCTGCTACGGCAACAGCTTGACCGATGACACGGCCGCGTTCGAGCTCGACCGGATCCGCGACCAACAGATTCTGCTCTTCCGCGGGTTCTATTCCGGCGGCGCCAACTCGAATCGGGGCTACGGATTCCGCGGCGTCGGGCCGCACGAGCGACTGGCGTTTCTGACGCCGAGAAGTCGGTGTCCCATCAATTTGGACGAGGCCAACGGGCCGGTCCCCAAAGAATGTGTCCGACCGGTCGGCGGATTCACACTGTGGGAAGCGTCGCTAGAAGCACGATTTTTCATCACGGGGCCGCTCGGCGGAGCGCTGTTCGTCGACGCGAGCGACGTGACCAACGATATTGGTCTCTTGCGCGTCGACGTGCCGCATCTCTCCACGGGCTTCGGAGTGCGCTATGACACTCCAATCGGGCCATTTCGATTAGACATCGGCATTCGAGTCCCGCGCGCCCAGCAACTGGGCAAGCCCGGGCTCCCCGCCAACGAGGGTGACCCGGGGAGGATTCTGGGGGCGCCGATCGCCATCCACCTCGGACTCGGGGAGGCATTTTGAGCCTCCTGACCGAAATCCTCCGGCCGACGATCGCCTACGCGTGGAAGCCCTTGAGCCTCACC
>JAJDAH010000455.1 GCA_029261965.1 Polyangiaceae bacterium
GAACATCGAGCTCGCCTCACCGGATCAGTTCATTCCTGAAGTGCCCGGTTGGCGCGAGAGGAGCCGTCACATCGCGACCCGGGGACCGGTCGACTTCTTTCACTACGACGCCGTGTCTCAGGCTCTGTCGAAAATCGAACGAGGGCACGATCGCGATCTCCTCGACGTGCGAGAAATGGTTGCTCGCGGACTGATCGAGGTCTCCAGTTTAGAGCAACACTTCGACGCCATTCGTGCGGACCTCAAGCGCTACCCGGGTGTGGATGCAGCCACCTTCGAAAAAAAAGTCCGCCAGTTTGTTCAGGACGCGATCGGATCGTAGACTCGTGATGTGGCGACGGATCTGAGTCAGCTGCCCGGGGGCGCGTTGGTCGTCAAGGGTCTCGACGACCTGGCACGCGGCAGGCAGACCATCGAGTCGCACTTGGTGGCGATCGCTGCCACGCGACTCCGTTCGCTCGGACTCGACGTGCCGAGTGACGTGCCGCGCGAATCGGAGCTGCTGCTTTACCGCAAGCTTCGAGATGACGGCACGCCAGATGCCTACTCGCGCTACAACGCGTTGTTGCGAGAGCTCGTCAGCTTCGGACGAGCGCTGGAAGCGCGCGTCGAACACTGACGGATTCTGGCAATGCTGAGTCTGCCGAGGTCCTCGGCGTCGGTCGGCCTCGGATGATACCGGAGCCCAGGGGTTTGTTGGGGTCTCTCATCCGTTCGAATGACGCGGTCGCGTTTCGGTTGGCGTAGTCGATCGCCTTAGCATGACCGATAACACCAGTTCTTCTCCGCCAGTCCACCGCGCCGAATCTCTCCGCAGCCGCGCCGAATCTCTCCTGCTTGGCCCTGGGCGGATCTTGACGGCGTTCGCTCTTGCGCTTCTGTTGGGGGCCTGCGGCGGTAGCGACTCCGCCACGGACGGTGGCGCCGGTGGCGCCGGTGGCGGAGGTGGGCCCGGCGGGGCCGCGGGGGGCGCCGGAGCCCCGGTTCTCGATGCCGGTCCGGACGTCGTCGAGGCTGGTCCCGACGTCATCGATCCCCCCGATCCCGTCCCCACGATCTATGCGGGCGCCAGCCACACCTGCCACCTGCGCCTGTCGGGCGAAGTCATCTGTTGGGGCGACGGGCAGTTTGGCAAGCTCGGCTACGGGAACGAAGACAACATCGGCGATGACGAAACCCCCGCGAGCGTGGGCGTCGTGGACGTGGGCGGCACCCCGGTAGCGCTCATCGCCAACGGAGCGGCGACGTGCGCTCTGCTCGACGACCAGAGTGTGAAGTGTTGGGGCTTCGCCATGGGCGGTCAGCTCGGCTACGGCAACGCCGACCCCATCGGTGACGACGAGCTACCCTCGTCGGTGGGCAGCATCGATGTTGGAGGCGCCGTCGCGCAAGTCTCTGGAAAGTTGGATCATGCCTGTGCGCTGCGCACCGACGGCGAGGTGGTCTGCTGGGGTGCGGCGAACGACGGTCGTCTCGGCTACGGCAACACCGAAAACGTCGGCGATGATGAAACGCCCGCAAGCGTGGGACCGGTCAGCGTCGGCGCCCCCGTGAGGTACGTCGGCGCCGGTGGAAATCACACCTGCGTCTTGCTCGAAGACGGCGACGTCAAGTGCTGGGGACAAGGGCGGTTCGGCAAGACGGGCCGCGGCGACACGCTCGACACCGGGGACGACGAAACGCCCGACTCGCTCGGAACCGTGGACTTGGGGGGCAAGGCCACTCAGCTCTCGGTGGGTCATTCACACAACTGTGTGCTGCTCGAATCCGGCGACGTCGTGTGTTGGGGCCGAAATCAGCAGGGACAGATCGGCAATGCCAGCACGAGCAACGTCGGCGACGACGAGACGCCGGCCAGCGTCGGTCCGGTCGACGTTGGCGGCGGCACGGTCGTTCGAGTGGTTGCTGGCAGCCAGGTGACTTGCGTCTTGTTCGACGATGGAGCGGTCAAATGCTGGGGCCTCGGTTTCAACGGTGCGCTCGGCTACGGAAACCTCGACAGTATCGGAGACGACGAGCTGCCGAGCGCCGTCGGCAACGTCGACGTCGGTGCGCCCGCCGTCGATCTCGCGCTCGGTGGATCCCTGACCTGCGTGGTCACCGATTCCGGCAACGTGCGCTGCTGGGGCTTCGGTGGCCTCGGCCGACTCGGCTACGGCAACACCGACAACGTCGGTGACGACGAGACTCCGGCGAGCGTCGGAGACGTCCCGGCGTTCTGAGTCCCTAGCCGAGCTCGTTCCGCGCGATCCGGACGATCTCGGCGAAATATCCGCCCCGCGACTCAGGATCTCTGTTCCTGCACCGCCTCCGCTCTGCCTACCGCCCTTTGACGTCCACATTCTTGGCACGGCCAACACGCGAGCAGGCTCCCTCGAGTCAACGTTTGCAGCTCACGAACTCACACCGTTCACATGCCGATGATCCGGCCTACCACGCATCCATCAATATCCTGCCGATGCGCCGTCGGGACCAGCTGCGAATCGCTGCGAAGACTTTCTCGCAATGGCCGGTGAGTGGAGCGAGGACCACCGCTACCACCTGGCCGTGAAGGATTTCGCTGCGTACATGACGTGGGTCGAAGACTACCGACTCGAAATCAAGTCTCGTTCGGGTTGAGCTCCATCTGCGCCGGACATCCGTGTCCGCGTTGCCTCCGGCGCGTAAACCAGTACCGTTCGTCCGCATGCGAGCATTGACCATTCTTCCGATGACCTTCTTACTTGCCGGTTGCTCGAGCAGCAGCTCCGACCCGGAGAACGCCGATCCCGGATCCGAGGATGGCCTGGCGTTCCCCGGCGAGACCTGGGAAACAGTGGACCCCGCGGAGGTCGGCCTCGATGTCGGCAAGCTCGCGGAAGCTCGCGCGTACGCGTTCGCGCCCGGCCGCAACACCCAAGGTGTCGTCATCGTGCGTGGGGGAAAAATCGCAGCCGAGTGGTACGCCGACGACGCGGACCAAGACACTCCAGCGACGAGCTGGTCGATGTCGAAGAGCTACGCCTCGACACTCATCGGAATCGCCATCGACCAAGGCAAACTCAGCGGGGTCGACATGCCGATGACCGAATTCATCCCCGAGTGGAAGGGCACCGCAAAAGAGGACATCACTCTCGAGCACGTTTTGCGAATGCAGACCGGCATCCCGTGGGATGAAGCGGTCGGCTCTTTCGAGCTCCACCTGAGCCCACTGCAACTCGATTTCTCGATCAATCGCGAGGGTGCCGACGGTCCAGGCCAGGGTTTCAACTACTCGAGCGCGGATACCATCCTACTCAGCTGGGCAATCGAGACGCTGGGCGAAGGCAACGCTGGTGCCTTCGCCCAGCAGCAACTCTTTGGTCCGATCGGCATGAAGGCGGACTGGTGGGACGACGCCGACGGTCACACGACCGGCTATTGCTGCCTCGATTCCACATCGAGGGAGTACGCGCGGTTCGGTCTCCTCATGGCTCGCCGAGGCAAGTGGGAAGGTGAGCAAGTCGTCAGCGAGCAATGGATTGACCAAGCGACGGCTCCCGCCGACAACGCCGAGCAATACGGCTTTCAGTGGTGGCTCAACACGGACGGCTCGATTTCCGAAGACGCTCCTCGCGAACTCTACGGCGCCTTCGGCCTTCACTCGCAGCGCACCTACGTCTTCGAAGAGCTCGACCTGGTCGTCGTGCGAAACGGGACCTACAACGTGAAGGAGAACCGGTCGTTCGTGATCCGCTCGACGATGGACGCGCTCGCGACCGAGCCGCCAGACGAGTGGGACAACGCCGAGTTCCTGAGGCCGATCCTCGAAGCGGTGATGGACGAGCCGAGCTAGGCGCCGTGCCGACGACGTTCTCGAACCGCGCCGGCAACTGCGGTAGAGTCCAGCGATGGGCAGGGCAATGACAGGATGGGGTTGCGTGGTCGGTTTGCTGAGTGCTTCGTGGGCGACGGCTGGTTGCGGGGATGCTTGTGATGGCTACGCGGCTGCGTACGAGGAAGGTGAGCTGCGCGTCAACGGCGCGTATTTCGGCACCCTCGATCTGACCAATCGAACCGAAGCGATTGAGTCGCGGAACGATTCTGGCTTGAGGGCACACGAGTGGACCGCCCATACCGAATGGCAAACGGCGGATGGCTCCACCGAAATCAACTATTTTTCTCTCGTCGCAGGTTGCGATTCAGGCGAGGTCGAAGAGGGCTCCTTTTCGGGAAGCGGTTCCGTCTTCAGCGTCACGTTCAACGGTTCCATCGGCGCAGATGAGGGGTCCGGCACCTGGACTTGTACGGGAATGTGCGAAGGCAACGACTCGGGCACCTGGTCTGTGAGGACCGGGATTCGAGCCGAGTGATTGCGACGAGCCCTGCGCCGCGGGCGCCGCCCGCTCGAGGTCACGGCGACAGTCGAGGGTCAGCGCATCACTTCGTCTTCGAATAGACCGCGAACGCCGCGCCTTGAGGGTCCTGGCACTGGGCTATCACGTCGTCGCCGGGGATGGGCATCGGGCCGTTGAGGATCTTGCCGCCGCCGTTCTTGATGCGTTCGAGCGCGGCGTCCATGCCGTCCACGGTGACGTATTGCAGCCAATGGGGTGGCGCGCCCATTTTCGCGGCGAGGTTGCACATGCCGCCCTTCGTCTTGCCCTTCGGATCTTCGAACATGAAGTAGACGTCACCGCCATCCATCTCCATCTTCGACCGCTCCTCCCACCCGAAGAGAGCGAGGTAGAACTTCCAAGCCGCATCGTAGTCGGTGGTGTTCAGCTCCGCCCAGCTGAAGTGCCCAGGCACGTCTTCGGGCGCGCTCATGTCGTCTTCGGCCTTGAAGACGGCAAACACGGCCCCTTGCGGGTCTGCCAACACGGCGAAACAGCCGACCTTCGGAATGTCTGTCGGCGGCTTGTAGATCTTGCCGCCAAGCTCTTCGGCGTGCTTCGCGGTCGCAGCCACGTCGTCCACCGCGGTGTAGGCGAGCCAGTGTGGCGGCGCGCCCATCTTCTTCGCCTCCTCCGGAAGCGTCATCAAGCCGCCGATCGGACCCTTCGAAGCGACCCACAACGTGTAGGGCGTGGTCGGATCGGCGTCCTCCCAGGCCTGCGTCTTCCAACCGATGACTTCGGTGTAGAAGCGCTTCGCGCCGTCCGTGTCGGTCGTCATCAAGTCGAACCAAACGTTCTGTCCCTTCGATGCCATGTGCGGCCTCCTTCCCGAGCTTGAGTAGAGATGAGTTCGGGGGACGTCAATGACTCTCGGAGAGGGCGCAGTTTGGCGTGGCGCAGTTTCGGGTCAACGCGTCAGTCCGCCAGCGTTCTTCCACGTGTCGAGGTAGGCGAAAACCTGGTTGGTTCCCCGAGGAGATCCGACACGTTCATGGGCGGCATCAGCGCGTTCGGCCCGGTGCGCTGACCCGACACCGAGATGTCAGGGTGTTACCTTGACCGAGTACGCTGGGTAGCGGACGCCGAAGGCGAGCCAAACGATTTTCGGGTACTCGGCCGTGCCCTTTTTTGCGGATCTCGTGACGAGGCGCTCTTTGCCGGCGCTCGTGTCGATGAAGCTGACCACGAGCTCTTCTTCCTTCTCGAGACCTTTCCAGAAGGTCTCGAGGAAGAGCGCGTTGGCCTCGCGGTTGACGAGCTCGAGCTTCGGAGGATCGACGGAAAAGTCGACTTCGCCAGCCTTGTCACCGTCGCGGCTGAGCTCGAGCTTTTTGATCGAGGCCGGTGGGCTCGTCCTGGTGTACTTCGGCACGTTGCCTATCTCGAAGCCGCCTCTGGCGATCTGGTCTCGCACCGCCTGGGGGTAGAGCGCCTCGCCCGGCTGAATCATTCTCGCGCCCAGTGGTCCACGCTCACCCTTGTTCTTTGGAGGCAAGTGCATCTTGAGACTGACGGCACCCGTGCCGACCTTCTTCAGCTTTGCCTCGACTTCCTTGGCGGCGTCCCCTGCGCTCTGGGGAACCCACTTCCACGGTCGCCCGGCGGTGATTTCGACGACACCGAGGTCGTGGCCGTCCTTGCTGATCTGGAACCACACGTCTTCCTTCTGCGGACTTGCCGGTTTGGAGACTGGCGCAGCGCCGGTCGGTGCGGCGGCCGACGGACTTGGAGCGCCGTCGGCGCCGGAAGGCTCATTGCAGCCGCACGCGAGACAGGTCGCCAACGAGAGCACCACACGCATCTTCCTCATGGTTACACTCTACCCCCAAACCGAGCTCGGATGCTGCCCGCGATTGCGCACGCGAGACGGCCTCGTTGAGCTCGACCCGTGTCGGCGGCTACTCCGATTTCCTATCTTGCTCGACCACGGTTGGGGAGTCCCTCGTCAAGACCCGGCCACCGAATCATTGTTACTCGACTATTCGGAGGAGCAGACTGAGATCGCTTGCCCCGATGCGACCGGACGGTCGAGTCGGGCATGCCAGCAATGCCAAGTCGAAGCGCTCGCCCGTGTCCGCTCGGGTTACACCACGCATTTCGACGGCTTTACTCGCTGAGCTCGCAAGGCAGGCCACAGGCGCTCACGGAGCGGCACGATACACGTAGACTGCGCCTGACGTCGAGGCGCGGCCCATCATCTGATCCCCGTTGATGCCGGTCGCGTTGTTGTCCTCCAGCTGGTCGGCGACGACGAGAAGCTGCGCGTTCGCCGATAGGGCGACCGAATTGCCGAAGGCTTGGCCCGACGGCGTGTTCGTCGCTTTGACATAGGCTCGCTCGGCCCACGTGCTGCCGGAACGGGTCAGCAGGAACGTCGCGCCCTTGCCGGAGGCTCCCTGCGTCGGATCGCCGTCGATCCCGGTCGACAAGCTGCGGTCGCCGGCGTCACCCACGGCGAGCGCGTTTCCGTCGGCCGACAAGCTCACCGAGGACCCGAACGAGCCGATGTTCGGACCGCTCGTGAGGGAGACCTCTTCGCTCCAGACGCCCGCGGCGCGCGTGAACACGTAAGCAACGCCGCCAGTGCCCTGTCCGCTCGCCCCCACGGCCAGGGTGTTTCCGTCATCGGAGAGGTCCAAGGCCCTGCCGAAGTCGTCGCCGTTGTCGATGGCGCCGGACCCCTTGATGTAGGCCTGCTGCGCCCAGGTCGGCCCCGTGAAGACGTAAACCGCGCCGGCGCTGAGCCTGCTGTTGTCGCTCTGGTCGCCGTTGATACCCGTCGCACCGCTGTCTTCGAGCGCGGCGCTGACCGCGAGCGTCGTGCCATCCGCCGATAGTGCGACGTCGGTACCGAACTGGTCGGTGTTTTCGGTGTTCGATGCCTTGATGTACACCCCCGTGTCCCAGGTGGTGCCCGACCGCGTGTAGATGTACACGGCACCCGCAGTCAACGCGGTGTTGTCGTTTCCGTCTCCACCGATTCCGGTTGCGGCGCTGTCCTCGAGCGGGGCACCCACGGCCAAGACGTTGCCGTTGTTCGAGAGGGCGACCGAGTCACCGAAGTGGTCGCCGTTGTCGATGATGGTCGCCTTGATGTAGGCCTGCTCGGTCCACGGGCTGCCCATGCCGGGGCGCTGGAACACGTACACCGCGCCCGACGACGACTCGGAATTGTTGCTCGGATCCGACCGGTTGCCGCCGTCCTCACGCTGGGCGCCCACGGCGAGCGTGTTCCCGTCGGCCGAGATCGCGATGGCGTGGCCGAAGTAGTCGCTGGAGTCGGCGTTCGACGCCTTGATGTACGACGTCTGCAGCCAGTTCGGGCTGTTGTCGAACACATAGACCGCGCCGCTGAACCCCGCGAGGTTGTTGGTTTGGTCGCCATTGATGGTCGTCGCGTTGCTGCCTTCCACCCAGGCCGCGGCGGCCAACGTGTCGCCGCTGGCAGAAAGTGAAATCTCGTGTCCGAACAGGTCCCCAGCTTCTGCGTTGGAGGCCTTGATGTACGCCTCGAAGGCGCCCCACGGCGTTCGGTTGAAGAAGCCCGCCGAGCCGGCCATCCCGCCGGCGCCCGCCATCGCACCGGAGCCGCCGGTACCCGCCATCCCGCCCGTCCCTCCAGTGCTCGTTCCTCCGAAGCCGGCTGCACCGCCGGTCCCACCCGAACCGCCCGAGCCGGACGCGCCCGCCGCGCCACTCGTCCCGCCGGTCGCACCCGTGCCGCCGGTTGCACCCGTGCCGCCGGTTGCACCCGTGCCGCCGGTCGCACCCGTGCCGCCGGTCGCACCCGTGCCGCCGGTCGCACCCGTGCCGCCCGTTCCGCCAGTCGAGCCTCCGGAGCCGCCCGTTGCCGTACCGCCCGTACCCGCACCGCCCGCGCCGCCGGATGAAGGGTCCGAGTCGTTGTTGTCGCTGCAGCCGGTCGAAAAGCTCAACGCGCCGGCGAGAGCAAAGACGAACGCTTGCTTGGAAACGGTGTGGTGCATCTCGCGGAGATACACGAATCTCCGAGGGCGAACAACCACGGTGCTGCCCCTCCTCCTCGGCGTCGCGATGAAGTCCCCCCTGGCACACCAAAGGCGCCGGCGCACGAAGTCTCGACGCCGTCGAGTCGCACACGGCCGCTACCGGCGACAGCGAGCTTGGCCCGGTTGATCTCCACGTCGACGTAGCTCGCCGTCACCGTTCCTGCCGGTACGGCGCGCCGCCTGTCGGGGCCACTCGAAGCTCGCCTGTTGCGCGCGAACTAGCCCCGGTGCCGCGCTTGCGGTGAGAGACAGAGCCGCCTGAAGCGAAGGGGCTCGGTGGCGCACCCGATGTCTGGGCGTCCACCACATCGAAGACGATGGGCTTCGAAGCGCAACCGGCCGCCGCGCTTTGGTCTCGCACCGATCGCGTCTCTGCGGTCGCTCCGTTTCACGATGCCCAGGTTGTATCGATGGGCGAGGGAGATTGGCCCCGCCATGAGCAAATGATCGGGGCCACGCCGTTGATCGATGCTACCGTGAAAAACAACCCATGAGCCGAAAGCGCCTCGCCATCGTGCTCGTGGCAGCCTCCGGATGGATTTCATCGAGGACAACGTTTCGCCGCCAGGCGTCATCGTCGCCAGCTGCGAGGTGCTGGTGCGCTGAAGCTCGCGTAAAGCGTGCAATCGGGCGTTCGCTACGGATTGGGCTCTCGGCTGATAGGGTTGCGTTGCACGGCGGCGCTGGCGTTGTTCCGTGAGCAGGGGTTCGAAGAGACCACGGTCGAGGAGATTGCCGAGGGCGCCCAGGTCACGCACCTCGGTCTGCAGCTCCTCGAGCGAAGCCCGATCGACGTTGCCATCGCGCGTCTTCTCGGTCAGCACCTCCGCGATGCGGGCCGCGCGAAACCCGGGAGCAAAGAAACTCCCGTAGTAAAACTCGTCGTTGAGCGGATCGTTGTCGGCGGTGTGACCCCACGGGTCGTTGTTCGCGCTCGAGATGAACGCTTGGGTCCCATCGAGATGCGGAAGCCTGTCTCGACCGAGCCATTCGCCAGACCACAGGTTGGCCGGATCGGTGCCATCCATGATGCGATTCGCCGACGGGCGCCCTGCGATGGGTCCGCGGTCGGGCACCAATCCGTTGGTGCGGTACCGGATCCCTTCGGCACTCGCCGCCATCCAGTTCTGCATCCCGGTCCTGCCCTCGTCCACGGCGTCCTCGAACTCGTCGAGGTCCTTCATTCGGTCGAAGTCGAAGAAGCCATAGAGCTCGGTGCTGGGCGTTGTCCCCGGCCAGCGAAACAAGAGCTCGCCTTGGCTGAAGAGCGCCTTCGGCACCGGAAGAATCTCGTCCGGAAGCAGAACCCCGAGATCGCCAACTTCTCGTACGCTCAGCTCGCGCTGCTCGAGCGTTCCGTCCTCGGCGCGGACCGCAATCACCTCGGTGCGCGCGTCGATCGGCACCCGCTCACCGCCGACGATCACCTCGCCGCCCTCGACCGGAACCTCCCAGGTGTCCATGACGTCCGCAAGTTGGTCGTCGCACCCCAGCCGACCCAGCGGTTGTGGCCAATGTGCACCGCGGGAACGCCGACGAACGACCACCCCACTACGTCGAACGCGCCACCGGCGTCCATGGAGTTGAGGTGCGCCAAGTGCATCACGTTCGGCGTGCGCAGGGGCCCATGGGAGTCGTTTGCTAGGTAAGGGCGGCCGGTTCGACGCCGTGGTGGATCCGACGATGAACGCTTCGCCCGCCGGACGGAAAACCGGAACGTCCGCCGCTTCGGGTACGAGCGCGTCGAGCAGCGTCGTCAGAATGTCGAACGAAAGCGTGTTCGAAAAGCCAAACTGAATGGCCGTACCGATCGCGAGCGCATCCTCCGGCGTCCACGCCTCGGGCTCGAAGCCACGCGCGGCGAACTCCGGCGGCATCGGAAGGTTACCTTGCTCGTGCATTCGCTCGGGGTGGACTCGATTTTGAAGGGTGAGGGCAACCTTCACCTAGTCGCCGCACTCTCGGATGCGCTCGATCTCGTGAGCATCCGAGCCGGTGGAGGGAGTTACGCCTGGGGCGATCTCCATCGAGCGGTGTTCCGGTTCCCGGCGCTCGAGGGAGAGACGGAGATCGCGACGCCTGGCGACGACAGCGCGCTGAACGTCGCCCAGAGTCGATGTTGGGATGCTGGGCTCGTTGCGGAAACGTGCAGGACCACGGGTGGCGCCGTCTATCGACACATCACGGGGTTCGACGAGGACGGGACGCCAGTGACCACGTTCAATTGGCCGATGGGGGAGGGGAGCACCGACGATTGGGCGGCCGGCACATTTCGCGCTCTCAGGTTTCGAACCGACGAGGTTCGCGGCAATGCAGTCGAAACGCGTGCTCTGTCTCCACGCTGACGCTAACCTGCGGAACGTGCAGTGCGTGCGGTCGCTGCGACGGGCTCAGGTGGTCCCTGCAGTCGAGCGCGGTCGGAGCACTCTGCTCCGGGGGAGCCCGGTCTCCGGGGGGCGCGGCGAGTGCATGTCGACGACGGCGAAATATCCGCCCGACGACGCAAAATCTATCTGACCACGACGGTCTCACAGCCCAGCAGGATGTCGATTCGGGCCTGAGGATCGGATTTGACCTGATCGCAGACGGGCCCACACAGGACGATCTTGTCGTTTCCGTCCGCATATTGCCAACCGTCCGCGGAGTCGCACGCCGTGTCGGGATCCTGAAGGACGTCGACCGCGTCTCCGACGCCAGGCGTGTATTTCACGTTGACCTTGGAGAAATCCACGGTCGTTCCTCCCGGTGCACTCGGGGTATCGAATTCGCACGTGAGCGCTTGACCACTGATCGCGCCCAATGCCGCGGTGAGATCCGTCGCGAAATCGGAGGTTTGTGTCATGTCGAAATGGCAGTCGTCGGTGCACGTCGCGCTGCTCCCGGTGCCGCCTTGTTTGGCAATCTCCGAAAGCAGTGACCTCGCAGGCTCGCTCCCCGGCGCTCCGATGACGAAAGTCCGAATGCCAAAAGACGCCGCCAGTGGTACCGCCGTGCTGAGATCCGGCAGCTTGTCGGTGCTGCAGCTTTCGGCACCATCGCTGATGAGGATGGCGAAGCGGTTGCTGTTGGGATCGACGCGCTCGTCGAGATGGCGGTAGGCGGTCACGAGTGAACCGACGAGCGGGGTGCCGCCCGCCGGAGTGACGGCGTCCAGCGTCATGCCCAAGGTGTCGATCTGAGGCTGGTCGAGCGGTGCGATGTTGACGCTCGGGAAGGAGTTGACTCCGCACTGATCGTTGTTGTTGTAAAACGAAATACCGGCGCTCGCCCCGGGTGGCAATGCGGCGAACGAGTCTTTGAGCGCTTGGATCACGATCTCCCACTTGCTGGGCATCATCGGGTCCGCCTGCGTCGGATTGAGCTCGCAATCCGCGGATGTGGTGATCGGTGGCAGGTTGCAGTTCATGCTGCCGCTTCGGTCGATGATGAAGAGCAAGTTCGGTGGCTTGAAGTCGGACTCGACGGTATCCGCGGCGCAGCCTCCATCTGGCGGTGGTGCGCCTCCGGCCCCGCCGACGCCGCCAGTCCCTCCAGTGATGATTCCGCCGCCGGCTCCGCCGGCGCTGACCATGCCGCTGCAGACTTGGTCGCACGTCGTCTGTTCCGTCCCCGTGCATGCGCAACGTTCAGCGCAGCTTGCGCAGCCCGCGCAGTCCGGTGCGGTCGTGCAGCCTCCGGGGTTGGTCCCCCCGGCTCCGCCGAAGCTCCGGCCGCCGCCCGAAGCGGAATCGGAAGAGCAAGCTCCGATCATCGCCAGCGCCAGCGAGCTCACGATGACGGTGTTCATTCCCCACGCGCGACGTCGTGCGTGTCGTCGGGTAGCGGTCATGGGCACATCGCCCCCGGGTTCGCGCACGATTGGGCGCCCCAGTCCCCGCGTCCGCCGAACGCAGGATTCGATTCGAACACCTCCCATCGGCCGAACACGAAGCTGAACGTCAGTGAGTCGTACATGGCGGTCAGTGGGCCCGAGATGGCGATGTCGTTCCCGCCTGTCGTGTACGAGCCGTTCACGAGCTGGGCGTTCTTCAGCTCGAGGTTGACGCAATCGAGGTCACCGATGATGTCCGAGCGATAGGGGACCATGCCGAAGAGTCCAGCGTCGGCGATGCCCTCGAGCTTGCCGTCACTGATTTGGAACTCGCCGGTCGGGGCTTGGTTGATCGTGAGATCCATCGTCCCGCGCACCGGGATGACCAGAAGCCCCAATATGGCCGACGACGTGTAGCCGTCGCCTGGATTCTTGGCCGGGTCGCCGTCGAACGCCCCGAAGTAGCGGCCGGCACGACACATCCCCTGGCCCGGCGCCGTTTCGGGCCAGACGAAGTTCCCCATGCCATTGACCCCGCCGCCGGTGCCGGGCGTACCGCCGGTGCCGGGCGTGCCGCCAGTGCCGGGCGTGCCGGCCATGCCGCCCGTTGCACCTCCGGTTCCCAAACCTCCAGTACCGCCTCCGACGCCCCCGCCGCAGATCGCGCTGCAGGTCCCGGTGTCGTTGCCTTCGCAGCGGCAAATGTCGGCGCATGTCGTGCAGCCCCCGCAGTCGGGCATCGTCGTGCACCCGGCGACCGGTCCCGCGCCGCCGCCGAGCCCACCAGCGCCGCCAAAGGACCGCTGGCCGTCGGCCCCCGAGTTGCCGCACCCACAAGAGGCAGCGCCCGCGACCAGCAACAGCAAGAAACAAACCCGACGCATGAGCTCTCCGTCCGTGGGAGTAGCTGCCTCGAACAGCTCCTCGTTGCCGCAGCATCGAAAGTCTACGGCCGCATACAATGTCGGTCAATCAGTCGGCGGTAGTCGTGAGGATCCCGAACGCCAGCGCTCGTCCCTAGTTTGGGCGGAACTGAACGAACGACCCTTCGAACGATCCTGCGACAGTGCCACCCGGCGTCATGCTGGCGGCGTCGAGTGTGATGGTACCGCCGCCCCCGAATCCGACTACTTCTACGTTCTGGGGGAGCCCTGCACTCAACTCGATCAGCAGCGCTTGTGTCTCCATGCCGTGCATCGGGTGCCGGCCCGCAGTGAAGTAGACCTTGGGCAAAGTGAGAATCAGGAGTCGGAAGCGCCCGCTTGCTAGAGGGTTCAGCAAACTGACTTGAGCCTCGCTTGGATCGGTCTCCGATGAGCCGGCCAACGCGAGCAGTGGATTCGGTTGCCACGGTTGACCGTCGATCGAGAGGCTCAAGGTGTTCGCGCCAGGTGCAGGCGAGTCACTGCCCCACGTCGTGGAGAAGGTGCCCGATAAAGGGGTGCGCGCGTCAGGACCGCAGGCGGCGCTCGCGGCGTCGGGGCGCTCGACCCAGTCCAGAGCCGACTCGACGGCAAGCAATTCGGCGCGCAGCGCAGCGCCATGCTGTGGGATGAAGTCTCGCTGTTCTTGGATGGCAACCAACGGAGCATCCGTCAGAGCCTCGATGCGATCGATTTCCGCGAGCAGCTCGCCTTCGTCCCACACTCGTTCGAACAACGCCGTCAAGCGTTCGAAGTACATCGCTCGGCCAACAGCGTGGCCATAGAGCCGATTGGCTATGGCCCCTTCGGCGAGCACCGATACCTGCTGGTTCTCTCCACCAAAAGTGCCGATGTCGGCAAAAGCGTCGTCCGTTCCCCAGGGGATGAAGAAGAATCGGTCACTCGTCGGATCGTGGTACGCGAGGTAATTGTTCTGGCCGCCAGAGTAGCTGTCCCGATGGGACACCATCGCTTCCATTGCCCAGAAGGTCAGAAAGGCGTCAATGTCGATGACTTGGCCCAGTGCATCGATCAAGTTGGCGTCGTCGACCTGGAGGGCAGCCACGACGGCGTCGAGGTCGCTGCGGTCGTTCTCGGATTCGTTGGTCTTGAGCTCCATCAGATCCATGTGGGCGTCGGTGAAGTCCGCCCCCTGTCCCTCGTAGAGGTTGCCCTCGTCGCTTTTGAAGTGGCGTCGGAGCATTGGTTTCTTGATGCTCTCGACGTTCGAGTAGATCGCCAAGTCCTCGCCATTCACGACGACGTGCGCGAAATTGCACCGTGGGGCGACCGAGCCAGCCTTCTCGAACAAGGCGTAGGACATGCACTGGTGCGTGTTGGAAGGGTCGCTTCTGTTGTTGTTCAGAGTCAGACGCTTCATGCCGGAGTGTCGTCGCCCGTCGACGAACTCGTCGAAGTTGACCTTCAGTGAAGGACGTACGCTAGAGAGCGATCCCAGGAAGCCCTTCTTGCGAATCGCCACATCGTCGTAGGTATCGCCATCGATCGTGACTGTCGCGCGCATGTAGGTGTACTCGTACTCGCGCGCGCATCCCGTCAATGCATCCAACGCATCGCGCCCCTCGAAGCGCAGCGTGTCCCAGTCCGCTGGCTCGACGTCGATCTCCAATTCGATCAAGTGTTCGGGATCGAACAGCGCGACGCTCGGGTCCGGGCCGGCGTCGGCGCCGTTCGGGCCTGGACCAACGCTGTCGTTCGTCGCGTCACCGCACCCCCACACGACGACCGCTGTGCCGAGGATCGCCCACCACCGATCGGTCTTTGGTCTAGGCTCCGGCACGCTGAAACAACGCTAGCATAGGGAATCCGTAGGAACTTCGGCCCTGATTTTCCGGGCGTCGGAGTCCGTCATCCTGGCTTGGCAGCCTCTATCGCGGCCGCTTGCCAGCTTTGAGATCTCGTCGAGCGCGCTCGTCATCACCATTCTCGTGCCCGCGCTCTTTGCATGCAGTCGTTGAAACGTGGGGCAATCACCTCGATTGAGAGCGTCGAGCGCTGAACCAGAGCACTCGCGCCAGGTCCTGCCTGAATACTCCACGACGACGTCTGAACGCTCGGGAGCAGAATTTTCGCGCGGGGGTTCGGCTTCAGCTCTCATTTCTTTGGACGCGGCGTCGGGCGGTATTCGAGATCCGTGCGAACGGAGTTGCTTTCGGGGCTCTGGGCGGCCTTGTTGTGCACGAGAATCTCGCCGGCGAAGTAGGTGTGCGGCCAACCGACGCTCAGGTCGTACACCCTACGGCCGCCACCGATCGGTCGCGGCGCGGCGACGGTGGCTCGGTTGTCGATGCCAAGAAGTCGTGTGCCAGCGCGTAGGTCACTCGCCTCGATCCAACGGCCGTCGGCATAGATCGGATGACGACCGGTGACCACCAGATCGTCGGCGACCTGAACGAGTTGCTCGCTGAAAGACTGCCACACCGCTTGCACCTTCGTGACGTGTCGGCGACCGGTCGCCACGTCGAACGCGAGCACGGCATCACCCACGGCGAGCTCTTGCACCGACCGCGGGCCGTCGGGCGTCGCGATGTTCGTGCCTTCGGCGATGCAGACGAAAATCTTCTGCACTCGGAGCGACAGCACCTTGCCATCGCGACTGACTATCGTTTCCGTGAAGTGCTGGTCGTAGGGGCCGCGTCTGGTCGCGATCGAGTAGCGCACCACTCGGTTTCCCTGCTCGTCCTCCATTGTCGGCTTGACGGGCTCTGGGGCCGATCCGAGCTTCAGGTGCTCTTTGACGAACGCAGCCGATGTCGACTCGATATCGCTGATGGTCTGGAGCTCCGTGTCCACCTCAGCACCGTTCCGCTAATGGCGCTCAGGGCCACGGGCTTGAGTGGAGCGGGAAGCGCGTCCGCTGTGGCCAGGGTCGTCTTTTTTCCGTCGCCGGTCTCGATGTTGAACCGCAGCCCGCTGAACGTCTTGACCCAGTCCACGTTGCCGAGATCTTTGGCGGACTCGAAGCCAGCTCGATCCGAACGTCGTCCTTGGGCGAAATCGTGCGCACCAGCAACCGCGTCGACACCTTCAGCCCGGCGCCGTCGGTCGCTTCGGCGATATCGCGTCGAAGCTTCGGAATCGTCGCCAGGGTTGGTCCGTCGATCGCGAGCTCGGGTATTTCCGGCTCCTGTTTGCCGGACGTATCGCCCGGCTTCGGGGACTTCGAGTCACAGGCGAGCAGCGCGAAGGCCAGCACGACGATCCAAACTGATTGCTTCATGTCCGTGCGACCGAGTGCGTCCGGGGCGGAGTCGTTGGGACTACGAGCGAGCACGGCGGCGGATCGACTCGGAGGTTGATCGGGCATCGCATGCGGCCGGCGCCTAAAGGAGGAGCAAATTGCCCCCGATGGGTTAATAGTCCTTGGCGGGGATCGACCATTCGCAACCGGTGTTCACGGTCTTGATGGCGTCGTTGTAGTCCTGGGGTAGCCGCCCGTCGGCCAGTGGAAACGACTTGCCGGCGACGCCGTTCTTCGAGCAAGTGCAGCTCGTTGGCTCGCCCTCGTCGCACTTCACCGCATAGGAGGCTTTGTCGGGGCAACCCCCCGCGGTCAGATTCATCCCGGGCGTCCCACTCATTCCGTAGCTGGAGCAAGACGCGGACTTTTGTTTGTCTTTGCAGCCCACCAGAGCGAGGCACGCAGAGAGCACGGTTGAGGTGAGCAGGGCCGATCGTGGAAAGTGCATGTCTCGATGAGTCTATCACGAGGGCTACGGCGAGTTAGTCACTCTGTCCGCTTTCGGTGGTCCACATCATGACGGAGCGTCAGCGGCGGATGGCGATGCTAGCCACCGCACCGAGCGACGCGATGGACTTTCTGTTCGCTCGTCAGCTTCGAACGGGCGCTCGAGGCGCGCGTCGAACACTGACGGCTGCTCTCGGCTTCGACAGCACGACCGTTGCGGTCCGGACCCGAACCGTCGAACATGCGCAGCGGCATGCGGGTAGAACTCGATCGGGTCGTGGTGGCCGACAAGTTCGTCGTCGGCACTTGGAGGCGACTCATCGCCCTCGTCTTCGACGGGAACCTCGACATGACCGCGCTCGAGCTCCTTCGCCTGCGTTCCGACGAGTGGCTCGAGGCGCATCCGGGCAGAACCGTGGACATCGCCATCGTACAGCCGAGCGCAACCCAGATGGACGACGCGACTCGCAAGATGCTCGCCTTGGTCATCAAGGACCATCAGGACAACCGGAACGCGGCGGCAACGGTGATCCTCGCCACGGGACTTCGTGGAGCACTTCACCGCAGCGTGGTCACGGCGGTCAACATGATGGCGCCCCCGCCGTATCCGGGTCGAGTGTTCGGCGCGGTCGACGACGCTCTCGATTGGCTCTCGCCGTACATCGTCGAGCTTTGCGGTGAGGCGCCACTCGTCGAGATCGCGGCCGAGCTCGACGCCCTCGGGGCGGACCTCGAAGAGGCTCGAGAAAAGCCAGAGAGAGAGTCGGGTCAGTGATTGGTGTCGTTGCGAGCAGCCGTCGCCGCGTCGGCGCCTAGTGCGACAGCAAATTCACGCGGCTCGTCCCGCGCGATTCGGCGATGGGGGAGCAAGAGGGAGCAAGTCCGTGGAGTGAGTCGCATATTCCGCCGGCGGCAGCCCGGTTCGCACGGATCGCAAGGTGGCCCGGTGGCTGGGCGCATGAAGGTTTGTGCCAACTCAGCCACACGCCGCCGCCATTGCTCTACCTAGCCGCCCCGTGGAGAGGGGTCAGGATCGGGCCTCGCCGGAACGCCATTCGGCGACCGGAGGTCTGCGCTGATTCGCGGTTCGGTTGTGATAGATTCGCCGTCCGGTGCTTGTACGACTCCACGCGAAACGGCGGCGCCGGGTAGCCTGCGCGGTGGTGTCGTTTTCCTGCGCTCTGCTCTCCGGCGCGCTCGGGTGCAGCTCCAAAACGACCACGCGAGCGACACCCTGCGAGCCCGGCGAGGCGCAACCGTGCATCACCGCCGCTGGCTGCGATGGGCTGCGGAGCTGTAACGCCGACGGCAACGGTTTGTCTGGCTGCGTTTGCACGAACCCGGGGGCCGGGGGCGCTTCCACGGGGGGCGGCCCGTCCACTGGCGGAAGCCCTGCCACCGGGGGCAGCGGAAACTCCGACTCCGGCACTGGATCGGGGGGCATTGCGGGCGGAGCAGCTGGAACGGGAGGCGCCGCAGCCGGGGGTGCAGCTGGAGAGGGGGGTGCAGTCGGAGAGGGGGGTGCTAGCGGTGCCGACGGGGGTGCGGGAACCGCGGGGCTCGGTGGGAACGGTGGCCTCGACGCCGGAACGTGCCCGTCGACGGCGGGACCGGCGATGGTCCGGGTGCCGAGTCTCGCCGGCGGGAGCTACTGCATCGACTCCACCGAGGTCACCAACGACGACTACGCAGCTTTTCTCACGGCCAAGGGGGCCGATACGAGCGGACAGCCCGCCGTGTGCGGATTCAACGGGGACTACACGCCTTCATCGGACTGGCCAGCCCCCAGCATGGGCAATCTGCCGGTGCGATGGATCGATTGGTGCGATGCCCGCGCGTACTGCGAGTGGGCCGGCAAGCGACTGTGCGGAAGAATCGGCGGGGGACCGCTGGTGCGCAACAACAACGAGACCAATGCTGGGATGAGCCAGTGGTTCAACGCTTGCTCGGCGAGTGGCACACGGACTTACCCCTACCCCGGCGTGTATGTCGGCTCGGCGTGCAACGGCGTGGACTTCGGTTCGGGTACGGCCATCGACGTCGGGCAGTCAGCTGCCTGCGAGGGAGGCTTCCCCGGCATCTTCGACATGAGCGGAAACGTGTCCGAGTGGCTCGACTCGTGCTCGGGCACCGCCGGAGCGAGCGACGTGTGCAACCTCATCGGTGGTAGTAGCGCCGTGGGCAGCACCGCTCTGGCGTGTGGCTCGTTGACCTCCGGTGCCCGGTCGCAACAGGCGCCGACGTTCGGGCTGCGATGCTGCGCGCCCTAGACTCGCGTCAGCGTTCGAGTTCGGCGAGCACTTCGTCGGCATCGATGAGGTGACCAGCGTCGGCTTGTTCGATTCCGCGCCGCAGCGACCGATGCAACTCGCCGTGTCTCGCAGCCGCAGCGCGATCGAGTGCCACGAGCGCTTTGGCGGTCGGCGTGCTGGGCCTATCAACGTCGGGTCGATTGGGCGACGGACAGATCGTGAATCAGCGACGACGGTCCTGAACCTCGCTGCGTTTTAGGAGGCTAGGGAAACGCCGATCGCACGAGGATGCCCCCCACGGTCCCTCCTGGAGGACATGCAGAATACGGCGTCGCGATCGACGAGGTCGAGTAAGACGCCGACCTCGTCGATGAACCGAGATGAGCGCGGGCAGGGACGTCGTTCACGATGACTGTGTCACGACTAGACTCGTTACGCGGTCTGGCCGACCCACTCGAACGCTCGCCGCACGAAGGCGTGGGCGTCGTGCTCGATGCAGCGGCCATGAGAGAGGACCAGTCGCTCGATGTCCCACCCGAGGAGAACATCACGGGCACGTCGCGCGGCGTCGCGATCGCGCACGGTAAGCCGCCAATCACGTGGGGCCCCCCCGTCCGGAGCGAGGATGCCGTTGAGACGCTTCACTCCGCGCCAGAACCACGTGTCCTCTTCTGGCTCGTGGTTCTGGATGATGTCGGTCACGATGAGCGTTCGCGACTTTCGGTGGAAGAACACCATCTCTGAAAGCACGTTGCTGCCTCTAAACCACACCTGGTCGATGTCGTCCTTCCACGCTGCAGGTGCCTCATCGTCGAGCGTGCCATCGAAGTGCAGGTCCGAACGGCGCCGCTGAAGGGCTGGGTCTGCCCATGTCCTCGCCGACGAGAATCGCTCTGCCCAGGGCGCGACGAAGAGGTGGTGGAGCTTGTTGGGCGCGATGACGTGTCCCACGTCGCCCAAACTCTCGACCGCGCGAAACCGCTCATCGCTAGGTTTGACTGGAGAATGGATCCACAATCGGTCGTCGCCGAGACGCACCACCGTCATACGAGTCCCGAAGGGAATTCCGAGCATGCGCACCCGGTCGCCGTCGATGGTCCAGAGGCAGTCCCCGACTGGCCTCGTCAGGTCTTCGCTCATGCTCGAGCCCCTACCACGGTTCTCGGTCACGATTCTGGCGATCGCTTTCAGTCAGGGCACCGGCCCTTGGTAAGCTGGAAGCTTCCGCCGAGCCCAGTTGCGAAATCGTTCACGTAGGACTCGCAGTCCTGCCCACCGGAAAAGTCCATGGGCAGCGACGCGCAGAGCTCGCTCTTTCCGTGGTGCCGAATCAGCTCGAGCTCGCACGCGAAGCGCCCCTTGTCGGCCCCCTCGTCGAAGCGGTAGCCGAGCTCGGTCTCGATGACCTCGACGAGCACGTGCGTGTCGGGAAAGAACTCGTCGTTCTGACAAGCACCGAAGTCGAAACGCTCGATGGCCGTCGCCGTCGCGCATTGCGAGGGCGAGTCGTGCAACGTGCAGGCGTCGATGTCGCCGGTCGCCCACACGTACTCGCCGATGCAATCGGATTGAGGCGAGGCGCAGGCGTCCGCCGTCTCTTCCGGCAACGTGAGACACGTGGCGAGCCAGCTCGCGCCGGGATCGAAGTCCCCAACGTTCGTGTTCTGGTCGGTAGGCTCGGTAGGCATCGGCAGAACCTCCGGAACCCTCAGATTCTGACTCGACTCGGCGACGTCGTCCTCGGCCACGTCGTCCATCGCCGCAATGTCGGCTTCGCTCGCCGGCGCGCCCACGCAGGCAACGTTCACGAGCGCGGTCGCGCCCGCCATCAGCAATGCCATCGTTCCGCGGTCGAGTAGGTTGCTCATCGTCATGTCCTCCGAGACGAGGTCATTGCAGAGACCGTGCCGACCGCTTTGTCCTGTTTTTCGAGCTGCTTCTGGCGCCGCTGTTCACTGCGCTGCACACCGCTCACCGCTCGGTACCAGACCTGTAAAGCGGGCTGCACACTCTGACGGGAGTGACCTTGAGCGTCGAATGCCGACCTTCGGCAAGCATCCCGCCCGAAATAGGACGGAACGTCTAATTTCGACCCCCATGGCTCCCCATGCCCCCCGAAATGTAACGCTGACTCACATTTTGGGGCACATGCTTCCCCTCGCCGAGCGTGGCACAGCTTCCGCGCCCGCCGACTCGATGCGAAGTCTCCCTGCTTGCGGCTCCGTCGGCGACACCGTGCAACGACGCCGGGGACTCCATCGTTGTCATCGTCGACGCGGACCGCCGCGACGAGCTCGACCGTGCGCTCAACTGACGGTGCCCAATCCGACGGGCCGAGCAGTCGCCTAGCACCCGCGAGCCACCAACCGACCGCTCGCCGTCGTGAACTCCACTCTCAATACGCCGGTCTGATCGTCGTATGACCAGTCTGTCGGAGGAAGCTCGGCTCCGTCGAGGGTCACGGCGCAGGGTTCGAACGGTCGTTCGTTGCGCCCTGAGACCCCGGACATACGGCTCGCGTGCTCGTCCGGGTCGGCCCAAGGGAGAACGAAGTCGGAGCCCAGCCCGGCGATCGCGCCGTAGTCAGCGGCTCTCGAAGAGCAGGCGCTCGAGCTGAGCGAGATCCTTCGCGCTGGCGTCGCCGTTGAGCAGCACGACGGCCGCATCTCCGCGGGAAGGCCGGAGGACGAGCTCCGCGGAGACTCCGTTTTCTCCGCCATCGTGCCCGACCACATCCACTGCATCGAGCTTCCACCAAGCGAAAGCCAACCCCTGACTGGGCTCGAGATCCGGAAAGGCGATCTGCCAGGCCTCAGCGATGGCCGCCTCGGGAAGAAGCTGGTCGGGCTCTAGTAGCGCGAGGGCGAAACGCCCGAGGTCGGTTGCCGTCGTGCGGAGCGAGCCGCTCGGATAGTCGACGAAACCGTAGTGGTCGAGGGGGATGAATCCGCGTGCCCATTCGGTCGGCACGGCGAGCTCGTCTTTGGTGAGAGCGTCGAAAAACCACGTGGTCTCGCTCATGCCGGTCGGTGCAAAGATCTCTTCCTGGCAATACTGGTCGAACGAGCGGCCGTCGACGACTTCGACCACGTAACCGAGCAGGGTAAACCCGACGTTGCTGTACTCGAACACCGAGCCCGGAGTGGCCGAGCGCCAATTCTTTCTGGCGTGGTGGTACTCGCCGCCTTCGAGGAAATAGCCCCGCACGAACGTTTCGAGATCCACGACCGGGTCATGAGGGGTGTAGAGCGCACCGAGCACATCCCAATTGTCGCGAACGCTCGTGGCGTGACCGAGGAGCTGGCGGGCAGTGAGCGGTATTGCGGGGTGCTCGGGATGTTCGAGCTCCATTGGTAGGATCGCGGAGAGATCCGCGTCCAAGTCGAGGCGGCCCTCTTGTGCGAGTTGCAGCACCGCGACTCCCGTCACCAGCTTCGAAACCGAGGCGGCCATGAATCGCGTGTGGTTGTCGTTCAGACGCTCGGTGCGAGTGTCCGCGTAGCCGTAGGCGCGAGCGAGCGCGACGTCCCCGTTTCGCACGAGCGCCACCTGGGCGCCCGGCACGGCGGCGTCCTCGAGGGCGAGTACGATGTTCCGGTCGAGCTCGTCTGCGCCATCCGGCAGCGGGACGTGGGGCTCCGCACAGCCCGCGAGCACGATTGGAAGCCAGGCGATCCAGAAACGAAGGGTCATACGGACTCGCTCTCGAGTCTACAGGCTGACGAGGATCACGTCGTGCCAAGCGGTGGCCCGAGCAACGTCACTCCAACTTCCGAACAAATCGCGTTGAGCTTGTCCATCGCGGGCGGCCCACCCGCGGCAAACAGCGCTGCCGCTTGGCTCTGCTGGGCATGAAGCAGAGCGCCCGACTGACTCGACGTGGTGGTCGGAGAACCGGCGGTCGAAATGTTGCGGCTCGCCATCGGTGAAGCGAACCGGTTTCCGGACCTGGCAAAAGCGTTGTGGGAAAGTGGACCGGCAAACGCTTACGGCGTCTTCGCCGAGTTCATTTTGTAGCCGTCGTGCCCGCGGCGAGCTCGACTTCGAAGACGCTCAACTGGCGTGCGAACACTTCCTTGGCACGATCGCCGGTCACATTTAGCTCAAGGTCGTCATGGGCATCACCACGCCGCCTGACGAAGCCGAGAGAGAGCTTCGCGTCGCGGCTGCGGTCGACACCTTTTGGCGCGGTACGGTGCAAGCACCTGAAAGCTGGATTCGTCTACGGCGCGATCTATGTTCGGCAAGCCCCCGGAAAATTGACGCCCCCCTGGGCCGAGCAAACCGGCTCTTCGAGGGCGCTGAGGCATGCGGAAAAGTCACATCGGATCCGCCATCACCGCCACACGCGACCAAGAAGACCTGCACCAACACCACGGAGCCTAGAATTTTCCGCTTCAACATCGCGTGCTTCAGCGGCGACGCGTCCGATCGGGTCCATCTCGCCGGTCGCCGGCGCGGTTCGCGACCAAGATCTCCCACGGACATCCTGGGTGTCTTGCGAGCACGAGCATTTCACGGCCGTCGGGACGCAGCGGACGTCGCCATCGCGTTTTTGCGGACCGGCGCGACACTGAGCCGCGAGCGGCCGGCTTATCGTTTGACGGTTACTAACTGACATGCTAATTTAGCTGACAGTGAATCCGCCATCACTGACGGGCAGCGGAGTTTTCTCGAGTTATCTTCGTCACTTGAGAGACATTCCGTTCGTCCGCCGAGCAGACGTACGTACTAAAGTTGCGCGGGATGTCTACCCGGAACCGGACGGAGTTCTCGTCATCAAGACCCCGGTCGGGACGAAGCATTTTTGCGTCGAGCTCAAACGAACGCACCTGACCCGAGAGATTGTCGATTCCTTCGTCGAACGGACGCGAACCTCCCGCGAGTCTTGGATCCTTTTCGCTCGCCTGGTGGGCAGACCACTAGGCGAAAGAATGGTTGCCAGTGGCCAAAATTTCGTCGACGAGCGCGGCAATCTCTATTTGAACATCCACGACAAGCTCGTCGCACGCACGCAAGGTCGCACGGTCCCTCGAGCAGAACGAGTGCAGCGCGGGCATGGTGTTCGAGCGGCAGGCTACCAAGCGCTGTTCACATTGCTCGCGGAGCCAAGTCTCCTCAACGCCTCCGTTCGCGCAATCGCTACGCATGGCGGCGTCAGCCGACAGACGGTCAACGACATGCGGCATCGCCTGATCGACGAAGGTTACTTGACGCGACGCCGAAACCACTACGAGTGGATCGTATCGCGACGTGTTCGACTCGTCGAATTCTGGCTCGCGGGATACGCCGCAACACTTCGACCCGCACTGCTCGTGGGCTCGTACCGAACGAAACACGACGACGTAGGTGCGTTGGAAGCGTGGATAGCGGAGCGGCTTCGAACCGAGCCCATGTGGCGCTGGGGCGGGGCGGCGGCGGGAAATCGACTCGTTGGCCACTATCGGGGTCAGACGACGACTATCCACATGGTTGAGCCACCTTCAAACCTCGAAGAACGCCTACAGGCGCTCCGGGATCCTCGAGGGCCGCTGGTGATTCTTCGAGCTCCAGGACCGATCTCGCTCGAGGGAGATCACCGCGAATGCGTACATCCGCTGCTCGTCTACGCCGAATTGATGGCGAGCATCGACGACCGCGCGCACGACCTCGCCCACCTGCTCCGTGAACGCGTCCTGGAGGTCCAGTGGGCGCGTTGAGCGCGGCACAGATCGAGGTCCTCCGCGACCTCCGTCTCGCCTGGCCCGATCGACGGGTGATGCTGGTTGGCGCGCAGGCGCTCGCACAGCACATCGACATGTCGTACCGCGACACGAAAGACATCGATTTCGCAGTCGCGGTGGACATGCCGGAAATTCCCGGCGACCTGGAAAGGTGTTTCGGCTGGAAGCGAGACGCGAAGCAGCTCCAGCGATTCACTGCCCGCAACGGCCTGCTCGTCGACCTCGTGCCTACTGGTAGGAACCTTCTGGACGCCGGGTCCATCGAGTGGTCGGATGGGCGGATAATGAACCTCTCTGGCTTCGATCTGGCCTTCGAGCAGTCGACGCACGTTTCGGTGGCCGATGACTTGACGGTCGACCTCCCATCGGCACCGGCGCTTGCTCTGTTGAAAATGCAGGCGTGGCTCGACCGCAGAGCGCGCACGAACCGCGACATTCGCGATCTCGCACACCTATTCGAAACTTATGTACGCGAGGACGACGAACGCCGATGGACCGGCGGGGTCGATGTCGAGATCGAATTCACGGAAGCGGGCGCGTTCTTGATCGGCATCGATATGGCGAAGATATGCAAAGAACGGCATCGCGACATTGTCACCTCGTTCTTCGACGAGCTCGACCTCGCGAGTTGGATGTCCACGGGCCCGCCCCGATGGAATCTCGACGAAAACGTCGTCGAGAAAGTCAGAGCCGCATTCGAGCTTGGGTTCAAGAAGAAGCAGTGACTCTCTTGGCCATGTTCGTCATCCGAGAAAACTCCGCTCACGCACGCGAGCGGTGGCGCCGACGGCGTATTAGCCCCGCGAGCGCGAGCAGCGTGAGCAACGAGCTGCCGGCGATGTTCGCCGGGGCGGCTCGGCATCCGCACCCGTGCGGGGTTCTTGCCGGCGGCGGCGCGGGGCTCTGCGCCGCGGGGCTCGGCTCGGGGGCCTTCGTGCCAACGTCGGCTCGGTTCAGGATCGAGCGAGCCGAGGCGACGACGGGTAGCTGAATGTTCGCGGTCAAGTTGTCTCGGTCGACGGTGGGGTGCTGCGCGTTGCCGGTGGCTTTCGATACCGTCTCGGTAACGAAGCGTCGCAGCTCGTCGCTCGACACGAGACCATCGGCGTCGTCGTCGGCGCCCGGTCCGGTGAGAGCATCGAGCAGCGCTTCGGTGAAGACGCCGTTCTTGATCTCGTCCTTCTCCCACGACAGCTCCGAGCCTCGTGACGACGAGAGAACGATCGCGCCCGACCGACGGCGGAGGTCGTTGTCGATGTAGCGCTCGTCTTCGAAGAGGAAGCTCCGCTGCTCGGGCTTCTTTCCCGCAGCAGCTGGGGTGGCCGGTTGCTCGAGCACGAGCGCCCGGGTCGTTCTCGCTCGAAGCCCGCGGCTGCCGGGCGCTACGACGAGTCGCTCTTCCTCCTCCGGATCGCGCTCGCCGGACTCGCACGTGTCGAGCAGAAACAGCTTGTTGCGTGGCCCGATGCCGACGAGAAGCGACTCGATGAGCTCGAAGCTGGCTCCGGTTTGCCGGAGCCTGTCGATTCGGGTGTCGTGAGTCACGTAGTAGTAGTCCGCGGAAGCGTCGCGAGTGTGCACGCCGTGGCCGGCAACGAAGAGCACCACCGTGTCGTCGACCTTCGCCTGAGCCAACCAGGGCTTCGCGTTGGCGATGGCAGTGGCGGTGACCTCTTGGTCGATGAGAGTCTTGACGTGCACCTGGCCGAAGTGAGCCTTGGCTTGCCGCAGCACGTCTGCCAGGTCGAGCACGTCCTTGTGCGGGTAGGCGAGGTTGTACTTCTCGTTGGCGTAGCGAGAGACTCCGAAACCGAGGAAGTAGAGGTCTGTCACCGGCTTCTTGCCATGCTCGAGCACACGAAACGGTCGAAACGACTCGATGCCAGCGCCGTCGGTGACGGAAACCTCGATCTTGTTGATCCCCGCCCCGAGCTCGATCGACTCGCGTGCGCGCTTTTTGCTCCCGGTGAGCGGTTTCCCTTCACGCGCGAACAGCGGCACGTCGTTGACGAACACGTTGTAGCTCTTGAGCCCCGCGGCTGCCGCGGCCTCGATCTCGAGCTCGGCGAGCTTGCCCTTCTGCTCGAGTGAAACGAATCGCACCGTCGGCGCGCTTTCGAGCGCCTGGCCGAGCGCGGTCTCGCTCACTCCGAGTCGTCGGAGGCGCTTTTGGTACTGCGCTTCGAAGTGCGCCACTCGCTCGGGCGGTCCGAATCCCAGTCGTTCGAACAAGAGGTCGGGACGGTTGCGCTGTGCCGCGAGCTGATCGACCCGATAGCCGCGCAGGCCGTGGCTCGCGATGAGGAGCCTTCCACCGTCGCGCGACGCGGTGAAGTACCCGTCGTCGCTGTAGATGACCCACTCTCGACCATCGCTCACGAGAGAGATGCGCTCGTGGCTTCGTACACGGTAGACCCGCGCTACCCCGTCGCTTCCCGCGGCGAGCAGCAGCTTGCCCTCGTCGTCGAAGGAGAGAGTCTGGGTGACGACGCTGCTCGACTCGGTTTCGTGCTGCACCTTCAGCGTGGATCCGTCGAGCAACTTGATGGATCCGTCGAGCGTCCCGATCGCAATGCGCTTGCCATCGGGCGAAGCGGCGGTGCTGAAGATGTCGTTCATGCTCACGCCGAGGCTCTTCTCGGTGTGTTTCGCGAGCAGTTTTTTGGATCGAAGATCGAACAAAAAGAGCCGATGCCCAAGGGCCGCCAGCAGCTTGCCGGACGCGAGCACTGTCGGCGTCGCGAACGGCATGGAAAGACCCTTCTTCGATTTCTTGATCGGATAATGTGAAACCGTTCCGGTGGTGGGGTCGGTCACCTGAAACCGGTCTCCCCGGTGGCGCGCGCGCGGTGGCTCGAGCTTTTTTCCGTCGACGCCGGCGATCGGCTCACCTGTCTCGAGGGAGTACCCACGCGCCATGCGGCCGAACGGACCGTCTCCGAAGATCCACAGCTCGTTGGCGCGGAACATCGTGCGCCGCGGCTCGGCAGGCGACAGCGTCCATCGATGGCGCCGCTCGCCCGTTTTCGCGTCGACGAGCTCGACGGATTCACCGACGATGGCGGCGAGCGAGCGCTGATCGGCAGACAAGCTGAGGCCGCGCAGAGAGTCGCGCTGCTTGCCTTCGAGCTCTCTCGACCACTCGAGTCGGAGGTCGCGAATGCTCCAGGACGTGATCGTGCGCTCGTGGACGACGAACGCGCGGGCGCCGTCCGGGCTCAGGCGGGCGCTACGCACGGGCCGCAGCCGAGCAAAAGCGGGTCGATGGGCGGCGCCCGTCGCCACGTCGCGATACTCGGGCTTACGGTACAGGCCGACGACGCGCTGCCCATCGCCGGTGAAGGCGATGCCGTTGCTCTGCAGATCGAAGCTGGCCCGAACCCGGCCGGTCTCGACGTCGACGACTTTGACGCCGCTCCTGGGGCTACCGAACGCCGTCGCCGCGAGCTTCCCATCCGGCGAGAACGCGAGAGGCACGTCGCAGCAACTGGACATTCCCTTGACGACGTGGCGTTCGACGCGTGAGATCAGTTTTCCGGTCTCGAGGTTCCAGAGCAGCGCGAAGTGCGGAGATCCCGCGTTCTTCGACTTCTCGGCCACGGCGAGATCCGAAATGGCTCGCAGCCCGTCGGGCGAGACCTCCACGTCGTAGATGCTGTGTCGCTCGGCGACGCCGGGGTCGAGCCGCCCGACGACCTTGCCCGAGCTGGCGTCCATCACCTCGAGCTTTCCGCTCGCGACGAGAAGGCGGTCTCGATCACGAAAAGCGATGCCCTGAGCGCCCGGGACCTCGGTCTTGCTCAGGCGCCGACCGCTGTCGACCTCGACCACGAGCACGAACCGCTCGTCGAATTTCCCGCTCGTGTGGGCGACCACCCCGAGCCTCGTGCCGTCGGGCGAGTAGGCTGCTGTTCTCGGGACCAGCTTGCCGATTTCGAGCTCGCGATGCTTGCCGGTCTCGAAGTCGTAGATCCACAGCGGTGCTCGATTCAGGACCACTTTTGGTCCGGTGGGTGATATCGCCAGCGGCCAGCCGAGTGGCTGCGCGCGGCTGCCGAGCGTGCGCAGAAGAATGCCGCGCTCGAGGTCCCAAATGGAGAGCCGAACGTCGTGCGCGGTGACTGCCCACTTGCGATCCGGCGAAATCGAAACCCGCAAGCCCTCTGCACTCGACAGCTGCGGGACGAGCTGGACCCCCGAGGCTCCGCTGGCGACCGACGTGGCCAAACAAGCTACCGCGAAAGCGAAAATCGCGACCGTCCTGGTCATCGACCGCCGGGTATCGCATCGCTCGCGGCTCGAGTCGAGAGAGTCGAGTCGAGTCGGGTTGGGTCGCCCAACGCGCCGGGGCGGAGCGGGGCGAATTGCGACAATTACTCGCAAAGCTGTACTCGGTTTGACCCGCGAATAGGAGCCCCGGCTCGATCGGTCTGCTCTTTCTCCGAAACGGCGCTTGGGAGAACAGCCAGCTCTCGAGCGAAGGCTGGGTCAAAATCTCCGTCGAGCCCCTCGAACTCTGGTCGGGGCGCCGTGGCCGTCCTATGAACAGCGCGTGAAAACACGCATCACCGAGCTTTTTGGAATCGAGCATCCAATCATCCAAGGCGGAATGCACTACGTCGGATTCGCCGAGCTCGCGTCGGCCGTTTCGAACGCGGGCGGTCTCGGCATCATCACCGGGCTGACTCAAAAGACCCCGCAAGACCTGGCGAAGGAAATTGCGCGCTGCAAGGAGATGACCGACAAGCCTTTCGGTGTGAACCTGACGTTCCTACCGACAGTGACCGCGCCCGACTACCCCGGTTACATCGACGCCATCCTCGATGGCGGAGTGCGAATCGTGGAAACGGCTGGCCGAAACCCGCAGGAGCACTTGCCTAGGCTTCAGGAGGCCGGGGTCAAGATCATCCACAAGTGCACCTCGGTTCGGCACTCACTCAAGGCGCAGAAGATTGGCTGCGACGCGGTTTCAGTGGACGGCTTCGAATGCGGCGGGCACCCGGGCGAAGACGACATCCCGAACATGATCTTGCTGCCGCGCGCCGCAGAGGAGCTGACGATACCGTTCGTGTCGTCAGGAGGAATGGCTGACGCGCGTTCGCTCGTCGCGTCTCTCGCGATGGGAGCGGAAGGAATGAACATGGGAACGCGCTTCATCGCCACCAAAGAGGCCCCCGTGCACGACAACGTCAAGAAGGCCATCGTGGCTGCGTCCGAGCTCGACACCCGCCTCGTCATGAGGCCACTTCGAAACACCGAACGAGTACTGAACAACGCCGCCGTAGAACGCCTGCTCGAAAAGGAGCAGCGTCTCGGCAAAGAATTGCAGTTTCAGGACATCCTCGAAGAGGTGGCCGGGGTGTACCCCCGAATCATGCTCGAGGGGGACATGGACGCCGGCGCTTGGTCCTGTGGGATGGTCGCTGGGCTCATCCACGACATTCCGACCTGCAAGGAGCTCGTCGATCGGATCATGAACGAGGCCGAGACCCTCATCAGCCAAAGGCTGACAGGCCTGCTATCGGCGAGCTAGCGCGCAGAAGCGAGTGTACTCCACGAAGTGAGGTCGCCTCCCCTACACGGCGTACGGATGCGCCGCCGCTAGGCTCGCCAGCGCAAGCCTCCTCAGCTACCACCGCCGGCGAAACAGTTTGCCTCGTCGAAACCATCGGCGCAGTCCTGGACGCCGTCGCATTGGGCAGCCGCGGGGACGGCTTCGCCGCTCGGACAATCGATGAGAAAACAGGTCTCACGAACCTGGGCTTCTTCGGGTCCGCAAACTCTCAGAGCCGTGTCGAGCTGACGACCGCAGTCGGTCAAACCGTTGCAGCTGAGCGAGTCTAGGCATTCGATGTAGCGACCGTGTGCGTCGATGACGCACTCCATCAGCACGGAGCCGTTGTCGAGCTTCGAGTACTCCGAAGCCTTGCATTAGCCAGCACAGTGCCAGACCCGTTTTCGCTCTCGAGGCCGCATTTCGGCGCGATGTCCGTGTGCCAAGCTGTGCCGAGCGCGCCCGAATTGTCATCGCCCTTTTCCACAAGCGGCTAGCTATGGCTAGCCTGAGCCTAGCTACCTTGGGCGCCGGTCCGTCATGAGCGGCGTGCCAGAAAAACCACGTAGAAGCACGACCCGAGATTCAACAGCATCAACAGGGCAACGAACAAGAGGTTGCTGAGCGCCTCGTCGCCCGGGGAGTCTTGCACCTCGTACACCCGCGGTCCCGGTCCCGGCGGCAGCGGCTCCTTGGCCACCGTGCGGAGCTCCTGGTCCCAGGTCGCCTTCCACCGGCCGAGCATCGGTTTGGCCTGTAGCAACTTCGTGCACTCGGCTTCGGAATTCGCCACCTCCACGGAGCGGTGGCAGGCGAACCAAACTTTCCAGGGCGGCGTGTCGCCAACCGCCGGGCCGACTGGCGCGAAAAACCTCGTGTCATGCGACATCCCGGGCCGCGTGTTCTCGAGCTTCCTCGAGTAGACGACCATCTGATCGATGCGAGCGACTCCGTCGGTAATCTCGATCGTGTCTTTGCTATCCACGTCACGCGCGGCCGCTTCGGCAACGGTCAGCGTCGTCGTCCCAGAGAGCAAGACGCGAAGCTCGGGGCCGAGTCCGCCGGCGCACGCGGGGGTCACGATTGCTGGTAGGGGCACCAGAATGAGCAGGGCGGCGGAACGAACAGAAAGCGCCCACACCCCGCCGACGACAATGCCGATGCCCACGCCGGCCGCGGCCGCCATCCAAAACGTGTCGGTCTGGAGCAGAACGCCGACGCACGTTGCAAGCGGCCAATGGGGGCGAAGTGATCATCGTTACTGGAACCAAGCGCTCCGGGACGTCGATGTGGATGCAGTTGCTGCAAGCCGCCGGCATGCCGGTCATCGGGGAAGCGTTTCCGCTCACCTGGGGTGAGTCGATTCGCAGCGCGAATCCCGAGGGTTTCTTCGAATCGATCCTCCGCAAGGGCATCTACTGGGAGACCAATCCGCATCCGGCAACCGGCGCGTACATCGACCCGCACCAGTCACGCTACTACGCAGTCAAGGTCTTCATTCCGGGTCTCATTCGGACGGACCGAGCGTTCATGCACAAGGTGATCGGCACGATGCGCCACTGGCGTGAGTACGATGCTTCGCTCAAGCGGCTCTATGCGATGGGCGACGACGCTCGCACGAAAGTCGCGGAAAAGGGCGGAGCGAAGAAGCCGCGACCCGTGGAGTACACGTCCGAACGAGTCGACCCCGTGCTGGAATGGTGGGCGGAAAACTTCTCGCTCGTGAGCGACTTGGCGATACGCCGCTACCCCGCGCACCTCGTCGCCTACGAAAACACGCTTCGAGAGCCCGACCGCGTCGTGACCGAGGCCTTCGAGTGGCTCGGCAAGGGGGATCCGAAGAAAGCCATCGAAGGCGTCAAACCCGAAGTCCGCACGCAGGACGATTCGAGTCGACAACAGAAGCTCGAAATCGACGAAGAGCCCGAATTGACGTCGACCTTCGACGACCTGTACGCCCACGTGCTCGAACGCCGCGCTCTCGAGCCGAGCTTCATCGACAAGCTAAACGCAACGAACGACAAGCTCATGCCCCGGTTCAAAGCTGCGGCAAAGGCGATGGACAAAGCCCGCCAAGAACAACGACGCCAGGCGCGAAAGCCTAGAAAGGACGCGCCAGACCGCTGAGCCGCGCTCTCGGTCGGGAGGACGCCGGACTTCACTGGCTCGTCGAGATCCGGCGCTGACTTTCGCCGCGCATGCGCTATCGTTCTCGGAACGCCGATGCCGGAAGCCTCGAACCCTTCGCTCCTGTCTGCCCGCCCATTGGGGCGATTTGGCCGCCTGGTCGCGGCCGGTGCGTGCGGCTGCGCGCTCGTTGCGGTCGGCTGCGGCGACGGCGAAAACGGCAAGACGGATCCTGTAGACGCGGGCTCGTCGTGGAGCACCACCTTTCAGGGCCTTCAGGGGGCCCTGATTTCGATTTGGGGCTCGGACGAAAGCGACGTTTGGGCGGTCGGGAGCGATCCACTCGATGGCGATGGTCCGCTCGTTCTGCGCTACGACGGATCGAATTGGTCGCGGCTCCGAGCCAGCGCGTCGGGCGACCTGTGGTGGGTCCACGGGGTTTCCGACGGATCGGTGTTGGTTGGTGGGGCGGACGGTGTGATCCTCGAATATCGAGATGCGGTCTTTCGTCCGCAAACGACTCCATCCAGTCAAGGGACGGTTTTCGGGATCTGGGCCGCCGGTCCGGATGATGTTTGGGCCGTAGGCGGCGATCTCGAAGGCGGAACCGGAGCGTTCGTGTGGCGTCGCGGAGCGACGGGCTGGACGAACATCGATCTGCCGCCGGAGATCTCGGGCGACGCGTTTTTCAAAGTGTGGGGTCGGGGGTCGGACGACGTGTGGATGGTGGGCAGCACTGGCACTTCGCTCCACTACGACGGGACGTCGCTCACGGCGGTGGCCACAGGCCAGGACCCGCTCTTCACCGTTCATGCGAGCCCGGACCGTTGGTGTGCCGTCGGCGGGTTCGACCTCGCTACGCTACTCGAACACGATGGCTCGGGGGCCTGGGCGCCGGTCGAGACCCCAGCGTCGACTCGTCAGCTATTCGGCGTGTGGCTCACGGCCCAAGGCGGTTGGGCGGTGGGTGTAGACGGCACGGTGCTCCGCCGCGACGCGAGCGGGTGGTTGCGCGAAGACACGGGACTCGAAAACGACGTGGCATTTCACGCGGTCTGGGTGGACCCGGGCGGCAGCGTTTGGGCAGTTGGCGGCGACGTGCTCGTCCCTCCGCTCGGGCGAGGCACACTGGTTCGCCGGGGGGATCCGGTTCCCGCAGGGCGGTTGGAGGTGATCGATGCGATCGGCAAATAGTCGAGTGATCGGGCGGCGCTGTGCGGCCGCGGTCGCTGCGCTCGCTCTGCTGTCGGGTTGCGGTGGCGGCACCGAGCGTGAGCCCGAGCCTGGGGACATCACCGGCTGGGCCGGCGACGGGACGCAGGGGCATGACGGCGACGGAAATCATCGGACCGAGTCATGGCTGAACCAACCGATGGAGATCGTCTTCGCCTCCGATGGATCGGGGTACATCGTCGACTGGAACAATCACGCGATCCGGCGTGTTTCCCCTGACGGCATTCTCGAAACGGTTCTAGGCGCGGAATTGCCGGGCGACTGGCCGTGTCAGACGCCGGAAGATCCTGCCAACTGCGAAGTTCCTCTCGACCAGCCCGCCGACGCGAGTCGGGTTCGGCTCAACCATCCGACCGATCTCGTGTTCGACGGAAAAGTCGCGTTCATTGCGGCGTGGCACAACCACAAGGTCGAGCGATTCGATCTCGACCAGTCCGTGGTCGAGGTCATTGCTGGTCGGGAAAAACCCGGGTTTGCCGGGGACGACGGACCAGCCGCCGACGCATTGATGAACTTTCCCGATTCCATCGTGCTCGACGCGAGCGGTGCCCTCGTCGTCTCCGACGAGCGTAACAATCGGGTACGGCGCATCGTCGGCGAGAACCCGCGCATGATCTCGACCGTCGTCGGATCACGCACCGAATCGGGGTTCGCCGGGGCGGATGTGCCGGCGACCGAATCGGAAGTGGCCTTCAGCCCGTACAACGAGGCGGGTGGCGCGGATAACCCGCCTCCGGGTGCGGGCCTCGCCCTCGATGCCGACGGCAACCTCTACCTCGCCGACACGTTCAATCATTGTGTTCGTCGAGTGGCGCCCGGGGCGGACGGTCTTTTGGGTGCCGGGGACCCGCTCGAAGAAATCATCACGACAGTTGCCGGCGAATGCGGCGTAGAGGGGTTCGCCGGCGACGGCGGTCCCGCGGCCGAGGCGCGCTTGCGCCACCCGCACGACATCGAGATTGGCCCCGACGGGAGAATCTACGTCGCTGACACCGACAACCACGCCATCCGACGAATCGATCCGGCCACCGGCGTCATCGACACCGTGGCGGGGACTGGCACCGCGGGAGATGCCGGCGATGGCGGACCGGCAGTGCAGGCCCAGCTCCGGCGGCCCTATGGTCTGGCCTTCGATCCCGCCGGGGATCTCTTCGTGGTCGACACGGGCAACAACCGAATCAGGAAGATCGTGCAATGAACCGAGCAGCGTGCGTCTCATGGGCTTTGCTGCTCGCCGGGTGCGGCGGCAGCCCGTCGACCCCGAGCATCGAGGACCTCGAGCCTGGACAGATCGGGACCTTCGCCGGCGCCGGACAGCGTGCGACCGATCCCGTCGGTGGTGCTCCCATCGAGCTGCTCGAGGCGCGTTTCGATTCCCCAATGGACGTCGTCGTCGCGCCGAACGGCGAGCTATACATTCTCGACTGGAACGGCCACAAAGTTCGCGTCGTTCGAGACGGCAAAGTGGCTTTCGTGGTGGGGACGGGCACCGAGGGTGACGCCTGCGAAACGACTCCCGACGGGGAGTCGTGCCCGGCGACCGCTGCCCAGCTCAATCATCCGACCGACGTCACCTTCGACGACTCCGGGGGGATGCTGGTGGCGGCGTGGCACAACTCGAAAATCAAGCGCGTGGATCTCGAGCAGGGCCTGGTTTCCGACGTTTGCGGCAACGGCGGGCGGAACTTTCGGGGGGACGGCGGGCCCTGTCGCGAAGGAGACCAGGACCTGGTTTCGTTCGACTTGCCATCCGGTGTGGTGCGGGATCCCTTCGGTAATCTATTCATTTCGGATCAGGCCAACATGGTCGTCCGGCGGCTCGGCACCGACGGGATCATCGACACAGTGGCTGGAGATTGCCCCTTGTCGATGGGTTTTGGGTGCAGTCGCGGTCGCGGGTACGTCGGCGATGGTGGTCCCGCGACCGGGGCCTTGCTCAACAACAGCATCGGTCAAGGAACAGATCCTCAGGGCAAGATCGCGCTCGGTCCCGACGGAAGCCTTTACATCGCCGACACCGGGAACCACGTCGTGAGAAAGGTCTCGCCCGGGCCGGACGGCGTCATCGGTGACGGCGATCCGAACGAGGAGATCATCACGACGATTGCCGGCACGGGCGAAGCAGGATTTTCGGGCGATGGTGGGCCCGCGAACGAGGCCGCTCTGCAGCTACCAACCGACGTGGAAATAGGTCCCGACGGATCGATCTTCGTGGCGGATCGAGGCAACCATTGTGTTCGTCGGATCGACGCCGACGGCATGATTTCCTCGGTGGCTGGTCGGTGCGGGTCCGCGGGCTACGACGGAGATGGCGGAGACGCCGGCGCCGCGCACCTCGATACACCCTACGGGATCGGCGTCGACGAGCAGGGCCTTCTCTACATCGCCGACACGCTCAACCATTGCATTCGTGTCGTATTGCCATCGGAGGCCGGCGGTTGATTTCGGATCGTGTGAGCCGGCGCGCTCGCGTTTGTTTCGTAGCGGCGATTCTGTTGAGCTGTGGCGATTCAGGTGGGGACGAGACGATCTACCCGAAGGATTTTAGGGCGGCTGGATATCAGCTCGTCCGGGAGTGTCGGAGCCCCGGCGAGCATTCAGGCATCAGCGCATTCACCGTCTGGGTGAGCCCCGAAGCCGTCGGAGCGCTCGAGCAGCTCTTCGCATCCCCCGACACCACGGCGATGCCCGCCGGCTCGGTACTCGTCAAAGAGGTCTACGGGGGTTCGGCATGCGAAGAGACCGACGTCGACCATTGGGTGGCCATGGCGAAGGAGCCCGGTTTCGATCCCGAGCACGGCGACTGGCACTGGCAAGAGGTCAGCGCCGACGGGGCGATCGTCGTCGACGGCCGCGACAGCGCGTGCATCGGGTGCCACGCCGGCGACCCGTCGACCACGTGCACGGGCTTCGGCGAGATGAACGGCTTCGACTACGTGTGCACCACGCCGTGACGCGCCCTCGTCGAACCCGCTCGTGAGATGTGCTCGGCGCGCTCGCCGACGATTGCAGTTGGGCCCCGCGCTGGTTCTACTTATCCTCCAGGCGCATGCGACTCGTGGCTGTTCCCGCTTTGGTGTGTGCGTTCGCGCTGACCGTGACCGCGTTCGCGCAGCCGGATGGCTCGGATAACGCGGCTCGCGCCGCCGCTCGGGCGATTGGTTACGAAGCGGTGGAGGCCTACGAAGCCGGGGACTTCGCCACAGCTCTCGAAAAGTTCGAGCGCGCTTACGGTGTGCTCGAGGCCCCGTCTCTCGGCCTCTATTCCGCGCGGTGCATGCGAGAGCTCGGCCGGCTGGTGGACGCCGCCGAGAGATTCAACGACGTGACCCGCTTGTCTCTCGAGCGTTTCGGCACGGGGCAGCGACGCACCATTCAAGCCGAGGCTCAGGCGGCGGCCGCGAAAGAACGAGTGGAGCTCTTGCTTCGGATCCCCAAACTCGAGATTAGGCTGAGCAACGCTCCGGCCGGGACACGGGTCGAGGTCGGCGGTCGCGTCGTTCCGGAATCGCTCGTCGGAGCTGCGTGGCCCGTCGACCCGGGCGAGCACGTGATTCGCGTCGAATGGGGAGCGGCGTCGTCTCGAGAGGTCACGGTCCGGGTCGCCGAGGGTGAAACGCGTGAGGTCTCGCTCGACCTCGAAGTACGGGCGCCCGCGCCGCCGGTCGAGAGCTCGTCCGCGCCCTCTCCCGCGCCCGAGGCGCCGGCACCTGCTCGAGTCGCTTCTCCGGCCGAAGACCGACCGCCACCTTCGACGACGAGCGGTCGCGGGCATCGGATCGCTGGCTGGACTACCCTGAGTTTGGGAGGGGCCGGCCTCTTGCTCGGAGGCATCACCGGTCGACTGGCGATTGCGAAGGACGACGAGCTCGGTCGGCGATGCACGAACGCGGGTTGTCCGCCACAAGTCGCTAGCGACATCGACACGTACGACCGACTTCGCCTCATGTCGACGGCGGGACTCGTCGTGGGGGCGATCGGAGCGGCGGCGGGGTTGACGCTCGTCCTGACGGCGCCTCGCTCGAAGTCCGCCGCGCAGACGACGCTTCACGTGGGCGCCGCGCGCGTCCAAATTCGCGGCGCCTTCTGAGAAAGCATGCCCTCCTCACTTTCAACCGAGCGGGTCGGATCGGCGCTGGCGTTCTCGCTCGTGTTCGCTACCCAGTGCACCTTGCCGGATCGCGAGGTGGACCCGGCGCTCGAATGCCTGGGAAGGTTGCAGGAAAGTTGCAGCTCGACCGTTCGCGAGTGTGGCGCTTCCGAGGATTGTACTCGGGCCCTCAGGTGCCTCGAACAATGCGCGCCGGGCGACACCGGTTGCGATCTGGCTTGCGCGTCGGTGTCCACGGAGACACGACCCGCGAACGCGGCCCTGTTCGCCTGCTTTCGAGCAACCTGCGGCGGCGAGATTGGGCCGGCGCAGGGCGTCTTCGGTGGCGGCGCGTGCGCCGAGTGTCTGGCCGACGAGTGTCGAGAATCCGTCTCGGATTGCTCGAACGACCCGGCGTGCATCGAACGCGTAGCGTGCCTCAGTGTGAGTGATAACCCTGCGGACACCGATGCTTGTCTGGCGCTTCCTCCGTCGACCGCAGAGCTGGACGACAGCTTGGTGGACTGCGCCAACGATCGGTGCCGCGCGAGGTGCGGCCTGGGTGAGCGTTTCGAGTGCATCGGGGGCTACGATTGGCCACCGCCCGAGCAAGAGGTCGTCACCGAGAGGTTTCGCGTAGCCGATCGTCTCGTGGCGCCGCCGAACAACGGGATCGCCGACCTCGTGGCTCAGGCGTGCCGCCGGATCGATCCTGGTTGCCAAATGCCGGCGGACGAGCAGTCGACGGACGCCGATGGCCTCGTCACGGTGTCGCTGCCGGGGCTGTTCGACTTCAACGACTTCGCCTTCGATGGCTATGTGTTCTTTCGACAGCCAGCGACGGTCGATCTCGACTTCATGCCCACGCTCTTGTACCGCGACCGTCCGTCGTACCGCGTTCGGGAGGAGGTTCAGGAGGTTCCCACCGCCAAGCGACCAGGCCTCGAGCTTTCGCTCGGCATCACCCTCGGCGGATTGGCGCCCGATCCGACTCGAGGGCACGTGGCTGGTCAGGTATTCGACTGCCGGGGGCTCCAGGCCAGCCCACCGCCTGGCTTGGTGATCCGCGCCGCAAACGCCGATGCAAGCACGGCCGTCGCGTACCTTCGCCCGCGCGATCAGGTTCCCGAGCCGAGCCTCGAATCCACCCAAGCCGGCGTTGGGCGCTTCGTCATCGCGAACGTTCCTCCGGGCGACCGCGTCGAAATCATCGCCGAGCATCCCGTCCATGGCCTGGTCGGAAGCATCGAAGTCGAAGTCCGCCCCGACCACTTCACCGTCATGGGGATTTTTCCCGACACCACGGACGAAGCGGGCGCTCGCTGAGCAGCTTGTAACAACCTCTAGCGATGGCTACCCTCGCCAACCAACGTGGCCGAGACGACACCGAAGATCGGGCCTGGATACGTCGTCGATGGCCGGTATCGTCTACGCGAGAAGCTAGGCGAAGGCGGCATGGGATCGGTCTGGAAAGCCGAGCACCTCTCGCTCAAGTCCGACGTCGCCGTCAAGTTCATCATCAAGAACGTCGAAGACGACGAGCAATCGTCAGCGCGATTCATGCTCGAGGCTCAGGCGGCGGCCGGCCTCCACAGTACCCACGTGGTCAAGATGCTGGACTACGGCGTGTTCGACAAACGCCCGTACATCGTCATGGAGTTGCTACGCGGCGAGTCACTCGATGCGCGTTTGCGCCGAAACGGCCCGCTCACCCCCGGGCAAACCGCCGAGATGCTTCAGCAGGTTGCTCGAGCGATCTCGAAGGCGCACGACGCCGGGATCATTCATCGCGACTTGAAGCCCGACAACATTTTCCTCGTCGACGAGGGCGACATCGAAGTCGTCAAGGTGCTGGACTTCGGGGTCGCCAAACAGATCCACCAGGATCTCACCGAGAGCTCTCCTCGCACGGTGACCGGTGCGTTGATGGGGACGCCTTTCTACATGAGCCCCGAGCAGCTCGGTGCCGGCGGAGAGATCGGCGTCCGCTCGGATGTGTGGGCTCTCGGAGTCATCGTGTACGAGTGTCTCCTCGGGACCCGCCCGTTCACGGCGGACACCTTGCCCGAAATGGTTCTCGCTGTGGCCGTCGGCGAAAAGCCCGTTCCCTCGGAACAAGGGGTCGTGCCTGCGGGATTCGACGAATGGTTCGACAAGGCCACGGCGCGCGTAGTGGACGAAAGGTTCGGTTCGGTCCTGGAGCTCACGGCCCACCTCTTCGAGATCGTCGAAGGCCCGCGCTCGCTTCGCGCTCAGCAACTGCGCCGGGGAGCTATCCCGTCGACCGGGGACGATTTCGCTACGGCTGCGACGGTGGAACAACATCCGTCCGAGTCGCCGTCGCCGTCGAACGAGCTTTCGGGTAGCCACAAGCGCGCCATCACGGTGTCGGCAGCCGGGTCCGAGGAAAGCGGGGAGAGAGGTTCGTTGCCCGCAACGACCGCCAAGAGTTTCTCGACAGCGGCTTCGCCGTCGACGAGTCCGCCCGGCGGGCGCCGAATGCCATGGGGTCTCATCGCGGCGGTGGTCATCGCATGCGCCGCGGCCATCGTCCTCTTGGTTCGGCAGAAGGAAGAGCCCGCAACGACCGAGCCCGCTCCGGCCGCCGCCGCCGAGGCCCGCGAGCCCGCGAGCGTGCTCGTCGACAAGACGCCGGTCACCTTCGATGAAGTTGCCGATCTCGAGGTGCCCGCAAAATCCACCGATGGCGGAAGCGATACCGAAGCTACGGTGCAGCCGAAGAAAAAACCCGCAGCAGCTGCCCAAGCTCCACCTTCGAAACCAACATCTCGACCGGAGACCAAGGCCAAGAAGCCCAAAATCGATCTCGGTCTCTAGCGTGACCTCGAGTCTCGGTCATCAACCAGCCTCGAGCAAGAGTTCGTAGCTGACGCTGACGTTTCCTTTTTCCGGATCTGGGAACTTCATCGATGCGAACGTGCGAACGATGCACGTCTCCACGTTCTTGTCCGCGAGAGTCGAGGCCTCGAGCGACGGCTTGACGATCGTTCCAGCGGCGTCGATGGTGAATCGAATCGCGATGCGACCTTTCAGGGTCGCCTTGTCTTTCAGGCCGGTCGCGTAGCAGCGCCTCAGCTGAGCGTGGCGCTGCCGGACGATGCGCTGCACGATTTCCCGCGGCAGCTTGCCCTCGACGAGGACGCGCCCGGTAGTGATCTTGGGGAGTCGGCCGCTCACCATCCCGTCACGCTTCATCGCGCGGTAGCTCCGATGTGACGATGCGTCGAACACCCCGGGGGGAGAGCTCAGCGTTCCGATTTGCGCGAGCATTCCGTCGTCGTTCCCCCAAATCTTTTTTCGGTCACCTTTCGGGGCAGCGGGCTTTCGCGGCGCGCCGTCCGCCTCGGTCAAATGTCCGATGATCCCGAACCGGTCGCTCGGGCGCAGCGTCGCGAGGCGCGTCGACTCGATGCGGAGGGTCGATGACTCCAGCGGTGAGAACGACAACGTGGGTTTCGGGTTCTTACCCGCGTCGGTCTCGTCGATCACCTGCCTCAAGGTCGACGCGATCGATCTGAGGTCCTTCGTGTTCATGGTCTTGTCGAACAGGACGATGGCGAGTCGGCGCCCCTCCTTCTCTAGATCCGAATGTTGCGCCCATTCGCGGCGGAGCGCGGCGAGGCGCTCGGCGTCTCCCTCGGGTATCCGCAACAGTTTCTGAATCGAGTCCGCCCGCGCCCAGACGAACCCCCATGCCGTCTGGTTCCGTCCTTCGACCGCGTTCTGTCCTACGACCGCGTTCTGTGCGTTGACCGTCTTCGGGACGGCGTAGAGGATCGCCGGCGCTTCCTCTACGGGCCGACGCTGCTGAATCGATCGTATCGCGGCGCTCGGCAACAGCGTCAGGTCGACGCGTGCTCTTCCTCCAGCTTTCACGCCGACCGACACTCGATCGTACCAGTACTGGCCCCGGACCTTCGCGGACACCGGCGTCGAGAAGTCGGTGATCTCGAAGCGTGCCGGCGATCCCGCGGACCAGCTATTGGTCACGCCGAGCGGGTGAAGCTCCACGGTCAACGACTGGGCGGGCAGCCGATCGCCGGGCAAGAGCGATCGAAGATCGACGACCACGGCTCCGGTCTTGGGCGGGGTGCGGGCCGCGGCGCTCGCCGAAATGGCCGACGGATGTGGTTTGTCGGGTTTGGATCGACACCCGAGGGGACCACTGGTCAGCGAGGCGATGGCAACTAGGCCGACGAAACCGGCTCGCGCCGAACGAGAAGACTGGGCGGATCGCAAGGCGAGGGGAGTCTACCGCAGCTCGGTCGATGTCCGCTGAAGTCGCCGCGCCTCCCCCCGTCCTATGCGGCCCGGAGGCGATAGAAGCGGAAGAGATCGTTTTCGATGGGCAGCACCTGGACCGATCCGAATCCCGCGCGGGTGGCGCAATCTACGAGCATGTCGGCTCGCAACACGGTGCCGAGCGCCTCGGACGGCTGCTCGGCGCGAGCAACCGGCAGGCAATGCACGACGCTCCAGCCGTACATCATTCGTTCGATGTCGTCTCCCGGCGCCGTGAACTCGTTGGCGACGCGCTCGTCGACGACGATGACGGATCCGTCCTCGTTCAGCGCTCGCCGGAACGCCGCCAAGGCTTCGGTGGGTTGCGCCATGTCGTGAAGCGCTTCGAGCACGAGGATGACGTCGTAGGGTCCGGATTCCGCGAGCGCGGTCGCATCCCCTGACCGGAATCGCGCGGAGGCGCCTTGGTGCTGCGCATGGACCTTGGCGGCGCTTATCGAGGGACTGTCGATGTCGATGCCGACGACCTCCGCGTTCGGATACGCGCGTGAAAGCGCGATGGTCGACCACCCCTCGCCGCATCCCACGTCGGCTATTCGCGCGGGCGGGTCATTTCGAAGTCGCTCGTCTATGTCGGTGATTGCCGGGATCCACCGCTCGGGCAGGTCCTCGGTGAACGCCGGGCGGTTGATGCCTCCCTGGCCGCATCGAAAGTCGGATCCATACGCTTCGTACGGGACTCCGGCTCCAGTGCGATACGCCTCGGCCACCCGAGGCAGGGCGGAGCCGATGCCCGCGATCATTTGAGAAAACGGCGCCACGTGTGCCGAGTGGTCCGTGTCGAAGAGCACCCCGACGTGTTCTTCCGGCACGGCGTACCGACGGAGGGTTTGGCCCTTGCTCTCGTCGTCGACGATGAGCAGCCCCGCGACCGCTTGCTGTTCGAGCCATTCTCGGGCGTAGCGCTCGTCGATGCCCGCCCGCTGGGCAAGCTCGCCCGGGGTGGCCGCGCCCCCGTCGACCAAGGCTCCATAGAGCCCGAGTCGCTTGCCGAGAAACACACTGTAGAGCTCGAGCGTGCCGATGGTGGACTGGAAGAGGCGATCAATCAGTTTCTGTTGAGTTTCTGAGGGCGTGGATGCTTGGCTCATGTGGATCTCCCGGTTTCTCGGGAGGGGCGTGACAGCGCGTGGAACATCGTTCCATCCGCGCCAGCCCCCTCGGGAGTCACGGCCGAAATCGGTGGGGTTTAGCCGGCGCGCTCGGGCTCGTAGCTGCAAAAGACGCCCGTACGGACCGCGTGGGTCAGGTGTCTTCCGGCCTTGGGGCACTGCTGGCTGATCCTTCCGATGGCGTCTTTCAGCCTTCGTTGCACGTTGACCCGCGCACGCTCGGCGGTGGATCCCGCTTTTCGGAGGCGCCCACCGAGTCCAACCCCTCTCGATAGCTCGTCGGCCAGAAACTCGAGCTCGGCCTTGGCTTTCGCCGCGCGGGCAGGGTCGTTGAACTGCTCGGCTTCGGCTACTGCGTGCGAGAGCTCGTCGACACGTGCTTGGTAGGCGCGTTTCGAGACTTCATCGAGCACCTCTCCCGAGTCGCCCGCGACGTCGGCGGCGCCGCTCGGCGCGCCCAGCTCGATCGCGTGAAATTCGCGACCAGGCTCGGCCAGCAACGCCGCTAGGATACGCAAGCCCTTGCTGTCCTTCAGTTGGCAGCTCTCGCCACTGAAGCGCACCGTCCACACTTCACCGTCTAGTTTCAACTCGGGTTGTTCGCCATCGTCGGTCTGCTCTCGAGCAGCCGGCGCGATTTCGAGTTGCTCGATCTCTTCGAGCAACGCTTTCATCCCGAGGCGTCGAGCGATCTGCCCCGCCACGGCCGCGAGCTCGCCGGCGCGCTGCCGATTGCCCTCGGCAAATTCGAGCTTCGCCAGCTCGTAGAGTGCACGGCATCGATGAGGCGGCATGGCCTCGGTGCGTTCGAGCGCATTCTGGTAGTGCTTCCGCGCGTCGTCGCTCTCTCCGAGCGATGAGGCCAAAAGTCCCAGAATGAACGTGATTGGTCCCTCGCCGGCCATACCGGTCATGCCCCACGATAGGTTCCGATCACGACATTCGGCGAGACGCTCGTAGATCCGTCGTGCGCGCACTCGGTCCCCGACGAGAGCGGCCGGCTCGCCCTGAAGCGCCAGGGCCAAGGGATCTGCTCCAGCGGCGCCGAGGTCGTCGGGCAAGCCGTCGAGCGCGGCGCGAGCGGCATGGTGCTGACCGGCGCGCGCGTGGATCATCGCCGAGCACAGCGCCTGCCACACGGGCGCGTCCGGCACTTGCGCAAACGCGGCGGCGGCTTTGGGCGCATACGACAACAAGGCGTCTCGGTCGTCCGCCGTACGCAGCCGCGCGATCGGTTGCAGCCCGAGCGCGAGAGCCGCGTTCGGATCGGACGAGGCAGTGGCGAGCTCCTCCGCGCGGTCAGCGAAGGCTTCGGCCTCCTCGAACCTACCGTCCAGCATGGCCCGCGCGGCGCGGAAAGAGAACGTGCGCCAGTGGTAATGGGATTGGGCGAACTCGTTCGCGCGCCGCTCATAGGCGTCGATGTAGGTGTCGGCAGCCGTGAGGTCGTCGCCTTCGAGGCAGTCGATGACGAGGCGCGCCGTCGCTCTCAGTCCCTTGGGTTTGTCGCCGAGGTCATCGGCCAGCCGAAGGGCTCGTTCCCCGAGGTTGCGCCGTTCGCGTGGGTCGGCGAAGTCCGTGAGCGCCGAAAGCGCGGCATGCAGCACGTCGAGCTCGGTTTCGTCGTTGCCTAGACGCTGCGCCATCTCGATTGCTTCGCGGGCGAGGGTCATCGGACCGTTGGGATCGGTGGCGGGCTGCAAGGCGGCCGCGAGCCGAGCCTTGGCGCGAGCGACCAGCGTGCTCTCCTCCGCGCCGAGCTGGCTCAGGCCGGTTTCGAGCAGTTCGACGAGCGTGCGATCGACGTGAAACAGCTGGAACGACGTGCCGTAGGCCAGCGCGGCCCGTGTCAAAAGCCGCGCGTCTCCGAGCGCGCGCGCGACTCGTGCGGCTTCTTGGCTGCTTCTTCGACTGGCATTTCCGCTGCCCGCGCGGCTCTGCGCCTCGGCCATACCGAGGTGGAGCTCGGCACGTTCGCGCTCGAGCTCGGGGCCGATCTGGTGAAGCGCGCGGGTGTACAGATCGATGGCTGCCTCGTAGGCCAGACGATCGTTCGCTTCGGTTGCCGCGGATTGCACGGCGCCGAGAAGGGAAGTCGTGTCTGCGGTCTCGGCCTCGAGCAGGTGGTGCGCGACTTCGGCGACCGGTCCGTCGCCCGCGCCCGATTCGAGAACCGCGGCGATGTCTCGGTGCGTGGCGGTGCGCTCGGTTGCGGACATTTCTCCGTAGAGCGCGTCCCGGACGAGCACGTGCGAGAACCGATGAGTCGCTTGCCCCGTCGGCTCGATGATGCCCGCATCCCGCGCTTCGGCGACGGCGGCATCGAGAGCGCTGCCCCGCTCGCCGAGAGCTTGCCGAACCACCTCGACCTCGAATTCTCGGCCCGCTGCCGCAGCTCTGGCCAGAAGGTCCCGGCTGCCGGCGGACAACATCTCGAGTCGCCGCCGGATGACCTCGTTGATGCCGTGCGGCACCTGGTGGCGTGCGCCACGGCCGAGGCGCAGCATCTCGTCGACGAAAAGTGGATTGCCTTCGGTGATGTCGAACAGTTGGTCGATCGCGCCGTCCTCGACGGCCCCGAGTCGGCTGCGAGCCAGCTCGCCGACTTCGGGGCGTCCGAGTCGTGGCAAGCTCAACGTTTCGCCTTCGCGAGCGACGTCGGCGAGCACCGTGCGCGCGTCGGGGTCGCGCAACGCCTCCACGTCGCGATAGGTGACCGCGAGCACGGCCTTGGTCCGTCGGAGGTTTCGCGCGACGAACTGCAAAAGCAGGAGCGACGGACGGTCCGCCGAATGGACGTCGTCGAGGACGATGAGTAGCGGCGATTGGTCCGACGCACGACGGAGCAGTCCGCTGACGGCATCGAACAGGCGAAATCTTGCTTGGCTCGGGTCGAAGGCCGAGGCGGGCTCGACGTCGTCGACCAAGTCACGCAGATCCGGCAGCAGTTGCGCGAGCTCGTGGGCCGAGGCTCCCAGCAGCGTCTCGAGGGACTCGCGGCCGCGTTCGTCGAGCAGCTCTCGCAAAACTTGTGTCCACGGCCAGTAGGGCGGCGCCCCACCGGATTCCCAACACCGCCCCCAGTACGCATGGAAGCCGCGACCGGTCGCGCGCGTGGCGAGTTCGTCGGCAAGTCGAGTTTTCCCGATCCCGGGTTCGCCCGCGATCAAGAACGAGCGCCCTCGGCCGCCGAGGGCGCCGTCGAGCCCGGCGTCGAGCTGCGCCAGCTCGGAGCGGCGACCCACTAGCGGTCCGCTTGTCATCGCGTGGCGCAAGATAACCCGCGAGCGCCCGGAGGGAACCCGGGCGCTCGGGGCGTATGCGATCGTCGCGACTTCCGACGATACGTCAGGGGGCATGCGCGGCGCTCAGGCGACCTGCGGCTGCACCGAAGACGGCGGCGGCTCGAGCTCTTCGGGCGCGGACACGTCTCGACCGATCGCCATCTCCGCGACTCGGTGCGAGGCGCCGTCGTAGAAGCCGGCTTCGCCGTCCCAAGTCGCCGGATTGCAGAACGTGCCGAACACGATGTCCCAGAACGGGATGTCCGCGTAGTTGTAGGCGTGCACTCCTCGTTCGTGGTGGATCGAGTGGGATTCTGGTCTCGTGATGAAGTAGCCGAGCCAGCGCGGCGTTCGGAGGTTGGTGTGCTGGAACATCGTGCAGAACGTCGCGAATCCGGACGCGATCATCGCTGCTTCCGGGGCCACGCCCACGACCAGCACCAGCGACAGACTGCCAATGAGCGCGAAACCGGCGACGTCGAGCGGGTGAAAGTACCAGGCGCCGAAAATGTCCACGCGCTCGGCGCTGTGGTGCATCTGATGAAAGTGGCGAAAGAGCCAGTCCGTGCGGTGCATCGTTCGGTGCCACCAGTAGATGCCGAGCTGAAGCGCCAGCAGCCCGACGATGGCGCCACCGACGGTGCCGAGGCCGCTGGCGTCGATCAGCCGGTACTCGGCGAAGTGCGCGTCCCACAGCGTTGGCAACATCACGCTCAGCGCGACGCTCGAAACGAAGAAGAACAGTCCCTTCGCCCGCCACCTCCGGACCAGCGGAAACCGTCGGGCGGGTCGGGCGAGGTCGAGCACGATGAAGGCGCCGTACAACGCGAGCAGGCCATAGGTGATGACGTCTTCCATGAGATTCTCCTTCGCTGATGGCGCGAAAACGCACGTGTCACGGCGCTTGGCCGGTTCTCCGGTCGGCGTGACAAGCGATGGAACGACGTTCCCTGGCCGCAACACTGGCGGCACCCCCACGTGTAGTATAGTAGCCCTCCTACCTTAGACCCCCCTGGAGGGACTCATGCGACATCTCGTTCTCGCCACTCTCAGCCTCACTTCGTTCGTCGCGCTCGGCGCCTTCGCGTGCAGCGACAGCTCGAGCTCGAATAACAACGGTACCGGTGGCGCTGCGGGTGCCATGGCTACTGGCGGAACCGGAGGCGGCGCGACCGGCGGAAGCGGCGGCGGCATGGCCACCGGCGGAAGCGGTGGCGGCATGGCCACCGGCGGCGCCGGTGGCGGCGGAACTGGCGGGAGCGCGGGCGCCGGCACCGGCGGCAGTGCAGGCGCGGGCACTGGTGGCTCAGCCGGCATGCCGGCCGGCGACCGCTGTCGAGAGCGGTGCACGATGACCTCCGACTGCTTGCCAGGCTTCGAGTGCATCAGCAATCGCTGCGAGTTTCCTGGCCCCGGTTGCATGAGCGACAACGAATGCGTGATCAGGTCGAGCTTTGCGAGCTCCGGGTGCACGAACGACGGGGACTGCACGGTCTCCGGCGACCGGTGCGTCGTATTCATGGCGGCGAACCACTGTGCGACACCCTCTTCAGGCTCCTGCTTCTTCAGCACGGAACAGTCGCTGCCTCTCGCCGATACGACCGGCAACATCGACGTTTGCGTGAACGATACCGCGAAGTGCCCGGTACCGGGCGGCTTGTGTCTCGTCGCTGCGTGCGAGAGCAACACGGATTGCGCTGCGCCCTTCTCCGAGTGCGACACGACCACAGGACTTTGCGGATGCAGCGACTCGCCCGACAGCTGCGGCACGGGCGAGGCGTGTAACGCCAGCACGGGGCAGTGCGAGTGCACGGACGACTCCGCGTGCACGGCTGGTACCAATGTTTCGGTTTGCAACACGACGACCGGTCTGTGCGAGTGCGCGAACAACGCGGATTGCACGTTCAATTCCGACGTCTGCAACAACGGGACGTGTGGTTGTTCGAACGCCACGGTGTGCGCCGGCACGACGACGCACCCGAGCACCACCTTCGTCTGCGAGGCGAACTAGCCGTCGAGATCGATTTTGCGGACGAGCTGAACGGGTGCGCCCGCAAAAACAACCGTCCGCCCAGTTTTCGCGGGTCACTCGGGTCGCGACAGCCAACCCTTGCGATAGAAGTACCCGACGAGCAGGAGGGCAATGCTCGCCATGAGGCCGAGCACGAGTGGATAGCCGTGGGGCCAAGCGAGCTCCGGCATGTTCCAGGCCGAGACACGCGTGTCGAAGTTCATGCCGTACACCCCGGCGATGAACGTGAGCGGAATGAAAATCGTCGCCATGATGGTCAGGATTTTCATGACGTCGTTCATGCGGTTGCTCATGCTCGACAGGTAGACGTCGAGCAGACCGCTCACGATCTCGCGATTGAGCTCGATGGCGTCGAGCGCTTGGTTCGTGTGGTCGTGGCAGTCGCGCAGATACATCACTGTTTCGTCGGTGAAGAATCGTTTGTCGTTCCGCACCAAGGCCGCTGCCGCATCCCGCAGGGGAACTGCCGCCCGCCGAAGCGCGAGCAAATCACCCTTCACGTCTTGAATGCGCTCGGGCGTGCCCCGAGAGGGCGTGCTGAACGCCTCGTCCTCGACGGCTTCGA
>JAJDAH010000456.1 GCA_029261965.1 Polyangiaceae bacterium
GTCGGCGACGTCGCCGACCTTGACCGGCAGCGCTTCGAAGCCGAGGCCGATGCTGATCGCGTCGCATTCCTTCTCGGGATCCTGCGGACCTTCGAGCAGGGTATCGCTCGCTTGCCGAACGGGCTTCAACAGCAGGCTCACGGGGCCACAGACGGGCGGAAGCTGGGCCGAGGCGGCGGCCTTGAACGTCTCGATGACGTCTTCGGTCGCCATGAAGCCGCCGAGATTGCCATTGATGATGCGCGGGTTCGTGTCGAAGTCCACGACCTCGCCGGTAATGACCGCGCCGCGCACGTTGAGCTCGAGGGTGACGCCCGGCATCGGAATACGAAGCGTCACGATGCCCGAGGCTCTGGCCACGAACGTGCCGCCGGTGACGTAGCTCCCCTGAAAGACCGTGCCCGGATTGTTCACGTCCCCGCCCACCGTGCTCTCGTGAGCCACTGGCCAATCGTCGTTGCCATCGAAGTTCGGGGGCTCGCAGTTCGGGCAAACGATCGGCAGCCCGGCGTCGTCGAGGGCGATGCCGCCGTCGCTGTCGAAGACTGTCCCCGGACCCTGTCCGTTGAAGAGGCGCCGCGCGCCGGTGAGCAGGTTCGCTTGCACCTCGCTCTGGTCTGCTTCGGGACCGAGGTTCGGCAGGACGAGCATGAAGGTCACCTGACCTTCGGAAATCGAGCGGGTGATGTTCTCTGATGGGGTCGGTGCGAGGCTCCCGATGATCGGAAGGATGTTTCGGCCGAACGAGTTGTCCTCGCCGTTGGGTCCGTCGGGGTGAACCATGTCCGCGGGCCAGAACTCTTGCGGCGTGCAGTGAGCCTCGTCGCCTTCGGCCCAGGTGGCTTCGTCGATATCGAAACCGAAGTCCTGCCAGGCGTCGCTGGTTTGCACCAGATCGCGCGTCGCATCCCCGAGGAACACCTTGGACATGGCGAAAACGATTCCGGGGCCGCTCGCGGCGGGCGCGTTCGCGCTCGGGCCCGGTGGGCGGCCGGGACGATTCACGCTCCCGTCGTCATCGTCCGATCCACTGCTGCTGCAGGCCGCGGCGACGAGAGCGCCGGATGCAACGAGCCCAAGTCCAATGGCAACGCTTTTCAGCATGTCGATTCTCTCCGCTCACATAGGGCAGGGGTTGTCGGCTGGCGGAACCGGTGGGGCGACGTCGCCCCGCGTGACGCCGATCGCTTGAAAACCGAGCGCGATGCTGATCGCATCGCACTGTTGGCTCGCGTCGCCGTTGGTCCCGTCTCCGCGAATGTCGCTCGCGGCGCGAACCTGCGACGCGATGCTGTCGAAAGTCGAGCCTTCGCACAGCGATTCGTCGAGGCTGCCGGCAACCGCGCGCAGATCTTGGATCAGCTCGTCGGTACGCAGGATACCCGCGATGACTCCGTTTGTCGCTCTGGCGTCTGTGCCGCGGCCCTCGAGATCCATCGTGATGATGGCATCGCGGATCTTCAAGATCACGACCACGCCCTCGATGGCGACGCGCAAGATCATGTCGCCCTTCGAGCCGGACACCCAGGTGCCATCCACCATGTAGGACGTCGAGAACTTCACCGTGGAATCGTCGACGTTCCCGCCGTTGACGCTGTCCGCCGAGACCGGCCACACGTCAGTGCCGTCGAGACATGGCGCCGCGGTGCCGCCCATGCAGACGCCGGGATCTTGATAGAGCGCGCCACCATAGAGCTGTGACGTGATCCCGGTCTGCGTGTTGGCATCGCCGAGATTCTCCAAGTGAAGCAGGATCGAGAAGTCTCCGGACAAGAGCGAGGCGTTGAGCGACGGCGAGGCATCAGGGGCTACGGACGTGATGATGCGCATCACCTCTGCGCCGAAACCGTTGTCGATCCCGTCGGCGCCGTCGCCTTGAATGAACTCGGGGTTGGCGCCGGGCCGAAGCTCGCAGTGGTTCGAGCCGTTGGGACTCGAGTCAATGCCGTCGAGGTTGTACCCGAGCGTTTTCCAGAAGTTGGGGTTGGGCGTATCGTCGGGGTTGAAATCGCCGAGAAAAACCTTCGACACCGCGACGGTGGTCGCCGTGGTGCCGTCTGCAGCGGGACTGCCTGGATCCGGCGGCGGCACGCGGCCTTCCACTTCCGGGTCCGGCGTCTTGGGTTCGCCATCGTCGCTGCTTCCGCCGCCGCAACCAACCAAGAACAACGAGCCCATCAACAGGCCGCAAAGCCCAAGCCTCTTACCGATCATTCGTCTACCTCCAGAAAGCATGGGTGCGGTCTCCAGAAAACATGGGTGCGGTCCATAGCCGAAACGGGGCGGTCCTCGTCGAGCAGCGCGCCGCTGCGGGAACCAGAAAGGATGGTCAAGATCGTAACCTGAACGGCTTCCATTGCAAGAGCAGCCCCGATGCCCTGCCGGCGCAAGCCCCCTCCGGGGGGAACCTGACGCGGGGCCGCTCATGCTACTCTAGCCCCAGCTAAATGTCCGATTCGCTTTCCCGGTCCCCACGCGCTTCTTCTTCTCGTTTTCTCAGTCGTCGCCTCTGGCGGCGGCGCGTCGCGATGGCGCTGGCCGTCGGCGCCGGCGTGACGTGCCTCGAGGTCCCAGGCACCGCGCTGGCCGTTTGGCCTCCGCTCGAGAGCTTCACCTCGGCGGACATGGCGCTGCCCGAGAACTGGCCCAGCGACGAGTTCTACGGGTACACGGCGGCGAGCCGCCCGAACGATCGCTTCAGCGGTCAGTGGGTTTTCTATTCGTTCATCCCGGACCGCTCCCCCGGTGCGCCGCCGCCCCGACCCGAAGAAATGGCTGCGGGCATGAGCGTCGATCTCGCGTGGCGGCACACGATCGGCGACGACCGTGTGCTCATCGCGGTGCTGGATTCCGGCATCAAGTGGGCGGACGTCAACATCAATGGTGTGGACTTGTCTCTGGGTCTTGCCATCAAGGCGTTTCTCAACCGGGGCGAGCTGGTCAACAATCCTCCGCTGAATACCGACATGTCGCCGTGCGGGGGTACGGGGACGCTCGCCGGGTTCGACTGCAATGGCGATGGCATTTTCGACGTGCGCGACTACGCAGACACGCCGACGCTCCAACCCGCGGCGACGGCTGACAATCCGCTAGGTGACGCAAACCGAAACGGGATCCTGGATCCGAGCGACCTCATCATCAACTTCTCCGACGGCGTCGACGACGATGGGAACGGCTATACCGACGACATTTCGGGGTGGGACTTTTTCAAGAACGACAACGACCCGTTCGACGACACGCAGTACCTGCACGGCACGCAGGAGGCGAGCTGGTCGAGCGCGAGAACCAACGACGGCGAAGGCGACGCTGGGGTGTGTCCGCTCTGTCGCTTCATTCCGCTTCGAGCTGGCGACAGCTTCGTCGCGGACTCCCAGGACTATGCCAAGGCGGTCGTCTACGCCGTCGACATCGGCGCGAATGTCGTCCAAGAGGCGCTTGGAACCATCGACTTCAGTCCATACGCGCAGCAGGCCATGGACTACGCCTGGGACAACGATGTCGTCGTCATCGGCAGCATGGCGGACGAAAACGCCCGGCATCACAACTTCCCGGCGACCGCGAATCACGTCGTGCCCGTTCACGCGATCGCGCTCCAGAGCCTGTCGGAGGACGCGACTAGCGCGACGAGTTTCTTGGCGTTCAACAACTGCACGAACTTCGGTGCACAGAACTTCTTGAGCGTCTCTGGTCTCGGTTGCTCGAGCGAAGGCGCTGGCCGCCAAGCCGGCATCAGCGGGCTCACTTATTCGATGGCTCTGCAAGTGAACCTCGATCCGCCGCTGACGGCGTCCGAGGCGATGCAGCTCGCGATGATGACCGCCGACGACATCGACGTGCCGGAGTCCCGCGAGGCAGACAGCATTTTCAAGTTCTCGCAGCCGGGGTTCGACCAGCGTTTTGGCTACGGTCGAGTCAACGCGAACACCTCGGTCGAGTGGGTCAAGCAAGGAAAAATCCCGCCGCGAGTCGACATCACGTCGCCGATTTGGTTCGAGATCCTCTACCGCGACAAGGTCGACCTCGTGCCGATCGAGGGCAGCATCAGCGCCCCGCGTGCCGGGAGCTACGACTACGTCGTGGAGTGGGCCCCGGGCGTGCAACCGCTCGATGACGCCTTCACCACGATCACCGAGATGAGCAACGTTCCAGGGACCCAGGTCACCGGAGGCTCCGAGCCTTTGGCCATGCTGGACGTGGACTCGATCGACACCACGCACGAGCGCGACCCAGACAGTCCCGATGGCGAAAACGACTTCGCGATCACCGTGCGGGTTCGGGTGGTTGCTCACTACGGCGACCCCGTCGGGGATGTGCCCGGAGAGCTGCGACGCAGCTACCACGTCTACGAAGATCCAGACCTGGTCGACGGTTTTCCGATCAACATGGGCGCGAGCCTCGAGTCGAGCCCCAAGCTCGCCGATCTCGACGGCGACGGGATCAGGGATCTCATTCAGGCGACGGGTGAGGGGTCGCTGCATGCCTATTCGCTCGCCAGTGGCCGACCGGAGATGCTGCCGGGTTTCCCCTTCAAGTCGAAGAAGCTCGACGGGCTCGACGGCGACGCTTCTCGCACGAGCTACCTCGACGGCCCGGCGTATCGCAACGGCGTCATCGACACCGAAATCACCCGCGAAGCGTTCGGCGGCACACCCGCCGTCTGGGACATGGACGGCGACGATCGACCGGAAATCGTCATCACCACGCTGTCGGGCACGATCTACGTGCTCAACGCCGACGGGACGGTTCGAAATGGGTGGCCGGTCCGCCTGCCGGACATCCCGTCGTGTCCGCTCGATCGCGATCACACCGGCGAGCTCTGCATGGGCACCGAAACGGGCGGGACAGTCGACATCACCAAGGGCATGACTCGTGGCGCGTTCGGTGCTCCGGTGCTGGAAGACATGGACGGCGACGGGCAGTTCGAGATCATCCAGGCGGCGTTCGACGGATTCGTCCACATCTACAAGCTCGACGGCTCGTTGCTGCCGAACTGGCCGGTGCGCGTTCACTTCACGCGGGCAGGCTCGAACGAGTTCAATCGCATTCTCACGACGCCGGCCGTGGCCGACTTCAACGACGACGGCACTCCCGACATCCTGGTCGGTTCGAACGAAAAGCTCGGTTCGGGCAGTGGAGCCGGTGCGTTTTACGTCATCGACGGCCGTGGCATGGCCGCAGGCGATCCGCCGTACCTACCGAACTGGCCGATCAGCATGGTCAGCTTCAACCTGTTCCCCGTGGTTGCCGAAGGCGCGACGGTGTCCCCAGCCACGGCGGACTTCACCGGAGACGGTTTGCCGCACGGTGTGATGCACGGCAACGCGAGCGCCCCGCTCATTTTGCCCGGTGATCCCGGCGCACAGAACACCCTCGGTGCGACCCCGGCGAACGCCTTGCCCGACCGCGTCGACCAAGACACCGGCGAGGCCGCCAAGGGCCTCGCGCCGACCAGTCGTTTCGGTGCGGATTCGAAGGCCATCACCCCGGACACCATGTTCCCGTTGTTCTCCCAGCCGTCGATTGGGGATCTCAATCAAGACGGCACGCCGGACATCACGACCAGCGGTGGTTCGCTCAGCCTCGCGCAGAATCTTCTGTCGAGCATCTCCCTCGGTGACCGCGCTCAATTCTTGCTTTCGATGTGGGACGGCAAGTCGGGCAGAATGCTTCCCGGCAGCCCGTTCCCGTTGAACGAGTTCACGTTTTTCAACAACCCTTCGATCGTCGATCTCACCGGGGACGGGTACCCCGAAGTCGTGACCAGCACCGGCGGCTACTACGTCTACGCAGCGGACGCCTGCGGGCGTCTGGCCGAGGGCTTCCCCAAGTTCACCGGTCAGTGGGTCATCTCGAGCACCGCGGTCGGCGACTTGACCGGAGACAACTCGCTCGAGCTCGTCGTCGGGTCCCGAAGCGGCTTCCTCTACGCCTGGAAGACGAACGCGACCACCGACAGCGTGATTGCCTGGGAGAGCTACCACCACGACAACCGCAACACGGGTAACTACGAGGTACCGCTCGACCAGGGCGTCCTGATTGGCGAGCAAGGTCCGCTACCGGTGGACGAGGATGGTCACTGCATCGCGCCGGACAGCACGTCGGGCGACGACGGCGGTTGTGGTTGCCGCGTCGGATCGACTAGCCAAGCCAAGCTCGGTTGGATCGGCGGCCTGCTCGTGGGCTTCGGGCTCTTTGGCATGCGCCGACTGCGCCGGCGTCGCGACTGACGGCGGGCTTCCCGAGCCGCGTCAGAGACTCGCGTCCGCGCCACCGTCGACAGGCGCCAGCGCGTCGAGAGGCGGCGCTGCGTCCGGGCAGTCCGGGTTGGCGATGTCCAACAGGCACAAGAGTCCGGGGGGCAAGCAGGACTTGAACGGCAGAGGCTCGAAGATGACGCGACCGTCTAGGTCGAGAGAGCCATCGTGGCAGATGTATCCGTCGCGGCAGTCCGCTTCGGACTCACACACGAGTCCGCACAGCCCGATGGGATTGTCCGGCAGGTACTGTCGGAGGTCGAAGCAGTAGCCGCCGGTGCCGCACTCGTTCTCACCGAGGCCTTTTCTGCAGTTGAGCTTCGAACAGTAACCATCGGGAACCGTGACGAGAATGTCGCCTTCGCTGACTTCCTCGACGCTGTCGGCCGTCATGCACCATCCGACCGGTCCGCAGGCGGCGTTGCCCGTGCACGGTGTTCCGGTGAGCTGCTCCTCGCTCTCGCCGGAGTTGCCGCTGCTGCTTCCGCAACCCGACGCCATGCCGAGCGCCATCGCGCTCGTCAGGACAATCCCCCGACCGACCCAAGTCCAAGCTTCCGATAGTTTCTTCATGACTGCCCACAGCCTAGCAAGGGGCGGGCGATTGTAACGAGTGGGAAAAGCAGGGTAAGTTCCCGGGCCGAACCCCAGCCTTTTCGACCCCGCTTTCACCGCTTCGAGGGGACCTCCATGAGAGCCTTCCGCCTTTTCGCTCCGCTCTTTACTGCGGGCGCCCTCGCGCTCGGGACCACGGCTTGGGCCCAGCCCGTCGATCCCGCGCCGGATCCGCCTCCCGGTCCTCCAGCGGATCCGCCGCCGGACGCACCGCCGGCCGACGCACCGCCGCCGCCTCCAGCGGACCCTCCAGAGCCTCCGGCCACGCCGCCGCCCGTTCCTCCTGCACCGACGCCTGCCCCGGAAAAGAAAGAGCCGGAAACGGCCGCTGCCGCGCCGAGCGCTCCTGGGGCCGAAGCGAAGCGCCCCCCCGCGCCGCCGGAAAAAGCCGCCGCGCCCAAGCCGAGTGGCGGCGTCTACACGACCTACTTCGACCGCAAGCTCGAGGAGCTGCTTTCGCTCCCGCTTTGGGGCAACACCACGCAGCTCCCCGCGGGCGTGTTCAAGATTCGCTACGAATACAACCCCGCGAAGGCCAACACTTTTTTCGACGGCCAGGGCAATGAAATCCCTCTTCTGCCTCCGATCGAGCTGACGGACATCCCCTCGCCGGGAGACGAGCTCACGATACAGCCGGATGTGCAAGGCAAGGGGGCCGGCCACACGCTGCAGTTCGGCTACGGGATCACCGATCCCCTCGACGTGTTCATCGAGCTCCCGTTCACCAAAATCGATTCCACGCTCGAGCTCAACGGCGAGCAGAACGGCCGCCCCATCGGTGAGCTGACGAGGGCGGGCATCATCGCGGCGATCGAAGACAATGGTCGCCCGGCACCAAAAGAAAAGTTCAGCGGGTTCGACCTCGGCGACATCATCATCGGTGCTTCCTACAACTACAAACGCAACAAGCACTTCTCCGCGGCTACTGTCGGTAGAGTTTTTCTGCCGACGGGCCACCCTGCCGATCCGGACAACGACTTCACCTTCCTCTTGGGGCCGGAGCTCGACCGCGGCTTGGGTGCTTGGACCGCCAACACCACTCAGGTGTTCGATGTCCGTCCCGGCGGCACTGACTTCCCTTGGGTGATTTTCAACTTCGAGGTGACCGCGGGCTATCGTTTCGCCTACGAAAGAGATGCGCCGACTTGGCTCCCGGTTCGCAACTGTGCACGCATCGCTCCGAATACGCCGGAGCGAGCGCAGTTTTGCAACTTCGCGCTCGCGCCGCCTTTCGACGCCGGAGCTGACGCCGAGCTCTCGAGCATTCTGCCCGACCTCGAAGACATGAGCTCGACCTACAAGGTCGAACCAGGCATCAACGTCGACACGCTGGTAGGCGTCACCATCGAGCCCGGAATTCCGATTCCGATCCAGGTCGGCTGGCAGTTCCAACGGGCGGAAGCCGTCACGGTTCGTCCCAAAGACAGGAACAACGATGCAGATTTTCGGTTTGCCGCGCTGACGCGGGAGCTCGAGCTCTTCGCTGCGAGCGAGCTACACACCATCGGTGTCGGTACGGCGATTCCGCTCTTTCCGCTCTATGTACCGGCGTCGCTCCAGTTCACCGCGCGGTTTCCTGTGGCCGGCAAGAACTCGTTGATTCTCAAGCCCAACATAAGCTTCGTTCTCGAAGTCTACTTGCCGATCGGCGACGCCTGGATGGAGCCGCGCGAAATCAAGAAGGAAGAATGAGCGTTCCGAAGTCGTTCTCCGAACGCCTGGGCTGCGGCCCCGACGACAGGCTTTTGATTGTGCATTGCGACGACTTCGGCATGTGCCACGCCGAAAACACCGGCACGATCATCGCGATGGAGAAGGGCATCGCCAACAGTGCGAGCATCATGGCGCCGTGCCCGTGGCGAAATGAGGCAATTTTCTATGCCGTGTCGCATCCCGAAGCCGACATCGGCATGCACTCGACGCTGACATCCGAGTGGGGCCATTACCGATGGGGGCCGGTGGCTCCTGTGGCAGACGTGCCCACCCTCGTCGACGATTCGGGATACCTCTGGCCGGAAGAAGAGCCGTTCGCCGCCCACGCGGATCCCGCTCACATGGAGGCCGAGCTCCGGGCTCAGTACCATCTCTTGACGAGTCGCGGGGTGGACGTGACTCATCTCGACATGCACATGCAAGCGGTGGTTTCGGCCGCCAGGTACTTCGATGTGTACGTGAAGCTCGCCCAGGAGTGGCGCATCCCATTCATGCTTCCACGACTCGACACTGGCGTGCGCGCGCTGTTCGACGCGGACTATCAGAAGATCAGCAAGGAGACAGAGGAGGAGATCGTGGCCAAGGGCCTATTCGCGGTCGACCGCCTCGTCATGGATGTGATTCCGGGCGAAGGTCGGCGAGCAAATTACGTCAAGATCATCGAAGAGCTGACACCGGGAATCACCCAGATCATCGTGCACGTGGCGGAGGACACGGACGAGCTGCGCGCTGCGGCCCAAGCTGGGCCCGACGACGAAGGCGCGACCTACCGGGTCGACGACTTGGCGTGTCTGACGCATCCGGACGTGGTTGCCGCGGTGAAGGAGTCCGGCGTCCGGATGGTGACGTGGAGGGAAATCCGGGAAGCGATGTATTCCTGAGTGTTTCGGCGTCGCGGGGCTCGCATGTACCCGCGAGCCATTCGGCGATACGATGCACGGATGAGACTTAAGACCTTCTTGGTGGCTACGGGCCTCTTGGTGTCATCCCAAGCCGCGGCTCAATCGATCGTTCCAGCTCCAGGCGAAGCCGGCTTCGATGCGGCGCTCGCGGCCAAGGTCGACGACCACGACCGCGTTCTTCACGAGATCATGGCCGCACCGCTCGGCTGGGGGCTCGAAGCGTTCGTGCCCGCGGCGAACCGTGGGATCATCGATGCGTATGTCGCGTCGGGACAGAGGGACTTCGAAGCTCAGTCCGGTCAACACATCTACAGCGTGCTTCGTGCCTACGGCGAGCATGGTGACCTCGGCATGTTCGGGGGCACATCGGCGGCTGGCGACGCTTTCCGCTACGCGCATCTTCGGGACTCGGGGGCACCGGCGGCAGAGGTGGATCGCGCTCGCGATGACCTCTTGGCCGCGATGCAGGGCATGCATTGGTACACCCAGGTGACCGGCGTCCCCGGAGTCATGTCTCGCGGGATTCGGCGAAAGGGCCCGCAGAGTGGCGCTCCGGCGTTGCCGGGCATGCTGCCAGCCACGCTTCCGCTGTTCGATTCGAGCGGTAATCCGCAGCCGGTCGACAAGGAGCCGACCTGGCGGGAAGACAACTCTGGCGAGCTCCCGTTTCTCATTTGGCTCGACGACACGAGCAAGGATCAAGTCGACGGCTACATCTTCGCCTTGGGCGCCGCGTACGACGCGGTCGCCGGCGATTCGACGATCCCTACCGCCGCGATCGACACCCTCGTCGAGGACGCTCGTGCCATCGGCCTGAAGCTCACCGAGAAAGTCAGTGTGGGCGCCTCCGAGGCGGATCTCGTGCTCACCGATGCCGACGGCAGGCCGACGAGCTTTCACGACATGAGCGCCGAGGAGCTGATTCCGGGCCTCGTCGTGCAAACGGCGGGCAATCCGTTCAACGCCGTGATGGCCCTTGGCGCGATGCGAACGCTGTTTCACATCACTGGAGACGAGCGGATCGGTCGTTTCTACTACGACGAGCTGATCGCGGCTCGGGGTTACATGGATTTGGCCGAGGCGGAGTGGGCGATCACCTACATGGGGACGAACACCAACTACTCGAACATCAACATGGGCTTCGTCGCCATCTACGGAATCCTCCGCTACGAAACCGACCCGACGATCGCCGCGCAGGCTCGGCGTGTGCTCGAGAATCAGCTGTACGCCCCGGGCGAGGACCGCGAGGCGCGTGGTCTGAAGCAATCCCTGTTCGACGTCATCTATGCCGGTTTCGGAGCGATGGGCACGAGCGGACCCGGGCAAACCGCGGTGAGCGACGCTCTCGAGACACTCGAGGACTACCCGGGCGCGCCGCACTGGAACGACGCCGTAGAAAATTGCGACCCGATGGAGCTTACGGCGCTTTCTTGCACCGCCATCGACGGCTCGACGATCGCCGTTTCGCCGTTGCTGGGGTGGAACGACATCCGTGTCGCCGTCGATCCGCTGCCGATGGCGATTCGCCCACCGTCCAACTTCGAGTGGCGATCGGACCCGCATCGAGTCAACGGTGGTGGCGGCGATCGGCTCAATCCCGCTGGGGGGTTCTGGGCTGCCTATTGGTTGGGTCGACTGTTGCAAAGCACGAACGACGGTATGGACAACGTGTCGCCGAACGGGCGCCCCGCGCCGCCGCCGGGGATGGGTGGCGCCGGCGGTGCCGCGGGTGCTGCAGGCCAAAGCTCGACCGGCGGAGCACCTTCTGGCGGTGCGCCGGGCACCGGAGGTAGCACCGGTGGCGCGGGTGGTGCCACCGCGACCGGAGGGGATTCCGGCGGCTGCGGTTGTCGGCTGGCAGGGGGCGAAGGACCGAGCCCGCATCCTTATTGGGCGCTGATGCTTGCCGCGGTCGCTGCTCGGCGCCGTCGTCAGCGCAGCTGACGAATCGTCGAGAGCACCGCTCGAAATCCGGCGCTCGAACGACTCATTCAATGGGTCGGCGCGCGGACGAACGCTCGTAGCGCCCTCGAGCAAAGGAGAGCGCGTGCGACATTCGCCTTGGGCAGCAGTTTGTTTTCTCGTCGTGAATCTGGCGTGCGAAAGCGGCGGCGTCGGCGACCCTTGCGTCCCGGAAGAGGAGGTAGCGTCGACATTCGGCGGCTTCTCACTCTTCGAAGTCAACGTCGAGAGTGGCTCGTTCCAGTGCGAGACGAGGCTCTGCCTGGTCAATCATTTCCAAGGCCGAGTGAGCTGCCCAGCCGGTCAGACCGAACGAGATCTCGATCTGTCCGTCACCGACCCTTCCCGTTGTCGAATCCCCGGAACCGACGGGACCACCGCCGCCGACGCGGTCGGTGTGCCCGTCGAGGCTTGGGACCTCGATCGCCCGGCGGACCGTGCGGTCTATTGCTCGTGTCGCTGCGCCGGTCCCGACGACGGTGCGCGCTATTGCAAGTGTCCGTCCGGATTCGAGTGCCTCGATCTCGTTCCGAACACCGGGACCTCGGGGAATCAGCTCGTCGGCTCGTACTGCGTGCGTGAGGGCACGGAGTTTGAACCTGGGGAGATCGGCGGGCCAACCTGCCGGGAGCAACCGGACGATGCCGCGTGCTCCTCGAGCCCCCTGTTGGGGACACCGTGAGCATCGTCGTGGTTCCGTCGCTGCCCCTGCCGCCACCGGCCCCCCGTCGGTTTGCGGTCGGCCGCAGCCCCCAGCTGTGAGAATGGCACGCCGCTCGAATTCCCTTTGCGACTTTCGAAAACGCGACACTATTTCGCGTTGTCGGCGAACCGGCTGGCGCGTGCCCTCAAACTCGCGCCGATGTCGGTCATGGCCGCGACCTCTTTGGCGAGTGAGCGGGCCCGGACCCGATTGCCGCGAGACAGCTCGAGCTTGGCCAGGCCGAGCTTCGCCTTGGCGCGAGTGGCGGGGTCGTCGGTGGCCGCGAGTGCTGAGAGTGCATCCCGGGCCTCTTCGGCGTCGTCGACGGCGAGCGCTTCGCCGACTTGGCGCCAGTGAGCGTCGGTGCCCAGTGCATCCGCGCTGCTCGGCGTGTCCTTGTCTGTGCGCGACGGGGCGGGAGCGCGGGCCGGGGATGCTTTCGAGGCCGCCTGCGGCACGGATTCGACGTTTGCCGACTCGCGTGCGGGTTTTTTCGTCGTCGACGGAATGAAAACGTGATTCGGTGATGGTTTTTCGACGGCGCGCTTCCCTTCGTTCGCGCTCGAGCGGTCGAGTTCCAGCGCCGGAGAGTCGTCGCGCGCGCGCCCGTCACCCAACGCCGCGTAAGCGAACGCCGCAAGCATCACGATTGCCAGAGCGGCGAGCACGAACACCCTTCGTTTTGCGCGTCCGAGCCGACGCGCTCTCATGGCGCTCGCAATTCGTCGGGTCGAGGCAATGACCTCGTCCTCCGAGGCCATGTCCGCCTGCCACACATGTCGCGCGAGCTCTGCCCGCGGGTCGAGCTCCGTAGCGAGCTCGCTCATTGGTCGTTTCCCTTCGGTTCGAACAGTGGATCGGCTTCGAGCAACACCGCGAGCTTTCGTCGGCCGTCTCGAAGTCGTGATCGCACGGTGCGTTCGTTGGCATCGACGATGGCGGCGACTTGCTTCAACTCGATTTCCTCGAGGTCATGAAGAACAATCACGGCTCGTTTTGCCGCCGGGAGCTGGTCGAGCGCCTCGTGGAGCCGTTTGGCGCGCGCGCGCTGCATCACAGCGGCTTCGCTGCTGAGGCCGGTGTCCGGGGGCTCGTCGATGCCGTGATCCTCGGAGAAGCTGAAATGTCGCGTCCACCGGTGATACCAGCGTTGCTGATCGATCATCGTTCTGTAGGCGATGGAGTAGGTCCAGGTCGATAGCGACGAGCGGCCGTCGAAGCTCGGCAGCGAACGCAAGGCCCGCTCCGCTGCGGCTTGAACGAGGTCGTCGAGCCCTGGTCGCGGTCCGACCAGGCTTCGCATCTGTTTGTACAGAAGCGGCAAGAGCTGGGACGGCGCCGTGCTGATTCGCTGCTGCTCTTCGGCTTCGGGCAGAGCCGGCATCGTTTCGGCGGCGGCGAGGGGGGAAACCATCTGAAATCGGGGTCGAAGAGTGGGTCCCCCCTAGTTTAGTCGCTCGAGGTGGTCGCGAGGATCGGCCCGCTCGTGAAATTCTCGAAAAATCGGAAACGACCGATTTTTGGCTCGCATCGAGGCTTGCCCTCGGGCATCTCTAGAGGTGTGCGTTCGTGTCGCAGTTGGGTGTGTGTATGTGCGACGAGCGCCGCTGGCTTCTTCTCGACCTCCAACGCCCTTGCGACGGACCTGAGCTTGGATTGCCCGCGCCTAACCGGCGAGGAAGCGGCGGAGCTCGAAGCGCGTGTTCTTTTGACACTGCGCTCGGTCGACCCACCACCGGTAGCCGTCACCTTGGTGTGTGACGAGTATCAGGCCTGGGTGCTCTGGCAAACACCCGACGAACATCGAATCCCAGTCGAGGAGTTTGATGGCATCGTCGAGGGCAGCATCGATGCCATTGACATGTACCTCGCGACAGGCCCGCGAGTGAAGCTGTCCGTGGCGGAGAGTCAGCGCGAGCTCGCGCATCACGAGAGCTACGAACTGTCGCCGTTCGATACGTCACCTGTTCGGGACGCGCGCCGACCGCGACGTAGGAAGGAGGAAGCCCCCCGGGCCGGTGGGTTTGGAATTTCGACCACCGGGGAGATTTTTCCCGAGCCCGATGCACTCGTGATCGGGCCGCGGCTCGACATCGCTTTGCACATCGCCCATGGGTTCAGCGCTGTCACCATGGAGAGCTTTCGTGCCGCGGCCGGCGCCTCGCCCAAGTTCTCGTTGTTCGACGTGCAACTCGGTGTGGCGTGGGGCGCGCCCTACAGCAACCAGAGCGTGTTCGGTGTCGTCGCCATGGGGGGCTTCGAGTGGTTGACGCTCGACGAATTCGTGGGCGACTACACGGCTACTTGGGACGTCGGGGTCCGACTGGGCGGAAGTGTCGGCCCGGCGACGCTCTGGTTTGGTACCGACTACCGCTATCGAGCGGCCGCGCTCGTGATCGAGCCGAACGTGCGGTCCAATCGCGGAAGCTTTGTGGTGTCACTCGGCGGGTTCCTGACGGCCCCCGGACGACCACAGAAGAAGCTGACGGCCGCCAATCACCCACGTCCTTGAAACGTCCGCGCTAGACAGAGCGAGTCTCGGGCCAGGGCTGGAGCTCGCAGAGCGGTGCGACCTCGACCGAGCCCTCACGAATGACCCCGCGGGTCGCGTCGGCGATTTTCCAAGTCATCGATTTTCCCCCGAAGGGCTGCGACTCCACGAAAACGCACCGCAGCTCGCCTTCGTCGAAGCCGCACTGGTCCTGGATCGCAGCGAGCAGACGTTCGTCGTGGAGGTGCCCGTCGCCGAAATTCCATCCGAGGGCGAGTCCGGCGACGATTTCACCGTCCACCCATTCGTACTGTTCGATGTCGTCGACCGCTTTTGGCAACAGCTCGTGGAGCGCACGGCCATGGAGGTGCATCAGTCGAAACGAAGGCACCTTGGAGAGCACGGCCTCTCGCACGTCCTCGTCTTCGATCGACTTGGCAATCTGGTCACGGATGAGCGGGGAGCTCTTCACGAGCTTGTTCAGCTTCTCGAGACTCTGGCCGCGGAAAAGCCACGCACTGTAGCCCCAGTTGCCCGCGTAGTACCGCATGGCGACTAGGAAAGAGACTCGTGAAGGCACGAGGTTGCCGACGAGCGGGGTGACAAAAAGCACGAGGAAGAGAAAAGCGACGACGACGGGTTGGGCGCCGATTTCGAGCACGCCGACCGTAGCGTGGTGCCCGAACAGAAAAAATGCGCCGTAGACCATCACGACGTTCCACTCTATGGGCACGCCCATGGGCATGTTGCTCGTGATGAACGTGTGAAGGCCCACCATGAGCACGAGGCCCACGATCGTGAGCGGGCCGCCATCGCCGAGCAGCAGAACGACCGGGAATGTGTACTCGACGAGGGTTCCACTGTGGGCCATGGCGTGGGCCAAGCGCGACGGCCGGAGATCATCCGGCGGATTCACGTAGAGCTTCTTGCGCAGCCACACCGGCATGTACGGGCTGTTGCTCAGCATGACGCCGACCACGTAGGGGAAGTGCCGATTGACCTTCGACGTGGCTGCCCACACCCAGATCGCGACCCAGACGAGCTTGCAGCCGGCGATCCATTGAGGGGCGAACGCGATGACGACGAGCGCCGTGTAGTGGTGCTCGGCACGCGCCGAGAGGTAGAGCACCTTGTCCGTAATTCCGAGAAGCGGCAAAAGGACGACGGTTGGCAACAGCAGCTCCATCGTCAGCGCGGGGGCCAAGAGCGCCCGGAAAATGAAGCCGTAGTGGACCGCGTAGAGAGCGACGTCGAACCAAGTTCGCCGCGTACCGCCTAAAAGGGGTAAGCCCGGGAACAGGGGGGATTTGGTCGTGCCGGGTCTCAAGAAGTACAGAAACCCACCGAGAGGCGGGCGGTAACGACCTGTCAGCGGTCCGCTGGCGCAGCCGAAGCCGAGGCCTTCGTAGGCGAGAGTCCATAGGACCGCCTTGTGAAACGCCGTCGGATCGAACCCCCAGGACAAAATCTCGAAGGGGCTGCCCAGGCTCGGGGTGAGCGCGCAGAAGAGCAGCCAACCGCCGACGTACAGCACCGCGATCTTCGCGATGTACAGCAAGTAGACGACGCTCGGCGTGCCGTAACCCTGGGTCGTCCATGCCTCGCAGATCATTCGCATCCGTTCGGGGAACGGCTTTGCGCGCCACGTGTGCACGTCGTAGGGAGGGAGCGTCGGCTCGAGAAAGGACATCTCGCCGCGCATACTACGGGTGTTACCCACGAAGGGATCGAACTGCTGCCGGGGCGTGTCGGATCTCGGGGACCCGACGGCTCGAGGATAAGGGCGGTCCACCGGCGCGGGAGGGGTGTGGGGCTTGCGCCGGGGACCTTTTTCCACTCTAGCGATCTCTCGATGCGCCGAGCAGGGGGGCTATCCCTGATTCTGCGCACGGGGAAATCCCGTCACGGCGGTCTCAGCTCGAGCTCGGAGATGTCTTCCGCAACGTCTTTGGGAACGTTGATGTGTGCGGCCTGGTACATCGCCTTCACGAAGTCGAGCCAACGGCGCTTTCCCGTCGCGCTGGCCAGTTTGAGCGCGTATTGCGCCGCGCGCATCGCGAGGTCCGGGCTCAGGGAGCCCGTGGCCGCGCCTTCTCGGATCGCTTCGAGATGGCCGCTCAACACGTGTTCGGCATCCTGGCCCATGCCCGAGTCGAGCAGGTCGTCCGCCATGCGCCCTACGATGGCCAAAGCGTCGCGCTGGGCAGTCGGGAGTTCGCTGTCCGGGTCCTCCCTTCGGTCTGGAGACGGGTCGGTTTCCACCGTTTTCGATGCGCGGCGATTTCCTGGGGGCCGAGTGGATTCGGAGACGCCGAGCTCTTCGCCACCGACCACGACGCGATCGCCGTCTCGAAGTTGCTCGGGAGCCGTGATGCGGGTGCCGTTCAGATAGACGCCGTTGGTACTGCCCATGTCCTCGATCGTCGCGGATCGGTCGCTCACGGTGATGCGCGCGTGTCGGCGCGAGGCTTGGGATCCGTCCAGGGCGATGTCGCACGCACTGCTTCGGCCGATGGTGTAGCTGCCCGACGGCAAGACGATGGCCCGGCCGCGGTAGTCGACTGCAAACCTCTGGATTGTGTTGTCGGTGGGTATTGTGACGAACAGGGAAGTGCCACTTTGGTCGCTCGATTCGATGGTCAGCGAGCCGTTCAATAGGCCGACTCTTTCGCGCACCCCGAGCAGACCGAGTCCCGGGCGGCCGGTGGATTCTCTGCCGGCGCGGGCCATGCCTCTCCCATTGTCTTCGACGACGAGGCGGACGTGGTCGCCGCGGTGTTCGAGCACGACACAAGCGTTGCCGGCCCGGGCATGCTTGGCGATGTTGGTCAGCCCTTCTTGTACGACTCGGTACAGCGTTATCTCCGTCGATGCCGGTAGCCGCCGATCGCCGGTGATGCCGGCGACCTGAAGATCGGTCGAAATGCGGTGAGTGGAGGAGAAGTCGGCAACGTACCTCTCGAGCGCGGAATGCAGACCGAGGTCGTCCAGGGCGGTCGGACGAAGACCGCGGGCGAGCCGGCCCACTTCTTCGAGCACACTCGACGCGACCGAGTGTAGGTCGTCCGTCAGTCGGAGCGCGGTCGGGTTGCCCTCGAGAGAAGTTTCGAGCGAGCGGAGCCCGAACAACAAACTCGTCAGCCCCTGGCCGATCTCGTCGTGGAGCTCCCTCGAAATTCGTCGACGCTCGTCCTCTTGCGCCTCGATGATGCGCTCGATGAACCTGCTTTTTTCCTCGCCGTCCGCCATGGCGTCCGAGGCCTCAGGTGTCGGTCCGGCCCATGAGCCCTGCCGCCATGGCGTATCGCACGAGCTCCGCCCGCGTCTTCAGGCTGAGCTTGTCCGAGATCCGCGCGCGATACGACTCGACGGTCTTGACGCTGAGATGAAGCTGCTCGCCGATTTCCCGGTTCGTGTGGCCGAAGGCGAGAAGCCGCAGCACCTCGATTTCGCGCGGGCTCAAAGTCACGGGCTGGATTGGAGGCAGCCCCGGCTCGAGGTTGCCCGGTGGGTGCGGCGTCTCGTCGTCCAGGGCGACGTTCACGTATGATCGCCCAGCGTGCACCATGCGAATCGCTTCGAGTAGCTCCCCGTCGGCGACGCTCTTCGCCAAGTAGCCAGCGCCACCCGAGGCGAGCACGGCCTGTAGGTAAGCGGCGTCGTCGTACATGCTCAGGACCAGCACCCTCGTGCCCTCGCATTGCTTGGAGATTTTTTCGATCGCCTCGATGCTTCCACCGCCTGGCATCGCGAGGTCCAGCACCAGGACGTCGGGCTGAATTTCCTCGACCTGACGAACGGCGGCCTTGGCATTCGCCACCTCTCCGACGACCTCCATGTCGCTTTGCGCGCTGATCATCATTCGAAGACCCGCTCGAAGGACCGCGTGGTCGTCTGCGAGAAGGACTCGAATGGTCGGTTCCGTCATGATCGACGACACAGGTTACGCCAAGATCACGGGATCTGTCCCGCGCCCAAAGGGAGCGTCCGGGGGGGAGTGGTGGCCGATGGGCGGGGAAAACCCGCTCCGCATTGTGGGGGAAAGTCGGGCGTGCCGTTGACGCCGCCGTGAACGATCCAGCCGCATTTGGCTGCAGAGCCTAGGGGCTTGGACGCCGATCTCGTTGCGCTTGTAAGCTATTCGTCATGCGATCGGCAATTCTCGGCGTTGGCAGCTACGTGCCCACGAAGGTCGTCACGAACGATGACCTCGCGAAGATGATGAGCACGAGCGACGAATGGATTTACACGCGCTCGGGCATTCGAGAACGGCGGTTCATCGAAGAAAGCGGCATCGGAGCGAGTGATCTTGCCGTGCCCGCATCGAAAATGGCCATGGAGCGCGCGGGGGTGACCGCGGACGAAGTGGACGCCATCGTCTTCGCCACGCTCTCCCCGGACTACAACTTCCCCGGTGGGGGGTGCTTTCTCGGGGACAAGCTCGGGATGAACGGCAAGTGTGCTCTCGACGTGCGGAACCAATGCTCGGGCTTTCTCTATGGGCTGAGCGTTGCCGATGCCTGGGTGAGGGTCGGCATGTACAAAAATGTGCTCGTCGTCGGGTCCGAGGTGCATTCGACTGGAGTCGAATTCACCGACCGCGGGCGGGCGGTTTCCGTGCTCTTCGGCGACGGCGCGGGTGCCGTAATCGTCGGTCCGTCGAAGGGGGAGAACCACGGCATCCTTTCGTTGAATCTGCACGCAGACGGCGTCGGAGCGAAAGACCTGTGGTGCGAAGCTCCGGCGAGCGCGATCGACCCTCGCCTGTCCCCAGAGATGCTCGCCGAGGGGCGCCACTACCCGCAGATGGTCGGGAAGAAGGTTTTTCGCTGGGCGGTCGAGAAGATGCCGGCAGCGGCAAACGAAGCGCTGTCCGACGCCGGCCTCACCATCGACGACGTGGATTTGTTCGTTCCGCATCAGGCGAACATGCGCATCAACCAAATGGTCGCGTCGAACATGGGGTTCGACGACGACCGCGTCGTGCACAACATCGAGAATTACGGAAACACGACGGCCGCGACGATACCGATGGCTCTCGACGCGGCCATCGGCGACGGGCGGCTCAAGGACGGCACGACCGTGCTCTTTTCCGCCTTTGGCTCGGGGTTCACCTGGGCGGGCGGCGTGGTTCGTTTCTGAGGCGCCTCCACACGCAGCCGTCTAGGTTCGATGCCGTTGCGGCGTCAACGGCACAACGCCTCAACAACCGGGTCCAGCCGCTCTTGGATGCCGCCGCCGAGCGCTTCGCGAGCAAGGGCTATCGCGAGACGACGATTCGCGACATCGCCAAATCGATCGGCATGTTGCCTGGGTCGATCTACTACCACTTTCCGTCGAAGCACCAGCTGCTCTTCGCGATCTACGAGGCTGGCGTTCGACGCATCGCCGAACACGTGGCCCGCGCAGTTCGCGCCGAGACGGACCCGTGGCGCCGTCTCGAAGCGGCGATCGCAGCGCACCTGGACTCGGTACTCGACCAGAGTCACTACGCCAGGGTGTTGATGCGGGTGTTGCCCGAGGGTCAGCTCGGAGGTGCACTGACGCCGCCAGCCAGCTGCCGCTGCCGGGTTTCGAGACGGAGCTCTCGCGATGGCAGCAGCAGTACCCGGCGGAAATCAGCGGCGAGGCGCCGATTTTCAACCGCTCCGGAATCGAGATCCCCTCTAACTCGGTGTTTTGCGGCGTCGATTGCACGGACGTGCCGCCGCCGCTGCTCGGCACCTGTGGGACGGTCGTCAACACACTCGAACACATGGAGGTCTGCCTCGTTTGCGCGAAGAGCTTGGATTCGGTCAGCCGTTGCTCGTCGGGTGATTCTTCGGGATCTCGGCTCAGGAGAGCTCCGTCGATGGCTGGCGGAGTTCCGGTCGGCGATCGCGTTCGGCGATGATTCGGTCGCCGAGGTCGAGGAGCACCTGCTCGGATCCCGGAGGGCCCAAGAGCTGGATCGCCCGCGGCAGTCGCCCGTCGAAGGTGCCGAACGGAATGCTGAGGCCCGTGGCGTCGGACAGATTGCCGGCGACAGTGTAGGCGAGCAGCTCGGTGTTCCAATTCGATCGGTGGAACTTCGGGGGCGGATGGGCCGTGACTGGAGCCACGACGAGGCGACCGTCCGCCCACAGATCGCAAAAGGTGTCGCGAACCGAGAAGGCGCGGGCCCGCGCCTTCGAGCGATCCCTGAACACGGTGGCGCGGCCGATCGCGATGAGCAGCAGGAGCTCCGCCGTGGTCGGATGAAACCGGCGGTCCCGAAACAGTCTTCCTCGGAACAAGGCGGCGCTGACGACGGCGAGCAGTCCTTCTCCGAGGCCGATGTCATCGTCGCTTTCGAGCAAGTCCTCGAAATGCGACGCCCAGATCCCGGCAAAGACCTCACGGAGAACGTTCGTCGGCTCGAGTGCACGGCAGTCGGCGACTGGTAGCTCCGTGGCTACGCGCAGAAGAGGGCCGACGTCGTCAGCGAACGTGCCCCAAGCGCCCGCGTCCGGGGCGTAGATCTCGATCCTTCTCGGGAAGAACTGCTCCGGCTCGAAATCGCTTCGCATCTCCGGGGAGGCGACGTCGAGCAGCGCTCGCATCTGGTCAGTGTTGCGAGTGAATGGTCCTTGGCCGCAAAGCCATCGCATGGAATCCGGTACCTCGGGGAAAAGCTCTTGGAGTGGCCACGTCGCGTCGCTCAACTTGAGACCCAGAACGCCGCAGAACGCGGCGGGCAAGCGGATGCTGCCTCCGATGTCCGTGCCCCAATCGAAGGCGTGCAGGCCGTAGGCTACGGACGCGGCAGAGCCGCCAGAGCTACCACCAGAGGTTCGGGCGGGGTCGAACGGGTTTTTCGTGTTCCCGCCCACGTAGCTCGACGCTTCGGGCGCGAGTCCCATGTCGCTCAGGTTGCTTTTCCCGATGAGCACTGCGCCGGCGGAGTCGAAAGCGCGAAACGGCGCACTCGATACTCCAGGCGTGGTGCGATGGCGGTGGCGCCAGGAGCCCCCCGTGGTCGGGAGAGTCGGCGTGTCGAATTCGTCTTTGAGTCCGAACGGCACTCCCGCGAGGGGACCTGTCCGATCTTGCGCCTCCTCGAGCGCTTCGTCGAGACGCGTCGAGACGTGCACGCGCACGAAGGTGCCGTGCCGGCGCGTTCTGCGCGCGGCTTCTTCGACCGTCAGCGGAAACAGGTGCTTCATCGGGGTCACGATTCGAGACGAGGCGCGCTCGAGTTGCAAGGCGCGTCGGTGTTCTTGTGAAGCCGGTCGTCGGCGGCTAGAAGCGGGCGTGGCCGCGTACGACGTCGCGCTTCTGACCGATCGAAGGTACGAGAACCCGTCGCCCGAGAACGTCGATTGGTACGTCGGGCACATTCTCGAAGAGGACGAACTGGTTCGCGCAGGCCTCGAGCGCCGCGGTTTGAGCTCGGTTCGAGTGGACTGGGCCCGAGGTGACTTTGACTGGAAGAGCGTTCGGAGCGCCGTCTTTCGGACCACCTGGGACTACTTTCAACGCTTCGAAGAGTTCAGTGGGTGGTTGGACCGCGTGACACTCGACACTCGACTGATCAATTCAGTCGAGCTGGTGCGTTGGAATCTGGACAAACACTACCTGGCGGATCTAGCGGGTCGCGGGATTAGGACCGTGCCCACCCACTATCTCGAAGTGGGCGAGCCAGCACCTGTTCGCGAGCTTTTGGCCCGCGCTGGGTGGGAGCATGCCGTGCTCAAGCCGACGGTTTCGGGGGCTGCCCGCCATACGTACCGGATCGATCGAGAAAACGCCGCAGCGCATGACGACCTGCTTGCGGGGTTGCTCGAGGTAGAAGCGATGATGCTGCAGCCCTTTCAGAACGAAATCGTCGCGTCGGGGGAGCTCACGCTCGTCGTCATCGGCGGTCGGTGCACGCACGCCGTCCGCAAGGTCGCCAAGCAGGGGGATTTTCGGGTTCAAGATGATCACGGCGGGACGGTGCACCCCCACGAGCCGACCCGTGAAGAAATGCTGTTCGCCGAGCGTGCAGCCGCCGCCTGCCGCCCCGTTCCGGTCTACGGTCGGGTGGACGTCGTGCGTGACAACGACGGCGAGCTCGCGCTGATGGAGCTCGAGCTCGTCGAGCCCGAGCTTTTCCTCCGCTTTCATCCACCGGCCGCCGACACCTTCGCCGAGAAGCTGGCCGAGAGGGTACGCGACTACTGAACCGGTGAACGGCAGCCGCGACGCAACGCGAGTCGTGCCGCGCTACTGCGCATCATTGTTAGAGTTCTGCACTTTTGTGCGGGACCGTCGTCGAGGAAGCACGGAAAAGCCGCGAATCTGTACGGTCGCAGCTGGCACTCCCGTTGCAGTAGGGGGG
>JAJDAH010000457.1 GCA_029261965.1 Polyangiaceae bacterium
GCTCGCGCTCTCCGCCTCATCCTCCACGACTATCGTCAGGCCGTCATCGACCACATCGACGACGACATCCCCTTCTGAGTCTCGACGATCACCCTCGAATCACGTGAGCGTGACCCCATCAAATTGCGTGAGCACGCTCACGAGGAACTCGCGGCCTCGGCTTCAGGATGCAGAGATCGCACAGTCCCGCGGCGCGTACCCGGCCAAGCTCAATACGAAGCGAGTTCCGTCAGGCGGCAGCTTGCCTACGGGCGCGAAGCCGAGCCTCGAGTAGAGGTCAGACACCAGCTTGTTCTTGGCCGTCGGCAGATACTCGCCCATCAAGACTTCGTATCCCGCCTCTCGAGCCGCAATCGCAACGTGGTTGAGCATGAAGTCTTCGACGGTGCGAGCGATGGCTCGGCAGCTCATCAGCCAGGTGTCGAGCCGGAGGGTTCGACGCCCCTCCCCTGGCAGCGGGACCCCAATGACCACGCTGACGAGGCCGTAGTCCCCGAAGCGGTCCCGCAGGCGCAGCGTCCGACCAAGACTACCGGGTTGCGCCAGCATGTGGCGCACGTCGCCTGTGCTGTGTCGATGCGTGGTCAGGTTGAACTGATTCGTCTTGCCGAGGAGCTGGACGACACGTGCCATATCGCTTTCCACGATGGGACGAACGTCCGCCCGCATCTCCAGTGACTCGAGGTATTCCTCGATCGTGCTCAGCGATTGTTGGATCTCTCGGCGCTCTGCCTCGGCCCGGTATTGTTGGCTGCGCTGGTGATCTGCGGTGGTCGTGGCAACCGCCTCGAAATACAGGTCGTCCTCGAGCTTAGGAACGAAATCTGCGGGGTCGTCCGGGACGTCAACGACGTCGACCATCGGCAGCGCGATGCCGACCTGTGCCCGCTCGGCGGGGCTGTCGTCGAAGAAGACGAAGCTGTCCAGGCCCAGGCGAAGGGTACGAGCAATGCGCTCGATTGCGACGCTCTTCGGATCCCAACTGGCCTCGAAGGCCGCGAAATCCTCGAGAGCAAGCACCATGTCCGGGTTCTTCTCGAAGGGTTCGCGTGCGGCAGCCGGGTCGTTCTTGGAGCAGGCCGCGAGCAGTGTTCCCCGGGTGGTGAGCCGCTTGCAGTAGCTCTGAAAAGCGAGGAAAGCCTCACCCTCGGGGTCGCCACCCAGTCGAATGCCCAGAGCACCCTCCTCTCCGACGATGCCGCCCCAGATGGTGTTGTCCAGATCGAGGACGAGCACCTTCTTGGGCCCACTCGTAACCGCCCGGATGGCTGCACTGAGGTGCTTCGCCAACAACTCTAGCCCCTTCCACCCAAACGGTTGTTTGGTCCAGTAGTAGGTCCGCGGCTCATAGAAGGATCGCCGCCCCATGGCGCCAGCGATCTGCGCCAAATCCACGAAGTATGCGTTCTCCGGGAGCGCTTCGCGGAGCGCCTCGTTCGCGGCTCGCACGAGTCCCACTGGCGAGTTTCTGGACCCGGCCAGCGCATAGCCACCTGCGCCTGGGCCGACCCAGTCGTAGCCGACCTGCACGAGGCGGCTGCCGTGGCCCTCCACCAGGCTCCAGGCCTGGCGGAAGAAAGCAACCTCGTCGCCGATCCGCTCGCGCGGCGACCGGCCATCGGAAGCGAGCAAGCGCTGGTGCCATGGGATCATCACGCACACGTCAGGGCGGTCCCCCGGCGTGGCCAGGTTCTGGAGGATGCTGTCGTAGCCGCCATCCTCGACGCTCAGCCGCAGACCTCGGCTGAACGCGACCGCGGCCAGGGCTGTCTTTAGAAAGGAGGTCGTGCATTGGCCCAAGAGCAGCACACTGTGCACAGGCTCGAAGGCCTCGCCCGCCGCAAGCGCTTCAAGGACGAAGCGTCCGGCGGCGTCCAACTTCTCCGGCGGCAGGGAGCCGGTGGCGATACCGCTGGCCAAGTGTGCCAAAGCGTCGGCGAGGTGTCCCTCGCGCCGTAGGGCCTTCGCCCTCTTCAGTACCATGTTCAGTCCTTGCGGCGGGTCGCGACGTAGGCAAGGTCCACGGTGGGGTCCTTGGCGCGCTCGACGTAGTCAGCCACCGCCAACACGCGCTCCTCTTCGACTTGGAAACCCGCCTCGTTCAGCATCTGGCGGACCTGATCGGAGCTTTCGAACTGTGTGATGTGATCGATCGCGTTGGAGAAGAGGACGGTAGTGGCGAAGAGCGGCGCGCCGGGTATGAGCACGCGTGCGAGCTCCTTCAGTGCTTCCTTCGGGTTCGGAATGTGCTCGAGGACCTCCGCAAAAACCGCCCAGCGTTGAGATCCGCTATCCACTGGTAACGAGTCGCGAACGTCGGAAATGCTCAGTGTAAAACGGTCTTCCGAGAGCCCACCCGCCCGCAGCAGGCGCGTCGCGTACTCGCAGGAGAAAGGACTGATGTCGAAGCTGTGAGTCACTGCAGCCGGGCGCTCGGTGAGGATCTCGAGAAGGTACAGGCCATGGCCGAATCCGACCTCGAGTCCCTCGCCGGCGTTGGGAATGCGGGGCACGAATTGCGTGCTGAAGAAGGTGTGGATGTCCAGGTGGATCGGCCAAAACGCGTGCGTCAGCATCAGGCCTTCCAAGTAATAGCTGCGCATCACGTCCGGGTTGTCGTAGACGTTGCGGCGAACCTCGTCGAAGTCGTCGTTGGAGTACCTACCAGTCTTGTCGAAGTGCATCTGCTCTTTCAGATACATCACCGTGTACTCGGTGAGGCTATCCACCGGAGACCCGTCCATGAGTCTAGACAGCTCAGCCAAGTGAGTTGCCTGTGGCCAGAACCGCTCGGCACGCTCTGCGAGTAGCCAGCGCAACGGTCCGGCGATGAGTGGTCCCGCCTCCTGGATCCTGCGGACCAGCGCAGCCGCGTGCGGAAACTCTTCCTCAGCCGCGGCTATGTTCTCTTCTAGAGTCGTCGACGTCACGGCGATTCCTCGCGCTCTGGCGTACTTCGGGTCTGCACGAGTTCCACGATGACACCACGCGTGTAGATAGGCGGGATGAAGTTGATGAGGAGGTCGCCGGCCTCTACCGGCGTGTCCTCCAACAACTCGACCCCTTCGGCGTTCAGCCGCGCACTTTCAGCAGCGAGGTCATCGACCTCGAGGGCGATGTGGTGGAGCCCACCGACGCCCTTGTTGAACTGCGCCAGCTTGCCACCACGCGGGATGATGAGCTCGATGCACCCCTGGCTACCTTCGGTAAAAATGCAGTCGGCTTCGTAGCAGTCGACGTACGTCTCACTGGCCGTATGTAGACCCAGCAGCGCAGCGGTCTCGTTGGCCTGCACGCGATCACGGCAGATGATTCCAACATGGTGGAGGCGAGAGCCACGGACCATCTGGCTCGGATCCCGAGCTGCGCGGCTCACGATCGTTTCTGGTCGATGAGGTCGACCAACCCTCCCACGTTCTTGAGTCCTGCCACCTCGCGGCTGGTGAATTTCACGCCAAACGCGTTCTCGACGTTGACCACCAGTGCGACGTGCTGAAGGGAATCCCAGCCATCCACATCCTCTGCCGCCGTGCCGCGGTGGATCGTCAACTCGTCGTCGTTGAAGACATCGCGAAACACGTCGTGCAGCTTGGTGAGAGTGTCGCTCACCGACCCCGCTGGCTCCCGACACTGATCGCCACGAGCGAGAAGCTGTCACGCCCCGAGCAGCCATGCAAGGCCGTCGAAAAAAAACTTTTTTGCCGGTCGTGAGCCGCGAATCGGCTCGGCGGACGACCAGCGACCGAGGTCCGATGGACCCACTCGATGAGCGAGCCCAACGCAATTCGGTATCGTCGACCCGGGTACGATGGCGACCTTGCGCGATCACCGGAACGAGCGGAGAATCCGCGCCGATCAAACGGCGGCGGAAGCACGGCGCCGAGCGAGGCCGCGGTACGTGAAGCGCCCCACAAACCCACTCTGGAACGATTCCTCCCGACGTTTCACTCTCGGCGCCATCAAGGACCTCCGCGTGCTCTGGCTCGCTGTTCTACTGCTACTCGGCATCGACATCGGCGCTAGCCACCTCGTTGCCGAGCCGAAGTCGTCCACCAACGCGCTCGTGGACTTGGGCCCGAGCGGAGCGCGAGCCGACGTGGTTCTGCTTGGATCATCACGCGTCCGCCCCATCAGCGCCGAGCGGCTCTCGGCGGCGGCCAACGGTGTGTCCGTCGCAAATCTGGCTTTCAACGGGTCCGGTCTGGCCGACTACTGGTTGATGGTCGAACGTCACCTAACCCCCGAGGTGTTGACGGCGTCCGGCACACGGTTGGTGGTGCTAGGGACTTCGGTTGCCGACTTGAACGACCGATTCCGAAACCCTGGCGTCGCGGCCACCACGTGGAGCTTCGCCGAACTCCTCGTGCACTGGGCTAGAAACGGCACCGACTACAGGACCACGGCATGGCTGCATTCGAACCCGCCGTGTCGTTGGTCGGGTCTGTTGCGATTTCGACGAAGAGGCAAGTTTCGAGCTCTGATTCGCTCGCAGGGCCGCAAGTTTCAGCGGTGGCTCCTGCAGTCGCCCCCCGCGGCCGCTCCACCGCCCAAGAGCTCGGACCGAGTCGTCGAGAGCGTGCTCGACAACGCGACGTCGATCGAAGTGAAGGGCGCGCGCTCCTTTTCCGACATTCCGCCGCCGACAAGTGGCATCCGTCTCCAAGACTACGAGGTGGGCGGGGTGCACACCGAGGCCCTCACGAACATGGCGCGGTACTTCCACGAAAACGGCGTGACGCTGGCGCTGGTGCACATACCCGTTTCGACTTGGTATCAGAACAGCTACGGCCAACGAGAGCTCGATGCTTATCAACGCATCCTGGTCGCCACCGCTCGAAAGGCGAATCTCCCGCTCTTCGTCCTGCGGGGCAAGAGCCACGGCCTCGTCGACGACGATTACTTTCGAGAGGACGGACCGATTGATGGCCATCACCTCGTGCAGGAACGAGGGCGGATCGCACTAGCGGAAAGTATCGGGCACGTCGTCGTCCGACCCCTCCTTGTCGCCCCCTCACAGGCGCGCGGCTTCAGCGCAGGACGGGTCGAGGCGCTCCGGTGATTTTCACCCGGATCGAGTACGTGCTTTTCTTCGGGCTAGTCTTCGGCCTCCACGCGCTTGCGCCCCGCCGTTCCCGCGTCGGAATCCTGTTCGTCGCGAGTCTCGCCTTCTACGGGAGCTGGAATTACCGATATCTCGGATTGATTCTGGGCTCGACAGTCCTGAGCTACGTCGCGGCGCGACGGTGCGAGTTCCTGCGAGCGGACCGAGCAAGGACCGCTTGGGCTGTGACCGCGATCGTCGGAAACCTCGCTGTTCTCGGCATCTTCAAGTACGCCGGATTTTTCACGGACAACGTGGCTGCACTGCTGCGCGCCTTCGGGTTCGCACCTGATTTTCCCACCTTGAAGTTCCTCCTACCCGTGGGGATCTCATTTTACACGTTTCAGGCGATCAGCTACGTCGTCGACGTTTGGGCCGGCGAAACCAAGGCGGAGCGCAGCTTCGTGAGGTTCGCCACCTACTTGGCATTCTTCCCGCAACTGGTCGCCGGTCCCATCGTGCGCGCGAGTGAGCTCCTGCCTCAGCTGGCCGCGGGAAGCCAGATGTCCACCCATCGGTTTCGACGTGGCGCCCGCCTATTCATTTGGGGGGCTGTAAAAAAGACGATCTTCGCCGACATCGTCGCCCTGAAGTTCGTCGACGCCGTCTTCGACGCCCCAGGGCAGTTCGATTGCGCGACGCTGTGGCTCGCTTCACTGGGCTTCGCGCTGCAGGTCTACGCAGATTTCTCGGGCTACACCGACATGGCGCGCGGCTCGGCACTCATGCTGGGCTACGACCTTCCAAAGAACTTCGATCTCCCGTACCTGTCGAAGTCGTTTACCGAGTTCTGGAACCGATGGCACATCACACTGGGGACGTGGCTGCGCGACTACGTGTTCTATCCCATCGAGATTCGCAACCAGCGACGCTTGGCTGCTCGGAGCAAGGCGCTCGGGGCACAAAGGACTCGTCGACTTGCTCTCTGGCGCACCATGGGCACGTTGCTCCTGGTGTTCTTGCTGTGCGGCCTCTGGCATGGCGCTGCGTGGCACTTCATCGTGTTCGGCGCGATTCACGGCGTCGCTGTCGCCGCTCATTTCTGGTGGACCCACCGATTCGCCGGCTCCACTTGGGCGGCCCGTCGCGCGCATCCGGTGTACGCCGGGGCAATGGTGTCGGTGACCTTCGTCGCGTTGATTCTCACATTCGTGGTGTTCCGGGCCGAGAATCTCACGGACGCCGGGCACTGCTTCCGTACGATGTTCGGCGGCGGTGGTGGAGAGCGACGCTTGCATATTGCTCCGCTCGTCTTGATCCCTACGTTTGCCATCGGGACAATCCTGGCGGGACGCTTCGACCTCGAGCAGGTCTACTCGCGGACGCCATGGCCGGTTCGGTCGCTGACCTATGTGGGCCTCGTCGTTGCGCTATCGATCCTGTCGCCACAGACCAACCTGGCTTTCGTCTATTTTCAGTTCTAGCCGGACCTTGAAAGCGACCAACAACCTGCTCCGCCGCGTCAGACGCCGCGAAGGGCCTCCCCCGCAGACTGAGGGATAGGTTTCGGAAGCGGCTGCGTGTATCGCCGGCGTTGCGCACCACCGTCAGCTAAGCCGCGGACCGGCACGGAGCTCGCGCCAGTGAGGAGGACGAGCTCCTTGAAGCGCAGGACAGCGAAGGGGCGCGGTGTGTCGGGCCCGAAACGACTCGCTCAGGTCCCGCCGCCCCCGCCGCTCGGCATGCCGGCGCCGCCCGGCGCTCCCGCGCTAGCCATACCACCCATGCCCGGCGTCCCGCCCGCACCAGGTGCACCGCCTGTGGCCGGGGTTCCGCCCGCACCGGGCGATCCGCCCATCGGCGCTCCACCCGCCGCGGGTGCACCGCCCGCACTAGCGCCGCCGGCCGCCGGCGCTCCGCCCATGGCCACGGCGCCCGCCGCCCCACCCATCGCGGGCCCGGGAACTGTGCTGACGATGCCCGAAAGATCGTTGGTGCACACCCCCTCGACGCAAGCTGAGCGTGCTCACGCGATTTGATGGGGTCACGCTCACGTTGCCAACTTGCAGACTCATGGGGCCAGCGCCGCGTGATTTTTTCAAGGTCATGGGGCCACCCGATTTTCAGGACCATGGGGCCACCCGTGGGGGGAGTGTGATCCAGATTTTCAGGGTCATGGGGCCAGCTCCAGGACGGTTTTGCAGGGTCATGGGGCCAGTCACGAGCTGAGCGACCTGTTCGAGGAATGCTCCTGCTTCGACCGACCGCGCGGGTCGCGGTCGAAGGAGGAGCCAATGCCGTACCGGAGCTAACCATGATTGAGATCAAAGAAGTGCTTCGCCGCTGGCAGGCGGGGCAGAGCGAGAGGCAGATCGGCCGCGAGAGCGGTGTCGATCGCAAAACCGTCGCACGCTACATCCACTGGGCGGTCGAGCTCGGAATTGCGAAAGACCGCGAGCTCGACGACGGGGTCGTGCACGCGGTCGCGCAGTGCGTGCAGACGCGGCCCGTGCCCGATGCGACCGAGGGGTGGCGCGCGGTCGCCGAACACCGCGATGCCATCGAGAAGTGGCTGAGCGACAAGCCACCTCTGCGGCTCACGAAGGTGCACACGTTGCTCGCGCGTCGCGGCGTCGAGGTGAGCTACGCCACGGTGCGTCGCTATGCGATGCAGGAGCTCGGGTGGCACAAGAAGAAGTCGACGATTCTCCTCGAGGACCCGCCTGCGGGTCAGGAGGCACAGGTCGACTTCGGGCGAATGGGTCATCTGGTCGACCCGCAAACGGGACGGCGACGCACGCTCTGGGCACTCATCATCACGTTGAGCTTCAGCCGCTACCAGTTCGTGTGGCCGACGTTTCAGCAGACGACTGAAGCGATTTGCGAAGCGCTCGACCAGGCGTGGTGGTTCTTCGACGCAGTGCCGGCGACGATGGTGCCCGACAACATGAAGGGCATCGTCAAGAAGCCCGACGCCGTCCATCCGGAGCTGTGCAACGCCTTCCTCGACTACGTGCAGGCGCGCGGCCTCTTCGTCGATCCGGCACGAGTTCGTCGCCCCAAGGACAAAGCGCGTGTCGAAAATCAAGTGGCCTACGTGCGCGAGAGCTGGTTCGCGGGCGAAGAGTTCCGGGACCTCGACGACGCACGCCAGAGCGCCGCGCACTGGTCGGCCGAGACGGCCGGGCGCCGCATCCACGGCACGACGCGCCAGGTGCCACGCGAGGTGTTCGAAACGGTCGAGAAAGCAGCGATGCAGCCGCCGCCCACCGAGGCGTTCGACGTGCCGCTCTGGACCGACGCCAAGGTGCATCCCGACCATCACATCCAGATCCTGCGAGCCCTGTACTCGGTACCGACGCTCTATCTGCACAAGACGGTGCGCGTTCGGGCCGACAAGAAGCTCGTAAAGATCTACTTCGCGACCGAGTTCATCAAGATGCACCCCCGAAAGCCGCCGGGCGGTCGCTCGACCGACGTGAGCGACTATCCAGCAGAAAAGCAGGCGTATGCGCTTCGCAGCGTCGACCGTGTGCTCGCTCAAGCCCGCGAGCGCGGCGAGCACATCGGTCGCTATGCCGAGCGGATCCTCGGCGGTCCATTGCCGTGGGCGCGCATGCGGGCGGCGTACGCGCTACTGCGCCTGTGCGACAAGCACGGCGCGGGGCGAGTCGAAGCCGTGTGCCAGAGCGCGCTCGCCTTCGATGTCGTCGACGTCAAGCGCATCAAGAAAATGCTCAACGCCGCAACTCGCGCGCCGGCGGCACCTCAGCAGGGCAAGGGCGCGGGTACCGTGACGCAGCTCACACTGCCGCGCTTCGCCCGCGACCCGAAGCACTTCGAAACTCGCCCGGGCACGGCGGGCAACGAGGAGGACGCGAAATGAGCACACACCGACTCGACCCCGAGCTCACCGGCGCCCTCAAGCGCCTGAAGCTCGGCCCCATCGCCGACACGCTCCCCGATCGCCTCGTGCTCGCGGACAAGCAAGACCTGTCATTCGAACAGCTCCTGCTCCTCGTTCTGAGCGACGAGATCCAACGGCGCGACAGCACTGCCGCCGAGCGCCGTGCACACGACGCGCACCTCGACGTCGGGATGCGCCTCGAGCACTTCGACAAGTCGGCCAAGGTGACCTACGACAAGCGCCTGCTCGCCGAGCTGGCGAGCCTGCGGTTCCTCGACGCGCACCGACACGTGGTGATTCTTGGCCCGGTCGGCGTGGGCAAGACCTTCGTTGCCGCGGCGCTCGGGCACATCGCCTGCCAGCACGGCTACCACGTGCGCTTCGTGCGAGCCGATGACATCCTACGCACCCTGCGCCAGAGTCGTCTCGACAACTCGCGCGATGCGGAGATGGTCGCGCTCACGACCGTCGATTTGCTCATCCTCGACGACTTCGCTCTCGAGCCGATGACGAAGGAAGAGAGCAAGGACATCTACCAGCTCTTTCTCGAGCGCACCGGGCGCGGGTCGATGATCATCACGAGCAACAGGGACACCGCCGAGTGGATCAGCATGTTCGACGACGTGCTGCTCGCGCAGAGCGCAGTCGATCGCTTCAAGAACGCTGCGTTCGACTTCGTCATGGAGGGCGAATCGTACCGGCCGCGGCTCAAGCCGAAGCTCGATCCCGACGACCCACCACCGAACTCGCCAGCGACGCGTCCAGCAACACCTCGCGGGCGACGACGCCGGCGCTGAAGAGCGAACGGACCACCGGCTGACCATCCCGGGCGTCGCTTCCGGTGGCGGCATCATGCTGAAAATCTCAGCCGCGAAGCGCGTCACACGAAGCACGTGACGCGCTTCGCGACATCGGGCATCATGCGCTGAGTCGTTCAGCCCGTTCCCCTGGCCCCATGTGCTTGCAAATGGGGTGGCCCCATGGGGGTGCAAAGTGGCA
>JAJDAH010000458.1 GCA_029261965.1 Polyangiaceae bacterium
CGTCTTCCTCCTCCTCCTCCTCCGCCTCCGACCCGTCGTCGTCGGAATCCTTCTCGTCCGTCGCCTCTTCGGGTGGCGGGGGGGCCGGTGGCAACGGCAGGGGAGCCGTCATGAGCTGTGGGGGCCGGGCTGGGGGCGGTGTCGGCGGCGGTGGAGCCGCGGCGGTCGGGCGATGCACGCCCTTGGCAAAACGATTCGCGGGCGGCGTCGCCGCTCTGGTCGTTCGCTTCGGGCGATCGATGGCGTTCGCGGTCATCGTGCTCGCGCCCTCGTCGAGCTTGGAGCGCACCACCTCGACCGCCTCCTCGCGGTCGGCACCGGTGCGCTCCACCATCGTCGCCACGACGACTTCGATGACGGCCACGAACAACAGAGTCCCCCCCGCGATCGCGAAGAGGGGCATCCATCGCCACCGGATGAACTCGATGAACCCGCTCATTGCATCCGCTCGCCGGGAGTCTAGCCCTCGGTTCCCCCGCGGACAACACGGTCGGTGCTCGGGGCTAACCGCGCGGGACTGCTGTCGATCGCCGTCACGTGAAGCCTCGGGTTCAGCCGCCGGAGACCAAGACCTCTGCCTCGGCTGTCGGCGGCACGTCGTCGTCGAGGTACTCGAGGTAGCCTTCGGGCAAGCTGACTCGCTGGGTGCCGGAGCTCTTTCCTCGGGGGACCCTCATCGCGCTTGGAGGGAACCGTTCGGCGCGGTCGACGCCTTCGAGCGCTGCGGTGAGCTCCGCGAGCGACGTCGCCTTCATGAAACTGAGACGTAGCCGGGCGCTGCCTCGAAATCCTTTCGTGTACCAGGTGGCGTGCCGGCGGAACGCTCGCACCGCCGCGCCCTCTCCGATCCAGCCTGCCAAGAGCGAGGCGTGCTCGAGCATGATTTCCGTGACCTCCCCCAGGTTCGGCGGGTTCTCGGGAGCTCGGCCGTCGAAGACGTCCACGAGATCACGAAACAACCACGGCCTCCCCAGGCAACCCCGGCCGACCACGACGCCGTCGCATCCCGTTTGCCTCATCATGCGCAAAGCGTCCTCGGCTTCCCAGATGTCCCCGTTGCCGAGCACCGGAATTCGGACGGCTCGTTTGAGCTCGCCGATGGCCTCCCATTTGGCGAGTCCGTCGTAGAGCTGCGCGGCGGTTCGTGCGTGCAAAGCGACGGCTTGGCAGCCTTCGTCTTCTCCGATGCGGCCCGCAGTGAGATACGTCAGATGCTGCTCGTCGATTCCGAGGCGGAACTTGATCGTCACGGGGATGTTGCCGGCGGCGCCGACGGCAGCCCGCACGATGTTCCGAAGCAGGCGAGCCTTGAGCGGGATCGCCGCCCCGCCACCCTTCCGAGTCACCTTGCGTACGGGACACCCGAAGTTCATGTCGATGTGGTCCACACGCCCTTCGCCAACAAGGCGTTTCACGGCCTCCCCTACGTAGTGAGGATCCACGCCGTAGAGCTGGAGGCTGCGCGGCTGCTCATTGGGCCCGAAGTCGGCGAGCTTCAGCGTTTTTTCGCGCCCTTCCACGAGCGGACGGGCGGTGATCATTTCGCTGACATAGAGACCGGCCCCGAAGCGACGACAGAGCGCACGGAACGGATAGTTCGTCACGCCCGCCATCGGCGCGAGCACCACCGGGGGCCAGATCTCGAGAGGTCCGAATTTCAGCGCGCGGAATTCGCCGGGTAGAGCCGGAGGCACTTCCCGGTTGAGCTCGCTTTGGTAGACGGCGTCCATGGCTTTGCTCGCGGGTCCCTCAGAAGCCCTCGGGGACAGCCCCCCGCAGACAGTGAATCGTGTTCGGCTCGACCGGCGTCGACCATCGGGCTCGCTTCGGGGCGCGAGGGCTGCCTTCGAGCAAACCTTCTTCCGGCGACCATCCGGGCGCCGCTCCGGGCTCGAGCGAATGTAGACCACTTTGCCAATCGCCGATGACGTACGTGTGCCCCGCAGCGCGGCACCCGATGAAGTCAGAGAAGGCTCGCGCGAACGCGTGACCGCGGGCGGCGCCGAAGGTTTCGCACGTGCGAAACCAAAAGAGGCTGCTCGGGGTCAGGCGCCCGCGCACGCGATCGAGCGCGCCGCGAGACGGGTCCGGGGCCAACAATGTGGATTCGTCGAGTACCTCGGCGCCTATGCGGGCGTCGCCCCACTTTCCATGCCCCCAAAACTGGACCCCGGAAATCGGCTCCCCCTCACGAACCGTACCGAGCCATTCGAAGGCTTCGGACCAGCTCGACACGCCGCGGGTCGCGTCGAGGCGGCCGAGCCCACGGTAGAGCGCTGCCCCGAGACCCCACGCGTGACTGAGACCGGGCAGGGGGCCTCGGCCGCGGCAGGTGCGGTCGTAGATCATGAGCTCGAGCCCACTCACCGCACCTCGATCTCCGCCATGACGTGGCCCACGCGGCAACTGCCCGCGCGGACCGCCACGGTTCCTTGGCCTCGGACGTGCCACGAGGATCGACGCGTGCTGACGCTCCCACGACTGCGTGGCATGCCGAGCACACCGAGCTGCCCGTGCTGACCCCGGCCCCAGCCTTCGAGGTGGCCGAGGTCTCGCCTGGCGTCGTCGGGATCGCTCAGTGTGCAACCGTCGGTGCGAGCTTCGGCGATGACTGGTTCGTTCCAGACGAGCTCTTGCGCCGACGCGAGCACGAACGTCGGAAGATATCCCGTGTTGTGCACGGTCATTTCCACTCGCGAGACGTCGTCGCCGAGCTTCGTGACCGTCAGCGCGATCTCGAGTCTGGGCGCGAGCGCCGCCACTCGCAAGAACGCGGCGCTTTGACGCGAGCAAATCTCGGCGAGGCGGTCGTAGGGAGGATTCCAGATTCCGATTCGCGGGTCGAAGCCCCCGATTTCGACCGCGCCGATTTGCTCGTGCTCGAACGGCCGCCACGGCTGAAAGATCCGTCCCGCATTCTCCGCCTTGTCCCACTCGGCCACGCGCTCGATGTCCTCACGCTCGATCTCGAAGTACCGGTCGATGAACTTCTTCTTTTTCGGGAAACCGAGTTGCTCGAAGAAGTCCCACAGCTCGCAAACGTAAGCGATGCACCCGCGCTGGTGATAGCCGTAGTCGCTGAGATCACCGTGCAGTGGCTTCCCCGGTTCGTACAGGAACTCGTCGTGGCCGCTGACCGTCGGGTAGCCGGCGTGCTCGTCGCACCATTTTTCGACTTGTTTGAAAACTGCGAGGTCGAATGCGTCCATCTCGTGGTCTGGCGCGTGGCCGAGCGGTCGGATGAAGACGCCGCCGAAGGTGTGCAAGTTCAGCCAGGCGAACAGATTGGGGTGAGCCGTCGCGAACTCGACGACTGCTCGAGACTCCGGCTCGCTCGCGGCGAAATCGCCGGCGCCGGCCTGCTCGTGCTCCGGCGCCCATGACCAGGGGAAGTTGCGATTCAGATCGATGGGATTTTCGGTCTTGAAGTCGGGGGTAGGAATCGTGCCGTCGAACCCTTCAATCGTTCCCTCGGGGTAACACTTGTAGAACGGACCGGCGTCGTCGATCTGTCTCGGTACGAGCACGCCGGCGACCTTCTGACTTTCGGCGAACTCTCCTGTCGGATCCTGCTGGCGCATCAGTCGCGCTTGGCCGTCGCCGTCCACGTCCCCCGGCGTCCACCGCGGGCGGTTGCGTTCCGGGCCATGGTGCCTCGGTACGGACCGGACGAATCTACCTTCGGTGAGCACGATCTCGGCGCCGTCCGGGGACATGCGCGGCATGATGTGAAAAAGCACGTCTCGGAGCACTCGCTGAACGGGCTCGGGCAGATCGTTTCGGTTTTCCCCGAGATGGAGTCGGAGCACATCCTCGGCGATGGCGAGCGCGACGCTCGAGCCGCAAACCTCGGAAGCGTGCATGTTCCCATCGATCCATACGGCGGGCCGCACGCGATCGCGGTCGGGCCCGACGGTGAGCACCCACAACTCGCGCCCCTCGCCGCTTTTTCCGATCGAGTCGAGCCTCACGAGCTCAGGGTAGGCGTCCGCCCACTTTTTCAGCTGCTCCGTCAGGGTTTCGTAGTCGAGGTAGGCCTCTCGGAAGCCTTCGTCGAGCTCGTCGATCCGCGTCATGGGTCGAGCACTCTACCTCTCCGGTGGCGGGTAGCCATTCGCGCAGCTGAGCCTACTTCAGATCGACCCTGGAGACCCCGTCGTCGGTTGGATCCCACCGCAGCCGATAGACCGCGAGCCCGCGGCGCGGGTCGACGGTGCGGAACATCACCGAGCCGTCGCACTCCGCCAGGATGTACAAAGCGTGCAGCGAGCTCGCGACGGACTGAAGCCAGATCGTGTCGCTGGCGCATTCGTCGGGCAGACCGTCAACTTGAATCGTCGCCGATCCGGCGGGGTCGGACTCGATCACACTCCAGGTTCCGCAGTTCTTGAACATCATGTTGAACGCCCGAGAAATCCAGCCGAGATACAGCGTCGGATTCCTGCCGGCGACTCTGAGCACGGCGGCGATGAAGCCCTTGAGCAGCGGTGTTTCGAACGTGCTCAGCATGAGCGCCTCGAAGAACGCCTGGGTCTGCCGCGGGCCGAGGGTTTCGGCAACGGCGTGGGTAGTGGTCAGGTTCGTCTGAACTGGCAACCACGCGAGCGGCCCTGCGCGGTCGACGTCGTTCCATTCTCCGTCAGGGACGGCGGCTCGTATCGCTTGCGCCTCGCGTGGAGGAAGCCGCTCGATCGCCTTGAAAAATGTCTGCATGTACCTCGCGCGAATGAGTGGGGCGTCAGCCGCAGTGGCCGCTCTTCGTCGCGCTGATCTGGCAGGAGAATCCATGACGGCTACCTCGCGCATCCCATGCGCGCGTCGATTCCCCAACGAGTGGAAATGCCGCGGGTCGCTCCGGCGACCGTTCCTTCGGGAGTCACGAAATAGTTCGTGGGGAACGCGGAGATGTTGAAGGCGGCGAGGACCTCCTCCGTCCCCAACAGTACCGGGTATTTTATCTCGTTCTCGGACACGAATGAGGCGATGCGCTCGGGGTCATCCCCATCGGCGACGATGCTGACGAGGACCTCGTCGTCGTCCAGATTGTCTTGGACGGAGTTGAGCGCCCCGAATTCTTGGCGGCACACGCCGCACCACGTGGCCCAGAAATGCAGGACGACTTTCTTGCCTCGAAGCGAAGCCAGCGAAGTCCCGATACCGCTCGTGTCTCGGAGGTGGAACGTCGGCGCCGGCGTGTCGTCATCGAGAAGATCACGCTCGAGCCAGCTGCTGAGCAAAAAGTAGAGACCGGCCACGATGGCGATGTCGAGCGCCCAGCGGCGGACCCTTCGTCGCCAGCGGAGGGCGGAGTCGCCCTCGGCTCGCGGATCGGGGTGCGAGTCATGGGTCGTGGTCATGGGCGCGCGGAGGTCTTACCCCAGCGAGCTTCGGAATCCAGCGCGAAGCCGCTTGCGCTCGCGCGCTTTGCCATGGCTCGAGTGGCACGCCCGTATGACTCCGTTGTCAGGCTCCCGCCCGCGGGCGAGCGACAACTTCGGCCCGCACGGTGTGGCACAGCGGTTGCTCAGATCATCGGTAGTCGGACTTCCCCATCCCAGTCCGAGCGCACTTGGCTTGACTTGCTTTTCGTGGGCTCCCTCGAGGAGCCCACTTCTACTTGGGGTCTCGATGCGCGCGTCGTCGTCGTCGGCCGCCGAGGAGTTGGCGAACGGCGGTTCCCGCCAGCACGGGCATTCCGAACATTGTTTTGGCGAGCGAACTCGCGAGGGCCAACGGTGTCGTGCCCTTGGCCTCGATGGCTACGCGCTCGCCACTCTGCACGTCCTCCATCGCTCCTCGCGCGATCGTGCGTGAACCATCGGACCGGATTTCGACCACGAGCCTGGCGACCACCGGCGGATCGTCCGGAGCCTCCGCCAGGTCGGATCCCGCTCGGCGGTCGAGCGGCCGGACGGGGGGAGCGGATTCGTCGTCCGCTCCTGGCTTGTTCGCCATGAAACCGGCTTACCATGGCGTTTCTCGGGTTGCTCCTTCCTCTCCACCTGACTCTCGTCCCGAAGTCGGCTACATTCCTTCGCGTCTTGGCTCATGGTTCGAGAGCGCGCGGCGGTGGGCGAACGCTGCTGGCGTACTTGATGGTTTTTGCGGGCACGGCCTACGTGTCGTGCGCGACGACGAAAGACGTTGGGGGAGGCGCCGGCGGCGTTGGTGGCGTGGGTGGCGTGGGCGGTGGAATGGACGCTGGCCAGGATGCAAGTACCGGCGGCACGGGTGGGACCGCAGCGGTGGGCGGCACTGGTGGTGGTGGCACCGGTGGTGCCGCGGGCGCTGCGGGAATGGACGCAGCGATGGAAGCGGCGACCGAGGCAGGGACCGACGCGCCGGTCGACGTCATCGTGCCGCCGCCAGACGTCGACGTCGGCGATCCCGAGACGTGCCCCGGGCAGTTGCTGTTCCTCACCGGCGCCGGGCCGTTCTCGGCGCAGGCCTCTCGGTCGATGCTCGGCACCGACGACGCGGTCGGGTCCTGCGGCGGCGCCACCGGTCCCGACTCGATCTATCGGTTCCGGGTCCCGGTCGACGGTTTGTTGACGATCACCTACAGCACCACGGCCTACGACGGCGTTCTCTACGTCCGCACGACTTGCGGAACGACGTCGACTGAGCTGATCTGCGTGGACGGCGTGGTCGGCGCCGGCACCGAGACCATCCAATTCCCGGCGAGCGCGGGCGTCGACTACGTGGTGTTCGCGGATGCGTTGGACGCGGCACTTGGTGGCCTCGGCTTCGCGTTGGACGTCACCTTGGCGCCGACGGAGCCCGTCGACAGTTGTGACGGCGACACTATCGTTCTCAGCGGCTCCGGCATGTCCCAGCGCACGGGCTCGGCAACGGGTGGAACCATCATTCGTGTCGACGACGAGGATGGCTCGTGTGGCGCGGCGATGGCCCGCGACGAGGTCTACCAGATCACGCCGGACGTTGCCGGCCTGCTCACGGTGACGACGACCCCGACCTCGGCTTGGGATCCCGCGGTCTACCTGCGCGAGAGCAACTGCACGTCAGGGACAGAAGTGGCCTGCGAGAACGCGGGTGCCGATGGCGCCGCCGAGGTCATCTCACTCCGGGTGGCAGGCAGCACCGACTACTTCTTGGTGGTCGATGGCGCGGCGGATGCGGAGGCCGGGGACTACGGTGTCGCGGTGACTCTGGATCCCGAGCCGCCCGGCGAGCAGTGCTCCGGAGCACCGGTCACGTTCAGTGGCAACAGTTTCAACGTGAGCGGCGACTCGTCGACGAGCTTCGATGACGAGGTGGGCACCTGCGCTGGCGGAGGTGGTGTCGAGATCGTCTACGAGCTCAACCCTCCGGCGACCGGCACCCTGACAGCGGATCTGTCACCCGTGGGGTTCGACGGCGTGTTGTACGCGCGCACGGGGACCTGTACTGGCGGCACCGAGCTCAGCTGCGCCAACGCCGCATCGGGCTCTGGCGCGGAAACCCTCAACGTGCCTGTGGACATGGGGGTGCCGGTTTGGCTCTTCGTCGATTCCACGGCTCCCACGGGCGGATCGTTCAGCCTGACCGGGACGATCATCCCCGTGACCGACGAGGAGCGCTGTCCCGGCAAGCAACTGACTCTCACCGGCTCGCCGCCCTCGGTTTCGGAGAACGGCGATACGAGCAGTGTCGTGAGCGACTTCACGTGCGCGGGGACCTGCTCGCTCGATGGCTGCGCCGGCACCGATGCGGTCTATCGCTTCACGCCGGGCGTCTCGGGCGTCGCTAGCATCGAGGTGCTGCCCACGTCGACGTTCAACCCGATTCTCCGGGTGCGATCGGTGAATTGTCAGAACGGCGGCAGCGAGCTGGTTTGCCACAACGTCAACCCTGCCGGAAGCGGGCTCACCTTCAGTGAGTTCCAGATGGTGCCCGTCACCGCCGGCACCGAGTACTACGTGATCGTAGATTCTGTCGCTGCGAGCGGCACGGGCACGTTCACCCTCTCCATCGTCGTCAACTGACTCACTCTGCGCCCGGAAGGGTCGTGCGCGGTTTCTTCTCCCGCCACACCGACCACTCGCTCGCCGTTTCGGACTCGGCGACGGCGGCAGCGCACGGCGGCGGAAAGTTTGCGCTCGCGTACTTGGGCTCCTTTCCGTCGTGGTTGGTGCTGGTCAAGATCCTTTCGTGCTGGTCGATGAAAAACGCGTCGTGCACACCGCGGGTGTCCCGATCGGGCCACGCATAGGCGACGAAGCGCCGCTCGGCGCGCTCCTCGTCGATCGCCGTATCCGGTTTCGCCGTCCAACCGCCGTCGGTTGTCGGGAGGCAAACGATGAACAAGTAACCCCCGACGCGAGCCGCCGGACCAATTGGCGTGTCGATGACGGGTCGCCATCGCGGGCTCAGCACTGCTGGGTCGAGTAGGTCACGCCCGCGCAGGGGGGATTGGCCAGTGAGCTCACCGAGCAGCGCCGCGGAGCCGATCCCGTCGCCGTCGTGGTCGAGCCTGGCCGTCTTGCGCATTCCATCTTCGGCGAAGAGTACCTCCCGAAGGTGGGACACCGCGTAGCGTGACGTCTTTCCTTGGCCAGCCGACACTATCCCGTGAGCGGCGATGCCCACGACGAATCGGACCGACCCGATGCTCGCGCCGATGGCGCCGACAGCCACCGCGACCCACATCCACCACTTCTGCTTTCGATCGAGTGGCGGCAACGAGATCCCGACGATCAAGACGAAAAGGGCTGCGGGCAGCGCGATGAACGCGACGACCGCCGAAGTCGCGCCGGCCAGCGCGGCGCCAGCCACTCGCGCCACGACCCAACGGCTCGGCCGATGGCTCGCGACGTCGGGCATCGAGGTCTTTTTGTCAGTCACGCCGCGGCGGACGGGACGACGCACTTCCGATGTGCTCTTCGAGAACGTCGCCTACCGAATATCCCCCGGGGGACGCTTCGCTCGGCCGCGGGGACTCGTCGGCATCACGATTGGTGGTCGGGCCGGGGGCTGGAGTGACCGCCGCGCTCAGCTCGGGTGGGTCGGTGTCCGGCACCAACTCGGGGAGGTGGTTTCTCGCGTCGAACTTCTCGAGCAAGTCCGTCGACGTGCCGGCGGTGGTCACGAGATTGGGCGGAGCCGGCTCCGTCCCCGGACCACCCGACTCGAGCAGCTGCGCGACCTTTCTTTGCAAGAGCCCGACACGCGCTTCGAGGGTCTCGGTTTCTTCCGCAGTGTTTTCGAGCTCGCGGGCGATATCTTCGTTCTTCTTCTGGGCGGCGTCGCGTTGGTCCATGAGCCGGCGTACGAGTTGGCGAGCGCGGGTTCTGTCTTCGGATTCGCGCTTGAGCTGTCCCCGCAATTGCTCTAGCTCGACCCGTGCGTGCGCGAGCTCGGTTTTCGGAGGCTCGTTCGCGGCGGCACGGGGCAGCGGCATGGTCGGTCGATCTCCGGCGAGCTCTTCGGGGAGCGGGGAGGCCAGCGGGGAGGGGAGTCGGACCTCGGGTTTGGTGTCGTGGGGTCTACCGTTTGGAACGGTGGCGGGGGCCGAAGTGGATTCGGTTCGCGTGTGGAGCTCCCGTTCTAGTGCGTCGATGCGTTCGTCGTATTCTTCGAGCAGTCCTTGCAAGAACTCGTCTTGAGCCTCGAGCAATTGCAGATGGTCCTGACGGAGGGCACGAAGATCCGAACGCGCAGCGGCCAAGTCCTGCAGAGCGCCGTTGCGTTGAGCGACGATTTCGTCGAAGGCCGCACGGAGCTGAGCGAGCTCGTGCGGTTCGCGGTGGGTCTGGGGTTGAGAAGACTGCGGCTGGTCTGAAGGCCGGGATCGGTCTTTTGAACGCGGCTGTTCGGACGGACGAGGCACAGATGGCTTTTGCTGGACGGTGGACCTCTCCGGTCGAGCGGTCGGTGCTGTGCCGGAGGTGGCGGTACGTGTCACCTGGTGCTCGCTTTCCCACCCGTCTTCGAGCGCGTCAGCGGCCGCGTCGAACGCTCGTGTCCGGGTCGATGGAGACGACGTCGGCATAGATTCTCGCTGGTTATACACCACCACGCGGGGTCGGACACGCGGGCTCCGCCGCTGACCGTGGCGCTGC
>JAJDAH010000459.1 GCA_029261965.1 Polyangiaceae bacterium
ACTCGATGCCTCGCCGAAGCGCGTCGAGTGCCGCCATCGCCTCGAGCACACCCGCAGCCCCCAAGGTGTGCCCAATCACCGCCTTGAAAGGATGAACCGGTACACGCCGGCCAGCGCCGAGCACCGATGCGATGGCGCGCGCTTCCGCCGCGTCGTTGTATGGCGTGGCGGTGCCGTGCGCGCTCACCAGATCGATTCGTCCTGGCTCGGTTCCGGCATCGTGCAACGCGCGGGCTGCCGCGCGAGCAAGACCGTCGCCAGAGCGATCCGGCGCAGTCACGTGAACCGCATCGCTCGACGCGCCGAAACCGGCGATGCTCCCGTAGGGAGCGCCTACCCGCCCTGGAAGCGCCAGCGCGACCAGCCCCGCCCCCTCGCCCAGCGCCATGCCGTCGCGCCCGAGGCGGAACGGACGAGGAAGCGACGCGGTCGTCGCGCCCAAGGCCTCGAAACCCGCAGCGACAAAAACGCTCACTGCGTCGTAGCCCCCGGCAATCACGACATCGACTTCGTCGTTTTCGAGCCAACGGCAGCCAAGCCCGATCGAGATGACCGACGATGCGCAGGCGGCCAGAACCTGTGTCCTTCGGCGGGGTTCGACGCCGAGCTCGCGGTCGAGCACATCGAGCGGTCCGAAGTATGTCGCCTGCCGAGCCAGCGCCTCGGGGATCGGCTGCTCGGAGTCGCGGAGCGCGAAAGCACGAATCGCACTCGACATCCCGCCGCTCGACGTCCCGACGCTGATTCCCACCCTCAGAGATCGCCAGTCAGGCAGTGCTCGATCGACATCGGCCACGAGGTCGCACGTCGCCAACCTGAGCAGCATCGAAGCCCGGTCCTCGGTGGCGGCAAGGTCGACGGCTGGCCGAGCGCGTGCGAGCACCGGTTTGGCGAGTCCACTCGCTCGAAGCTCTTCGTCCTCGGCGATTGCGGTCGTCGGTGTTTGGCCGACCTCGCCCGCACTCACCGCCGACCAACCTCGTCCGAGGGCCGACACGGCGCCGAACGCTACGACCTCGACCCGCTTCACTCTGCGACCTCGACCAGATGCACTAGCCATGTTCGAGCGGTGCTACCGCCGCAAACCAATACCTCGTTGGCTCGCTTCGTCACGATGAGACCGACACCCGCCGCCATGGCCACAGCCCCGGCAGAAGCGTGCCGGCCAGCGTTCGCCGCCACCGAGTATCGCGGCGCGTCGGCCCAGCCGGGCAGGTCGAGACTCTCCCAATCCGTCAGTGTGCTCACGACCGAAGGCAGCGCCGTGCCAGGCGATGAAACGCCGGGACCACCGGGCTCGCGAGACGTTTGAGACCATCCAACGACTTCAGCGAGCGCGGCGGCGCCGCGTCGCCGCGCGTGGGCGCGATCCTCCAACACCAGCCAGGCGCCGCTCTCGAGTGTCTCGCGCTCCGGCTGCGCCGCCTCGATGGCCGGATCTTGCCATTCGACGGATCCGGCGATCATGCCGCCGGCGACACCGGCGGCAACGAAGCTAGCCGCCACCGCAGCCGCGCACTCACCCGTTGCCGTCAGCGAGCCGACGGTCACGACCGGTCCGGTCAGTCCCAGATAGATCGATGCGTTTCCCGATGGTGCCGACGGCAGAATGTGTGGGAACTCCGCCGGATGAGCCAGGCCCGGCCCCTTGTCGGCGATGCGTCGGAGAAAACGCGTCGTGCGATCGATGTTTCCGAACGACGAGCCAACGACCAGCCCGATGCCTTCGCCATCGAGGTCGGCGCCGCTCATCGCGCGACCCGCCCCGCCGACGATGAGTTGTGTCATTCGGTCGAAGCGTCGCGACCGTCTCGAATCGAGCTCGGGATCCGGCAACCGTTTGCCGGGCGCAGACGAGGCGGGCTCGACGTAGGCGGCACTCGCCGCCGCGTCGAGCAAACCGAGGGGGCCCATCGACAGTGCGCCCGTGACGACGACTCTTGCCGCGCAGATCGGGGCGGATCGGCGATTGCCGGTGGCGGTGGCGGTCGCTGCCGCGGCGGCGGGTCGTTCGAACACGAGCACCGTGCCGCTCCCGCCGAAGCCGAACGACGTCGACATCGCCGCCCCGAGCTCGACGCGCACGGCGCCGCCGATGACGTGACGAAGCGACGGGGTTTCTTCCGGCTGCTCGAGGCCGCCGGTCCCCGGGACGATGCCCCGATCCAACGCCATCACCGTGAGTGCGGCTTCGATGGCGCCGGCGGCGGCCAGCGTGTGACCCAGCTGCCCCTTGGACGACGAAACGAACGGTCGCGATTCTCCGAGAGCCGAAGCGAGCGCACCGGCTTCCGCCGAGTCGTTGAGCAGCGTTCCCGTTCCATGGGCGTTGACGTAGTCGATTTGGCCCGGCGCGAGATTGGCGCGTTCGAGCGCTGTCGCGATCATTCGCGTCGGCACCGCACCGCTAGGCTCCGGGTGCGTGATGTGGTGCGCCTCGGCGCCGACGGCGGATCCACTGAGCACCGCTAGCACCCGAGCGCCTCGGTCGATTGCGAGGTCGAGCGGCTCGAGAACGAGAAATGCGGCGCCTTCACCCAGGCTCATCCCGGCTCGCGTCACGTCGAAAGGTCGGCACGGCGCACGATCGAGCACGCCCAGAGCGTTGAAGCCCGCGAACGTCAGCTGGCACAGGCCGTCGACTCCGCCGACGAGGGCGCACGTTTCGCGCCCGGTGGCGATCCATGCGGCGCCCTGCACGATCGCGTTCGCACCGCTCGAGCAAGCCGAGCAGATCGTTACTCGCGGCCCCGCCCCGATCTCGTCGCCAACGAGATCGGCGGTCGTCGAGATCGGATGCGACAGCAAGCGACTGACCGCGCCGGTCTCGCCGAAACCCCGCTCGGCTTCGAGCATGCCCCCAGTCGTCGCCCCCACCGCGAACGCCAGGCGGTCACCGCGTGTTCGCCCACTCGCCGCGAGAGCTTCCCTGGCGGCCACGAGCGCCATTGCGTCGGTACGCGACCAACCCGAGCCGGCGTCGGCGGTGATGTCCGAGGGCGTGCGACCTGGCACCTCCGCCGCGAACCCACAGCGCAAGTCCTTGACGTCGAACAAGCTCACCGGGCCGAAGCCGCGGTGCCCCGCGACGAGCCGATCGAACGTCTCTCCCGCTGAATTCGCGAGCGCGGATACCACCCCCACTCCGGTGACGGCGACTCGCGCAAAGCCGAGATCCATGATTCAGGCGGCGCTCTCGGCGGCGATGTGTGTGGCAATCGCCGTCACCGACGAAAAGATCCGCCGCGCCTCGTCTCCTTCGGGGATCTCGACACCGAACCGCTCTTCGAGCGCCATCGCGAGCTGCAATGCGTCCAGGGAATCCAATCCCAATCCCTCGCCGAAGAGAGGATCGTCGTCGACGATTTCGTACGGCGGCGTGTCGCGAAGATCGAGCTCTTCGATGATGAGAGTCTTTATCTCGAGCTTGAGGGTGGCCGAGTCCATCACCTACCAACCGCGTCGAGTACCCCCTCGACGACATCGGCATCGCGAACACGGTCCGCTTCGGCCCGATAGCTCAGGACGAGTCGGTGACGAAGTGCCGAAAGCACCATGGCTTCGACGTCATCCACATCGGCGACCGCCTCGCCTCGCATCGCTGCCCGCGCCTTCGCTGCCAACACGAGCGCCTGACTTCCTCGGGGACCGGCCCCGAAGCGCACGTAGCGCCGAACGGACTCGGGCGCGTCCTCGCCGTCCGGACGCGACGCGCGCGCCAGTCGCACCGCGAAGTCGACAGCCTCGTCGGTGACCGGGATCCGGGGGATGAGCTGACCGAGCTCGCGCACCTCCTCGATCGTGATCACCGGCTCGAGCTCCGGGAGCGCACCCGAAGTCGTGCGGCGCGCTATCTCACGCTCTTCGTCTTCGCTCGGGTACTCGACGTGCACTTCCAGCAGGAATCTATCGAGCTGCGCCTCCGGCAGCTGGTAGGTGCCCTCCTGCTCAATCGGATTTCGGGTCGCGAAGACTTGGAACGGGTCCGGCAGCTCGTGCGTCACGCCACCGACGGTCACCTGCCGCTCTTGCATGGCCTGCAAGAGGGCCGCTTGGGTCTTCGGCGGAGTACGGTTGATCTCGTCCGCGAGAATCAAGTTCTTGAAGATCGGCCCCTCCATGAAGCTGAGCTCTCGCCGGGTCACGCGGCCGGCCTCGACCTCGTTGAGCACGTCGGTCCCGGTGATGTCGGCGGGCAAGAGGTCGGGAGTGAACTGGACGCGGCCGAACGACAGACCGAGCGCTTGAGCCACGGAGCTGACGAGCAGCGTCTTGGCGAGCCCCGGCACACCGACGAGCAGAGCGTGGCCGCGGGCCAAGAGCGTGACCAGCATGGCCTCGACGACGTCTCCCTGCCCCACGACGGCGCGGGCGACTTGTGTCTCGAGACGACGGCACGCATCGCCACAGCGCTCCAGGAGCTCGACGTCACGTGGCCTCGATTCGGTGGCAGGAGCGGTCACGGCTGTGGCGCTCCTTCTAGCAGGGTGGCCCCGAAAGCCAAACGCGACGGGGTCCGGCAGAGGGGCCGCGGTTGCCGGGGCTCGGGCGGACGTGTAATCGAAACGGCGCATGGAGCCAGCCTCGGATGCAAGCACGGTCGTTGCCGGCCCCACGACGACGGCGAGGGTCCTCGTCGAGCGGCCTCCGCCGGGCCTGGCGCAGGGGCGCTACGAGTCGCCCGCTTGGTTCATCGTGACCGCCGGCGGCATCGGCGTGGCGCTCGGGATCGCGTTCATCGTCTGGCGCTTCTGGCGCCTCAGTCGCTCATGAGCTCCAACTGGAAGCGACTCATCGTCGCACTTCTACTTGCCGTCGTCGTGTACGGCGCATTCGTGGCCTACGCCGGCTTTCGCGACATCCGCACCTCGATGGCCGGATTCCGCTACAGCGCGCTCGCCGTAGCGCTGGCGCTAGCGTCGTTCAACTACGTGCTCCGGTTTCTAAAATGGGAGTACTACCTCGCACGGTTGAACATCCGAGGCATACCCAAGATCGACAGCCTGCTCATTTTCCTCTCGGGTTTCGTGCTCACCGTGACACCCGGCAAGGTCGGAGAGGTATTCAAGAGCGCGGTACTCTCGTCCACACACGGCGTGGACGTCGCTCGCACAGCACCCATCGTAATCGCCGAGCGGTTGACCGACGTGATCGGCGTCATCGTGTTGATCCTCATCGGCAGTATCGGCTTCGCCGGTGGGCTCGATTGGGCGGCGGCGGGCGCCGGGGCAGTCGTCGCGGGTCTGCTCTTGATCCTCTGGCCCGTTCCGGCGGCCCGACTCGTGGCATGGCTCGAAACAGGCCCGGCAAAGCTTCGGGACTACGCCCCCAAGGTGCAACGCGCGTACGGAAGTCTGCGCATCATCGCCACACCCACCGCGCTCTTGTGGCCATCTTTGTTGTCGGTCGTTGGGTGGGGAGCCGAAGGGCTGGCGCTGCACGTACTCTTGGACGGGTTCCAAGTGGCTCCTCCGCTGACGCTCTCGATATTCTTCTACGCCACCGCGACCCTCGCGGGCGCGATCATTCCGGTGCCCGGCGGACTGGGCGTGACCGAAGCGATGATTCAGGAGCAGCTCGTGAGGCTCGGGAGCGTGCCCCAAGCGCCTGCGACTTCGGCAATGATCCTCATTCGCTTTGCAACTCTCTGGTGGGCGGTCCTGGTCGGTTTCGTCGCTCTCGCCATTCTTCGTCGTCGCTTTCCCGGTCTCTTGTCGGCGGATGACGAAGTGGCCGCCGGCAGATGATTGCGCGCAGGCGCTGTGGGCGACCTGATAGGCTCGCACCGATGGCGCTCGAAATAAACACCTCGAGCGGGGCCCGATGGCTGCTGATCGCAGCTTTCGTCGCTGGTTGTGGCGGGAACGCTCCCCCACCCGGCACGCCCGAGGCGCCGACAAAGACCGCCAGCAGCGCGTCGTCGGGCGACGAAGCCGAGTCGACGTTTCACACCGACGTAGCGGTGATAGAAAACGTCGATTCACTCGCCGAGCTCGGCGCCAAACTCGACAGTGGAACGCTCGGCTCAGCCACGCACCTCGACCTGAGCGGACGCCAGTGGGGCCCAGAACTCGGCCGCACGCTGGCTGCCAGCCCCGCACTCACTCAACTTCAAGGGCTCGACGTGAGTGATACGGGCATCGGAGCGGACGGCCTGGGGTTCTTGCTCGAGTCCGATCATCTCGAGTCACTCGTCGAACTCGAAACCAGTGACAACGACCTCGGCGGCGACGGCGCCGACTTGCTTGCGCAGTCCCCGCGCCTCGGTGCGCTCCGAGTACTCGATGTCGGGGGCAACGACCTCGGAGACCGAGGGGCCAAGGCGCTTGCCGCATCGACGACGTTGCGCTCGCTCCGCGAGCTCAATCTCAGTGGTAACGGAATCGGCGTCGATGGCGTACGAGCGCTGGCTCAATCGAAATCGCTGTCGCTCGAGTCACTCGACCTTTCGATGAATGCAATCGAAGCGGAGGGCGCCAGCGCGCTCGCCAGATCGTCGCGATTCGCAAACCTGTCAGTGCTCTTCTTGCTCGGCTCGTCGATCGGCCCCAATGGGGCCAAAGCACTTGCCTCCGGCAAAGGACTTCGGTCGTTGAGAACGCTGGCGCTCTCCGGCAACGACATCGGAGACGCGGGGGCCGAGGCGCTCGCGGAATCGAACGTGCTCCTCAACCTGGAGAACCTCGACCTCAGCGCCAACGACATCGGCGACGCGGGGGCGAAGGCACTCGCTGGGTCCAAGCAGCTCGAGCGCCTCGAGAGCCTCGAAATGCTGGGAAGCGACATCGGCGGTGACGGGAAGCGCGCACTCGAAGGAGCGTTCGGCAAACGCCTCAAGCTCTAGCCTTCTCGAAGTCGCTCGAGGGCTTTCGACATGTCGTCGGGTAGCGGCGAGACGAACGACAATTGGTCCCGGGTGACGGGATGTACGAAACCGAGCTCCGCGGCGTGTAGCGCCTGACGGCCGAGTTCTTCGGCCACCTGCCGCAGGTCCGGTCTAGTCGGCGGTCTGCCGTAAACCTTGTCGGCAAGTACGGGGCAACCGCTCGCTTCGGCAAGGTGCACTCGAATCTGATGCGTGCGACCCGTCTGCAAACGGCACCCAATGAAAGCTGCTGCGCCGTGAAGCAGCGTCTCGACTTGCTCCACCTGAGTCACCGCATTGCGGCCGCGGTCGATTCGCGAGGTGAACCTGATTCTCGACTTCGGATGGCGACCGTGAAGCGTCTCGATCTTTCCGACCCGCGGCACGCCCAGGGTGATCGCTCGATAGGACCTCTTCGCCGTGCGTGCTCCGAGCTGCTCTTTCAAACCCTCACGAGTGATCTCGTCCTTGGCCACGACCAACGCACCGCTCGTATCCTTGTCGAGGCGCTGAACGATACCGGGCCGAAGGTAGCCGTCGGGGTCGCGCGGATCGCTCGTCGCACGTTCGAAACCGCCCCGAGCCAGGAGCCCGTTGACCAGCGTGCCTGTGCGCTCGGACCCGGAGGGGTGAACCGAAAGGCCCGGTGGTTTGTCGACGACGATCAAATGTTCGTCCTCGAACAGGACCCCGAAGTGCACGCTCGAGTCGGGCTCCGCCGCCGAGGGCGGTGGCGGGGCGGGGTCGACTTCGACCTTGGCACCGGGTCCCACGAGGTCTCGCGGTCGGCAGGCGTGCCCGTCGACAAGCACACGCTGCTCCACTATCCAGCGTTTGAGCGTCTCCCGCGAACGCTCGGGCAGGAGGCGAACGAGCGCTTTGTCGATGCGCTCTCGGGGCGCGCCTTGCTCGATGATGAAGCGCTGGCGCTCGGCGTCGACTACCAGAGCACGCTCTTGATGTGGCCCTTCGACTTGATGAGGATGTCCACGAGCGCACGATCGTAGAAGTTTCGCGTGTAGAGGTCGGGAGACACACGACTCTTGTAGAGCGCGCGCCCTTCCTCGACCTCTTCGCTCAACTCGTCGAAGAGGTTGTCTTGCTCGATACCGCGCACGATCTTCTCCTCGTTGTAGAGGGAAAGATCGCTGGCAATGGCTCGAGCCAAGCGCCGGGCGGCCTCTTCAGTCTCAATCAGCGGCATCTCTGCTCTCCTCCGCGGAAGTATCGCTTGGCTCGGCGTGGCGTGTCAAAACGGCACCCGCCAGGGCCGAAAGCAGGGGGAGGCATACCATCCCATACCGGCCCGAACCGAAAAAGACTGCGTGGGTGGCCGCGGTGGCGACAATGACCCAAGCGGCACCAGCTGCCGCAAGGTGTCTCAGTAAGTCGCGGCCAAGCAACGACGACGCGAAGGCCACGGCTAAATAAGCGACCCAAGCCGCCGGCAAAAACGCGAAAATCGCTCCCGCGATGGCCACCGCGCGGCGTGCTCGGGGTCGGCGGCCCGGAAGAAAGACGATCGCACCGAGCGCCAAGAGCAGGGTGAGTCGCTGAAAGCCGACGTCGGCGTAGCTCAGGGCCCTTCGCGCTGTCTCCGACAGCCCGCGGGGATTCGACATGGCGAGGTAGGAGGCTGCTCCGCCCGCGTTGTCGAACGTTGCGCTGAGCTTCTTGGGCACCAAAGACAGCCAGGAAACGGGGTTTTCAGCAACGGCGCCCACGCCAGCCCTGGCGAAGCAGGTGTCCTTTTTCGCTTCGTCGAACTCGGTCGCACACGCCGATGCTTGCTCGATGCCGTCGAGCGGAACCCAGGACCCCGTGGCACCGTCACCTGCGCCGATCAGCAAATTCCAACCACCGTTCGCGCTGACGAAAACACACTGGCCCATGCGGGCACAGTTCCTCACGGTCCACGGAGCGACGAGCAAGAGCGCGACGGTCGACACGATGAGCGCACCGCGCCACCACGAGCCGGGCATGCGCGCGTAGCCCAACATTCCGAACACTGGAGCAATCAGCACGACCTGGGGCCGCACGAGGATTGCGACTCCCAGCACGAGTCCCGAACAGACGAGCACGAGGATTGGACGCGCACTCTTTCGAGCTCGAACGACGAAAAAGAGCGCGATGGCCAAGAGGCCCGCGGTCACGCCTTCGCTCATGAGCGCGGCGGTGTAGAACACCAGCCCGGGGTGCAGAGCCACGAGCAACCCAGCAACCAGAGCTCCGGCACGATTCGCCGACACCGAAGCGATCCTGTGAACGGCGGCCGCAGCCGCAGTGCCGATGGCCGCGTTGAGTCCCATGGCGACAGCCGGGTGGGCTCCGAACAACGCGTACGACGCGCCCACCATGCCGGGGTAGCCGACCGGGTAGTGCGCGGCGTAGGTCACGGCACCATCGGGCCAAAGCCACGTATAGCCGTCGCCCGCGGCGATGCGCCGCGCCACGACGTCGTAAAAACGCCCGTCCGCGGCAGGGGGAAACCGCCGGGCGGCCCATATGACGACCGCCAGTCGCACCACGGCCGCGGCGATCACGACCCACCAAACGTCGCGACGCGTGGGTTCAGTCGCGAACCGACCCAGCCACGAGCTCACGGAAACGGCCCAAGCACTCCGAGGCTCGCGAGATCAGACACCACCTCACACGCCGGCAGGCCGATCACGTTCGAGTGCGATCCCGCGATTCGTTCGACGAGGAACGCCCCGATTCCCTGTAGTGCGTACCCGCCGGCCTTGTCGGCTCCCTCACCCGTCGCCGCATACCGGCTGAGCTCATCCGGGGATGCCGCTCGCATCCAAACATCGGTACAGACGGTTCGTTCATGGGGACTCGACTCGGATCCCGCGACGGCGATAGCGTAGCGGGTGTAGACGGTGTGTTGTCGGCCTGCGATTCGGCCGACGAGGCGGACGTTGTCCTCCACGTCGGTGGGTTTTCCGAGGATCTCCCCATCGATGACGACGATCGTATCGGCGACGAGCACTGCGGCACGAGGCATGTCCGAGCCTTGACGAAGCACCGCGTCGAGCTTCGAGCGCACGATGCGTCGAAGAAAGTCCGCAGGGCGTTCCGCCGGCAACACGTCCTCCGAGATCGACGCTGGCGAGACCCGAAGCTCGATGCCCATTGCACGCAGTATTTCGCGGCGCCGGGGCGAGCTCGACCCGAGTACGAGCGGCGTCTGGGCGTCGATCACGCTTGCGGTGTCTTACCACGACCATGCGGCAGCGAGATGCTTCCCTCGCACTTGGGGCCTTGCTAATCACTAGTGGAGGAAGCTCGACGAACATGAGGAAGCACCGCTCGCCCGCGGACAGCATTCGCCAGACCGGCCATCACACGAGATTCTTCGCTTCGGTAGTCGGCGCGGCGTTGTGTCTCGTCACGGGATACGCCCACGCCGACTGCAGTCCGGAATCCGGCGTGTCGACGTGCATCGACGCGGACAACCTCTGGTTCCCGACAGGCACGACTCGATTCGTCGGGATCAGTAGCGCCCAGACAATCGAGCCAGGCCACCTCGCCTCGGCGTTTGGCATCACCTATCTGCAGCGCCCGGTGGTTCTCATCGCGGCGTCGCCGGATCCTGGAGGACGTAAGATCCACGCGGTCGACGACGTCGTCGACGGCTCGTTTTTGTTTTCCTACGCGCTCGGTCAACGTTGGGAAGCCGGCCTCGCACTGCCATTCCGGCTGCGCCAAACCGGAGCCGGCGCTGAAGCCGCAACCGACGTCGACGCCGAACCCATCACCCGCAGCGCCGTGCGCGACCCCCGAATCGGCATCGACGCGGCCCTTTTTCCAAGAGGGCGGGCAGCCAGCGGATTCTGGGGTGGCAAGGCGCGCTTCGCCCTCGCCCTACCCCTCGGCAATCAGGACGTATTCGCCGGCGAGCGTTCCGTGGTCGCGGCGCCGGGCTTCGTGCTCGACATCGACACAGGAGTCTTTTTTGCGGCGACCGAAATCGGCGCACGAGTTCGCAAAGTCAGCGAGGTCGCCGGCAGCCGGTTGGGCTCGCAGCTGTTTGCCTCGCTCGGGCTAGGCGTTGGCATCATTTCCCGCGAGCGGCTGTCCGTCGGCGTCGAGGGGTGGCTGCTTCCGACGTTGTCTAGCCAAGACCGCGAACTCGTCAATGGGGACCAGATTCGTGACGCCGCCCTCATCCCAGCGGAGTGGCACGCGTCACTCCGGTCCTCCCCGCTGGGGAACGGGGATTTTCTTCTGCAACTGGGAATGGGGTCGGCGCTACCGTTGTCGACCGAAACACGCGTTTCCCCGGACGGAGAGCGCGTCACGGAGTCGTTTGCCGGACTCACTACCCCCCGACTCCGCGTGAGCTTCGTCATTCGATACGCGCCGCTAGGGCGAGACACCGACGGGGATGGGCTGGTCGACCGAGACGATGATTGCCCCACACGGGCGGAGGACCGCGATGGGTTCGACGACGCGGACGGATGCCCGGACCCGGACAACGATCGCGACGGCATTCCCGACACCGAGGACCGTTGCCGCGACGTCGCGGAAACCGTGGACGGGTTCCGCGACGAAGACGGCTGCCCGGATCTCGACGACGATGAGGACGGCGTCCCCGACGTCGACGACCGTTGCCGAATGCAGCCCGAAGACCGCGATG
>JAJDAH010000460.1 GCA_029261965.1 Polyangiaceae bacterium
CGGGCGTGCTCGGCGGGCTCCGCACTCCGAAAGAAGTACAAACCCGCCGCCGCCGTGGCCGACGCCGCGCTCACACCCAACATCACGTCCGCAACGAGTGCGCGCTTGTGGGCGCGATCTTGCCGGGCTTGCAGATCGTCGACGGAGTCATCGATGCCGGTTCCTTCGCTCGCTTGACTCGTGAGGGCGCGAACTCCGAAAATCGATCCCACCACGAGGGCGGCGGCCGCAACCCCGCCGGTCGCGTACACCCAACCGTCCAACCGGCCGCGCTCCGCCCCTTCGACTGGCGACGCGGGCTGTTTTTCCTCGTTCGCTTGGCCGTCGGCAATCGACGACGCCGGAGCTTTTTCCCGGGCGCCTTCGAGGCGGCGCACGATTCCTTCGATCCTCGCTTTTTCTTCGGGATCGTCCTCCATTTCGACGAAGCGCCGAAAGTTGGAGATGGCGTTGTCCAAGTCACCGAGTTTCTCGTAGACGAGCGCCAAGTTGTAGACGAGGTCCTTACCCTCGGGATCGAGCAGGAGGGCCTTCTCGAGCTCTCCGATGGCGTCGCGGTAGTCACCGGTTCGGTATTGCTCGAGTGCACGATCGAAATGCTGCTTGGCCTTTTCGATGGCGGCTGTACTCGACGGCTCGGGCGGAGCGTCAGGGTCGGCGTGGGCCCGCACGGCCACGAGAAACGCCAAAGCGCAAAATGCGGCCGCCAGAGCGTTCCTCATGGTCGACCGCACTTTAGCGTGGCCGAGCTGGCGGCGGCTAGAAGCCGTTCTGCGGTCTTTGCTGCGGCGCGTGTAAGTCGGGGGTGGGGTTCGGCGTTTTGCCACTTGGAGGCACCATCCGATGAACTGGATCCCCAGCGTTGCGGCAATAGGACTCTCCCTCGGCCTGACTGCGCCGGCGTTTGCGCAGTTCGCGGTTCCCCCGGATGGCGAGGAACCGGTCATTGCCGACGACACGATTGACGACTTTTCCGGCTTTCGGCAGCCACGGCTCCCGCCGCCGAAATCCACCGCCCGTCTGCACATCGGCCCCGCATTGAAAGTGGACGAAAACCAGGCCGACGGAGGGCTTGGAGCGGCGCTCGACGTCGGGCGAGCTGGAGCGGGCTTGCGCCTTTCTGGCTTGTGGGCCGGAACCGGGACGCGCGGCCACCACTCGCAGTACGGCGCCGAGCTTTGGCTCGACTTCATCGACGAGGGTCCCTTCCACCCTATCGTCGGCGCTGGGGCGGGTGTGGCGCGACTGCAGGTGCCCGACGGCGCTGGCAACGACCAGACCACTACCGTCGGCGTCGCCACCTTGAGACTCGGCCTTCAGTACGCGCTACCGATCAGAGGAACCGACGCTCGCGCCTCTATCGAAGCCATTGGGAACCTCCCGGCAATTCACGAGACTGACGGACCCGAGGTGGCACCCTGGGCGACGGTGCTGGCGGCGGTCGGCGTCGGTTTCTGAGCCTGGATGGGCCAACGCCCGGCGGCGCGCACTATACTCGCCTCGAGTGTCCGAGCCGATCCGCGATCCGTACCTCGACGGGACTCCCGTCGCGCCGCGCGAAGAAACGAGCACCGGCGAAGAAACGAGCGTCGGCCCGGCGCGGACGAGCGAGCGGGCCATCGCCGCACTGGTATTTTCGGGACTCGGAGTGTTCTGCTTTCCGGCCATCGGCGGATTGGTCGGCATCGCCGTCGGCGTCATGGCCCGAAGCGAGATCGAGCAGTCGCGCGGGGCCAGGGTTGGCAAGTGGCTCGCCAACCTCGCCATCGGGCTAGGGGCGCTCAGCCTGGTCGGCTGGGTGCTGCTCAGCGCTTGGGGGATCGCCGAGATCACGGACCATTCGCGCAAACCCTCCGCGCCGGTCGCGACCCACAAGAGCCCGGCCCGGACTCCGCCGACCTCGGTCGTCCCCTCCCCCGCCCCCAGGGGCACCAGCAAGGCCTCGAGCCCCGGCCCGGCGAACCGGTCGGTCGAGTCGGGCGTGGTGGAGACCAGGGTGGGGGCGGTGCGGCTGGTGGACGTCGGTCCCGGCGTTGCCCTGCTGAGCGACGAGCTGGATCGGCAGCGCCAGGCCGCCTCGGCATCCGGCGAAACGGTGGTTCTTTTGCTCGTGGAGCCCAACTGCTCGCCGTGCAACGGCGTATCGGCCGGGCTGATCGACCCAAAGATGCAAAAAGCGCTCGAAAATGTCCGCCTAGTTCGAGTCGACGTGAACGAATTCGGCACTGAGCTTCGCCGGTTGGACGTCCCGACGGAAAAAATCCCTGGCTTCGCGCTGCTCGAGGGCAGTAACCGCCCGGTCGACTACTTGCATGGCGGCGAGTGGGACGACGACATTCCCCGCAACATCGCCCCAGTGCTCCAAAAATTCGTTCGAGGTAAATACGTGGACCGGCGACACCCGTGGCGCCGGAGTGATGAGACGCCGATTTGAGCTTTTGATAGACTCCGCCCCCCTGATGGCTCAGTCACCTCTCGGGACCCCCTTGCCGGCCGGCGCCGCTGCAATTCCAGGGACCTTGCGTGCGTACATGGAGGAGGCCCACGCCTCCGGCCGAACGTCCAACCTGCGACAAGCGGTGGGCATCGTCGTGCCGCTAGCTGTCGAAGCTCAGTCGATGCACGACGCGGGTCAACTCTTGTTCGTGCACCCTTCGAGCGTCGCCGCCGACGATGAAGGCCACTATCACATCGATCCGCGACTCGCGCAGCAACCGCCATCGTTGGCGCGAGACAAGGCCTGCCTGGCGCCGGAGGAGCGCTCTGGCCAACCGGGCAACGCGAGGTCCACCGTCTACGCGATTGGCGCAATGTTATACGAGCTGGTGACCGGCGAGAGTGTGGGACCGGGCATGCGTCGGCCGACCGATGTCGTGCCTACGCTCCCCGCCGACCTCGAAGTCATCCTCAGCAAATCGCTGGTGGCCGATCCGGCGCACCGCCCCGACGACGTGGGTGCGCTCGCCCAAGCCATCCATCATCTCGCGCCCATGGGTAGCATTCCGCCGCCTGAGGCCGACGAATCGCACCTCGATCACGACGAAAACTTCGAAGTCGACGTCTCGATGTCGATGCTCCCTCCTGCCGGGGCCGTGCCGGCGATGGAGCAGCTCGGGTCGAGCCCATACAACATGGGCGTTCAGGATGCGTCTTCGGGACCCGAATCCGGGGATTCCGCACGCGAGCTGCTCGACCTCAAAGCCCAGCTCGAATCCGATCCACGGGCCCGATACGTCGTGGTCAAAGACGGAATGGACCACGGCCCGTTTTCGTCGGTCGAGCTGCTCCAGCAGATAGCCAACCATACGTTCGTCGAAGACGACGTGCTCAAAGACAACCTGAGCCAAGACGAGCGCGCGATCGGTCAATGGGAGCAGTTCGCCCCTTTCGCCGAGCACGCCCGCCTTCACCGCGATCACAAGAAGGAAAAAGCGGCCATCGAGCAGGTCGTCGTCGAGGAAAAGCAGGCCACCCGTGGGAAAGCCGCGGTCGGCATCGGCCTGGTCGGCGCGGTTCTGGCCATCGGCGTCGTATGGTTCTTGACGGCGCGCGGCACGAAGAGCGACGAAGTTGCAGTGGTTGGTGAACAGTCCACGAGCGTCGAGCTGGACGGAGGCCTCGCGGTCGGCAAATCGAGCCGACGACGCGGCGGGCGGCGGGGCGGAGGCGGCGTAGTCGGCAAGAGCGGCGGTTTTCCGCAACTCGCAGGCGGAACGAGCTGCTCGGCGGCCCAAGCGGCGTACGTGGAGGAGTACAACATCGGTGAGCCCGGAAAAAAGGTCAAAGCCGACCTCACCGCCGGAGCGTACGGAGCGGTGCTGAACCGAGGCTCCTACTTCGGCCATTGCGGGGTGCCGAGCAACGTCACGCTCAACATTTGCGCCGCCGTGCAAAACGGTCGAGCGGTCGGCGTGACGGTGTCGACCAAACCGAGGAACGCGGGCGTCAATCGGTGTGTTTCGTCGGCAGTTCGGGGCCTCAGCTTCCCGAGCCATCCACGGCTCGACGTCACCCGCACGACCTTCGCGGCGCAGTAATCTCGAAACTTCGAGCGAGTCGTAGTACCCGGGGGGCGTCACCGTGAGCCGAAAGATGGTGGGGAAGCTGCTCGTCGCGTCGTTGGCGCTTTGGCTACTCGGGTGCACCACGCCCGTCGCGACAGGCTTGGCGGACGCGGATGCAAACCGAGTCGTAGTGGCGCTCGAAACTGCAGGTATCGCCGCTGACAAGTCACCCGATGCGCAAGTCGAGGGCCACTGGGTCGTTACGGTTGGCCATGACGACGCGGCCAGCGCGCTCGCGGTGCTCACCCGGGAGAACCTGCCGCCACCGGCCTCGCCGGGGGTGCTCGATACCCTCGATCGCGGCTCGATCGTTCCGAGCCGCGCGTCCGAGCACGCCAAGGTCATCGCGGGGACGGCCGGCGATCTCGAACGCTCCCTCAGCAGCGTCAGCGGGATCGTTTCGGCCCGAATTCACCTCGCAGTGGCACCCAAGGACTCGTTGGCGACCGGAAGCGAGCAGACGACGCCCACCGCATCGGTTCTACTCCGCCACCGCGGAGCCACTCCTCCAATCGCTGAGGGCGAGATCCGGCGGCTCGTCGCTGGCGCAGTTCCGGGGCTCGACCCCGACGACGTCGCCGTGGTGTCGACTCCCGCACCTCAGGTCGAGCGACTTCCTGAACGCGATCTGGCCCGCTTCGGCCCGATCACGACGACTCGGTCGTCGCTCGGTTGGGCGCGTGCGATAGCCGCCGGGGTCATCCTCCTCTTGCTCGTCCTCGTCGGCGCGGTCGTCAGCCTGTGGACCCGCCTTCGCCGAGTCCAGGAGCAGGTGGAAACGCGCCTCGGTGACGAGGCTGCGGAAGCGCCTTGATTCGACTCGAAGGCATCACGAAGTCTTTCGGTCATCCAGTGCTCAAAGGCGTGAGTCTAGAGGTACCCGAGAATAGCCTCTACGGTCTCATTGGCCCCGGCGCGTCGGGTAAGAGCGTCATTTTGAAGATCATCACGGGGCTCCTGCGGCCAGATTCCGGCTCCGTGCACGTCGCAGACAAGAACGTGCTCGCGATGGGTGATCTCGAGCTTCAGGAATTCCGCAGGCAAATCGGGATGCTCTTTCAAAACAATGCCCTCTTCGACTTCATGACGGTGACGGACAACATCGCATTCCCGCTCCGCCGCCTGTTCGATCTTCCGGACGACGAAGTTTTGCGCCGCGTGGAGGAGCGATTGGAATGTGTCTCCCTGCCCGGCTTCGGGCACCGGATGCCGTCCGGGCTCAGCGGTGGTCAGAAGAAGCGCGTCGGCGTCGCGCGAGCGACCATCAGCCGCGCTCCGATCGTTCTGTACGACGAGCCAGCGGCCGGCCTCGACCCGGTGACGAGTCAAAAAATCTTCGAGTTGTTGCGACACGAGCAACAAACGTCGGGGGCGACGGTGCTCATGGTGTCGAGCGATCTCGAGCGAATGCTCACTGTGACGGACTACGTCGGCATGATGTACCGGGGTCAGTTGATTTTTCAGGGGACCACGGAAGAGGCCAAAGCGAGCAGCGACCCCTACGTCCACCAATTCGTGCACGGCCTCCCCGAAGGACCGCTCTGACGAGGCCGATCCAGATCGATACTGCTCCGCCCCCTCAATGAGATATAGATCGGACGATGTCGTCACGCGCGACCGAGCTATTTTCCGCGACCGGGGCGCGCTTTCTGGCCGTGTCCGAGCTCGTCGGCGGTCTCGGCATGATTTTCGGGCGGATCCTGTCGCGGCTAGTCCGCCTCGACTTCGACCGCGGTGAGCTTCTCAAGAACATGTACAAGATGGGGGTCAAGTCCGTCCCCATCGTCGTCGTGACGGCATTGTTCACGGGCGGCATCATGGTGATTCAGGCCGCGCCGATCGTGAACCGTTACGGGGCGAAGGCGCTCCTCGGCTGGGGCGCCGGCTTCAGCACGCTTCGAGAGGTGGGGCCGCTATTGACCGCGCTGATGATCTCGGGCCGCGTCGGCGCGAACAACACCGCGGAGCTCGGCACCATGGTCGTCACCGAGCAAATCGACGCGTTGCGAGCCCTCGCCATCGATCCCATCAGCTTTCTCCTCACGCCGCGCTTCATCGGGATCGTGGTCACCTTGTTCCTCTCGGTGATCTTCAGTGACGCGCTGGCGCTATTCGGTGCAGCCTACGCGGGCTACGCCATCCTCGGCGTAGAGCCGATCACGTTCTACAACGGCCTGACCAGCGGGCTACTCGGGATGGAGGACGTGGCGCACGGCCTCATCAAGTCCGTGGTTTTCGGAATCGTCATCGCCCTGGCGAGCTGTCACTTCGGCATCACCACGTCCGGCGGCGCACCCGGTGTCGGTCGAGCGGTGAACGCGACGGTCGTCGTCAGCGCGACGGGCATTTTCGTGCTCGACTACCTCGTGAGCTTTGCCATCGGATGAGCGACGCCTCGAACAGCGTCGGTCACCTCGACGAAGATGCCATCGTTTCGGAAGTGAGCGGCGTCGCAGCCATCGGCCGCGCATTCTTCGACCTTTGGAACGCAGCGAAGACGCTCTACTCGGTGTTCGTCAAGACGCTCTACTACACGGTGCGAGGACGCCGCGAGCCCGGTGCGATCGCCACTCAGATGTATCTCATCGGGAATCGCTCGCTCGTCTTCCTCTGCGTCGTGATGGGCTTCTTAGGCATGATCATCACGCTGCAGGCCGGGATACAGACGCAGCGAGTAGTGCCGGATCTGTCCCTACTCGGGGCGACCTTCATCGAACTGTTGACCAAGGAGCTCGCCCCATCGATCTGCGCGCTCATGCTCGCGACTCGCGTGGGCGCGGGAATCGCTGCAGAGATCGGCTCTATGGTGGTCACCGAGCAGGTCGACGCGCTGAGAATGTCCGCCGCCGACCCCATCGATTACCTCATCAAGCCTCGGTTCGTCGCAAGCATCATCATGACGCTCGTGCTCGTCGTGGTCTCTGGTGGGGTGTCCCTCGTCGCCGGAATCGGTACGGGGCAAGTCTTCTTCGGGATCGCGACCGACACGTTCATCAACTTCAGTTTGACGGACGGCGGAGACCTGGCCGTGGGCCTTTGCAAGTGCCTCGCCTACGGTGCCGCGATTCCAGTCGTCAGTGGGTACTGTGGCCTGACGACCTATGGCGGCTCGGAGGGCGTCGGCCTGGCAACTACGCGCGCCGTCGTCAACTCCTCGCTCGCCGTGATCATCCTCAATTTCCTCATCAGCGCGGTCGGCTTCTTGATCTTCGAATGAGGGCTCCCGGGTCGATCCGCGCCGACGCGTGATATAAGTTCACTTGCTCATGTCCGACAATCGGCCGCCCTCCTCTGCCCTCGGCAAGACGCGCGTCGCGAGCAATCCGGCGCTCAAGGCGAGCCGAGCGAACAAAAGAACGGTCGGCGAGGCATCGCTGCTCGCCATCGTCGGCCCGAAGATGGGACAGCAGACCAAGCTCTCCGACGAAACGAGCTTGGAGCTTGGTCGGGATCCCAAGTGTGACTTTCCCGTCGACGACGACTTGGTCAGCCGACGCCACGCGAAGATCGATTGGGATGGCGCGAGCCACCGCGTGACCGACCTCGGCTCGACCAACGGAACGTTCGTCAACGATCAGCGCATCGACGTGCGCGCCCTCGTGGATGGGGACCGTGTGAGCATCGGCAAGGCGATTCTCAAGTACCTTTCGTCGGACAACATCGAAGCGGAATTTCACCGAGAGGTCTTCCACTTGATGGCCCACGATGGCCTCACGGGGATCCACAACAAGCGCCACTTCGATGACGCAATGGCGACGGAGACTTCGAAAGCCTACGAGCCGCCACAACCGCTGAGCGTCATCGTCTTCGACATCGACCACTTCAAGAAGATCAACGACACCCACGGGCATGCCGCCGGTGACGCCGTCCTACGCAAGCTCACCCAGGTGGTTTCGACGGTAGTGCCTCCCGAATGTCTCTTCGCCCGGGTCGGAGGAGAAGAGTTCTCGATCATATGCCCCGGCCATGACCTCACGAAGGTCGGCGAGTTGGCGGAAAACGTGAGGGCAAACATCGAAGCGACGAATTTCGAGTTTGGCGACATCGTCATCCCCGTCACCGCAAGCGTCGGAGGCGCAACCAGACCTCCACGAAGCACCCAGGGTGCTTCCGACTTGTACAAGGCGGCCGACGAGCAACTCTATCTCGGCAAGAAGGGCGGCCGGAACCGAGTCTGTGTTTCCGCCAGCGTGTGAGTCCTCGGGAAACTGACGCCGCACGGTGATTTCGTTCCGCGACGTCAAGAAGTCCTTTGGACCGAAGTCTGTCCTGAAAGGCGTCAGCTTCGACGTCCAAGACGGCGAGGTATTTTTCATCATCGGCGCGTCGGGCGTGGGCAAGAGCGTGCTGATCAAGCACCTCATTGGCTTGCTCTACCCGGATGACGGCGAGATTTGGCTCGACGGCGAGGAAGTCAGCAGATTCGACGAGCGTCAGATGTACGCCGTCCGCAAGAAGTGCGCGATGGTTTTTCAGCACTCGACACTGTTCGACTCGATGACGTGCCTCGAGAACGTGGCCCTGCCGCTTCGAAAACACCGCGGCATGACTCAGAAGGAAGCCCTCTTGGAGGCGCGCAGCCGGCTCGAGCAAGTGCGAATGGCAGACTTTGGCGATCGCTTCCCGGCGGCATTGGGCGATGGAATGAGGAAACGAGTCGCCATCGCCCGGTCGCTCACTCTCGACCCACGCTACGTCCTGTTCGACGAACCGACGACGAGCCTCGATCCCGTGAGCGCTCGCCGCGTCGACAAGCTGATCCGAGAGTTGAGCGACACGCTGGGGGTAACGAGCATCGTCGTATCACACGACCTGGCGTCGATCTTCACGATCGCAGATCGCATCGTCATGCTCTACGGGGGGGTCGTGCGCAAGATTGGAACGCCGGAAGATTTCCGGAGCGTCGACGACGAGGTCATCCAGCAGTTCATCAATGGCCGCGCCGAGGGCCCGATGGAATTTTGACCGCAGCGCACCCGGAAGCTCAGGGCGCGAGGGCTGCGATGGTGGATCTCGTCGTCTTGCTGCACGTCGACTCCTCGATGCCTCGTGGTAGCCTCCTGCCAAGAGGAGCAATGCCATGAGCCAACGTTCGATCGAAGTCAGAGTCGGAATCCTAATTCTAGTCGCGATGGGGCTATTAGGAGCGTTCGTCGTCGTCATGGGCGGGCTCAGCTTCGAGCCGACCTACACGATCTACGTCGACTTTCAGAACCCCGGAGCGCTTCAATCCGGCTCATCGGTCCGGGTGGCAGGGGTCAAAGTCGGTCGAATCACCGAAATGCAGTTCCGCGGCGGCCAAGTCAACGCGGACGGCGAGCCGGAGGCACCCATCCGCGCGGTGGCCAAGGTCGAGAAGCGATACGCCGAGGCGATTCGGGAAAACGCGCGGTTCATCGTCACCAGTCAGGGCGTTCTCGGCGAGCTGTTTCTGTCGATCGAACCGGGTTCTCACGACCGGCCAACGCTCCAAGACGGCGCGATTGTGCACGGAGTGAGCCCGCCGCGCCTCGATTTGCTCCTCAGTGAGAGCTACGAGCTCTTGCACCGTGCGTACGAGGGGATCACTGAGAATGACGACAAAATCGGGGAGATGTTCGACGGGTTGCACGCGACGCTCAAGGGCACGGGGCAGTTCTTCGAAAAGAACGACGGCAAGCTCGACAAGATCGTCGACAACGTCGAGGAGCTGACCGCCGAAGGCAACGTCACCCTCAAGGCGGCCCGAAAACAGTACATCGAAAATCCAAGAATCAAACGCATCCTCGCGAACGTCGACAACACGACCGCGGTCATCAATCGAGATGTCAATCCGCTACTGACGGACGGTCGCAAAGTGCTCGCCGACGCCACGAAGATCACCGAGACCCTGGCGTCGGACGACCAGCGTAAGCGGTACACGCAGATCACCAACGACGTCAGCCAGATCACTGGGCGGGCCAAGCACGCCACAGCCGACGCCCAAGCGATCGTCGCCCACATCAAGCGCGGCAAGGGTACCGTCGGTGCTTTCGTCATGGACGAAGCGGTCTATGACGACGTGCAAGAGTTGCTCCGAGACCTGAAGCACAACCCCTGGAAGATTTTCTGGCGCGAGTAACCGCGCGCCGCCGCCCAAAGACCAGGCGCGGACCGGGCTAGGTCTCGGGCGCGTAGCCGAGGTCCGTGAGCGCGGGCTCCATGACCCGCGTCAACGCCTCGACGTAGTCCGCATCGAAATCCTGCAAGTACTTGTGGTTCATGTTCGCCAGCTCAGGTCCCCGCGATAGAAACGCCGACGCTGCGGTGGACGGCGGCAAGTCGCAGAACGCGTAAAGCTCGGAGATGACGGCAGCCGGGTTGGCAACGAAGTCCTCGTAACGCACCTCGGTGTAGGACCCTGGCTCGAGGGCGGCTCCCTCGGCTCGTGTCGATACGGCAACATGGGACCACTGCACTGCCGCGAGCACGCCAGCGTCCCGATCCGAGCGCTCCCACGCTTCGAGAGCCGCCGGCGGTAAGTCGCCGTCCCAAAAGGGCGACTCGTATCCACCGCTTCTCTTCCAGAAACCGACCCGCAGAAGAGAATGCACCACCGCACGCCCATCTCGAATCACCTGAACGAAGCGGGCATCCGGGAAAGCCGAACGTAAGAACTCCATTCTGGACGGTCCTGTGAGCTTGGCGGCGAACCGTTCGCGACCCTCCCAGAAAAGCAGCTGCCCCGCCGCGGTCTGAAGTCGTTCCTTGGCTCGAGGGGTAGGTCGCTCGTCGCTCAGATAGCTACCTCCGAAATCGGTCTCGCTGTAGTGATCCCAGAAACTGTAGGCCTCGGCGGGTGCCGGCAAGAATCGATTCGCCCGCGACTGCGGCCGTACTGGCGTTTGCGACCGGTCGCATTGATGAAGCGGTTTCGGGCGACTCTCCCAAAAAGGTTCAACCACGGGAGGCGCGGCAGGTATTCGGTGTAATTGCTGGGCCAGCCTAGGGCCGGATGCTGCGCAAACCCTTCGAAGATGACCGTAGTGCCGCTGCGAGGCATTCCCACGAAAAAAATTGGGGCACCAACCTTTTTCTTCATGACTATCGACTGACCCGAGGCATTGGCTCATCCCTCGATGCGCGTGTCCGGTTCCGAAAAGCAGCTAGGTTCCGCCGCCACCGCCGCTCGGCATACCCGCGCCACCGGGAGCCCCTGCGCTAGCCATCCCTCCAGCCCCCGGCGCTCCGCCGGCCGCCGGCGCTCCGCCTGCCGCTGGCGCTCCACCGACGCCGGGTGAACCGCCCATTGCGGCTCCGCCGGCCGCTGGCGCTCCGCCGGCCGCTGGCGCTCCACCGGCCGCTGGCGCTCCGCCTGCCGCCATCGCTCCGGCCGCGCCGCCCGCGGCCGGCCCCGGCACGGTGCTGACGACCCCCGAAAGATCGTTGGTGCACACGCCTTCGACACAGGCGAGGCCGGGAGCACAGTCCGCCGCCCGGAAGCAGTCGCTTCCGCTCGGTCCCGGCCCCGGGGCTCCAGCACAGCAGACTGCGAAAACCGCCGTCACGGCTGAGGCCCAAAGTAGCCCCCCAAAGGCCCGGAGCCGCGAGCGTCGCGTCATGAACGAAATGGTACGTGACCGAGGCTGGTCATTCCAGCGTCAGCAAGACGTCGCCCTCATCGACCGCCTGGCCCTCTTCGGCGACGATCTTGGCGACTTTGCCAGCTTTCGGAGCTTCGACGGGCATCTCCATCTTCATCGACTCGAGGATCGCCACGGACTGCTCCTCCTCGACGTCGTCGCCCACCTTCACCTCGATTTTCCAGACCGTCCCCGTGATGTGGGCACAAACGTCGGTGGCCATGGCGGGCTATTATCACATCTCGTCGGCCCGCCGCTGCCCCGATCGCCGAAACCCCCCGATTTCCCCTGGAGTTTTGGCGAAACGGCGGTGCGCCAAAGGCAACCCCGTTGCGGCGTGTCTGAACTGGGCGCGACCGCGCAAGATTTGCCCCCATCAGGGCTGCAAAATGGGCGTCAAAGTCCCGTTGAATTAGACTTCGCTAGATGCTCGTTGACGGCAAAAACGTGGACTTGCTATCCGCTCTCAGCTCCAGGCAAGATCACCGCGCGAAATAGGAGTCGACACCCTCAAATGGCCGAAGAGAAAGAAAGCTCTGTTCTGTTCTCGCTCAACGAGTTGATGAGCCTCGAAGAGGACCGCATCCAACAAGAGGACGCTTCCAAGGCTGCGGCCGAGCAGGCCGAGCGCGAGGCGCGTGAAGCCGCCGAGCGCGCCGCACGCGACGCGGAAGAACTTCGGCTGAACGAAGAAGAGGAACGACGTCGTTCGGAAGAGCTCCGCCGGCGTGAAGAGGAAGCTCGGCTGGAAGCGATTCGCCATAGCGAAATCGAGAAGGGGCGCGCGGAAGCCGAGCATCGCGCCAAGATGGAGGCGCTCGGCGCGCAGCAGGCTCATGAAGCTCAGCTCGCATCGCTGACCCGCGACAAGGGCAAGAAGCGCTTGCAGATCGCCGTCGGCGTCGTCGCGGGCGTGCTCATCATCGGCGGAGTGGCGACCGGTGTTGCGTGGAAACGCAACGCCGATCAACAAGCGGCGGCGCAGGCGGCCCTCATGGAGCAACAGCGCCAGGCCCAGGAGGAGCTCAAGAAGCTCCAAGGTCAGTTCGCCACGGCGCGAGAGAAGGAGTCGAGCCTCCAAGCCTCACTTCGAGCGGCCAAGGACGACGCGGAGCGCGCACGGCTTCAAGCGGAGCTCGAGGCGGCGAAAAAAGCGACTCAGAAGGCGCGCGGAGCCGTCGGGCGCGCCGCGCCGGCAAGCGGCGGCGGCGGCCCAAAGAAGCCTGCGAGCACGTGCAACTGCCCGCCGGGCGATCCGCTGTGCTCTTGCCTCTAGTCCCGTCAATCAAGACTAAGGGCCCGTCGGCCAAAACCCCGGGCTCTGTTCCCAGCGAGGGCGTGGAGTGAGCTCCCGAGACCGACTCGCGTTCGCTCTCGACTACCCCACCCTCGTCGAGGCGAAACGAGGCGCAGCGCTGGTGTGCGAGTCCGTTGGTGTGCTCAAGGTGGGCCTCGAACTCTTCATTCGCGAGGGGCCAGCGGCGGTGAAGCTCGGAGAGGAGCTCGGTTGCGACGTGTTCCTGGACCTCAAGCTGCACGACATCCCGAAGACCGTAGACCGTGCGGTCGCCTCGGCGACCGCCGTCGGCGCGCGATTTCTGACCGTGCATGCCGGTGGCGGGCCCGCGATGCTCGCGGCCGCCCGAGAGCGCGTGGACCGCGAAGGCGCGAAGCTCACCCTTCTCGCGGTCACGGTGCTCACGTCACTGGACAACGCCGACTTGACCGCCGTCGGTGTTGGCGATCCACCAGGCCCCCAAGCACGCCGGCTGGCGGAGCTCGCCGTGGCGAGCGGGATCGGCGGACTGGTGTGCTCGACCGCAGAAGTAGCTGCCCTGCGCCAGGTCGTGGGCCCAGACGCCGTCCTCGTGACGCCCGGGATCCGGCTGGGCGGCGGAAACACCGACGACCAAAAGCGGACTGGAACGCCCGCCGGAGCGATCACGGCGGGCTCGAGCATGCTGGTCGTCGGCCGTCCGATTCGCGACGCCGAGGACCCTGCGGCCGCCGCCCGGGCGATCGCGCAGGAAATCGCTCGAGCCACGTGAAATCGCCAGGACCGGACGAAGCGGAGCGACGGCTCGTCGCCGGCCTGCAGCCGGTTCGCGAAGCGATTCGCGCCCGCGCGGGGGCTCTCGATCGCGTGGTGCTGGCCAAGAAAGTGAACCCGCGTCTCGATGCCCTAGAGCGCTTCGCTCGCGACAACGGGGTCGGGCGGGTCGAACGCGCCCCCGTTGCCATGCTCGACCGCGCGTGCCACGGCGTCAGTCACCAAGGTGCCATCGCGTGGGCACCGCCTCTGGAGCTCTGCCCGCTCGAGCAGATCCTCGGGCGGCCCGCTCTTCTCGCCGTCGCTCTCGACGGAGTGCAAGACCCACAGAACTTCGGCGCCGTCATTCGCAGCGCGGTCGCGATGGGCAACGCCGCGATCCTCTGGGGCGAGCGTGGTTCCGCCCCGCTCACGAGCGCCACCTTCCGCGCGTCCAGCGGGGCCGTGGAGCACGCCAGCCTTTGTCGAGTTCGCTCACTTCGAGGTGCACTCATGGAAGCGGTTTCGATGGGGGTGTCCGTGGTCGGACTCGATCCCCAAAGCCCGCAGACGCTGCACGAGACTGACCTCACCGGCCCGACGATCCTCGTCATTGGTGGCGAGCACGCCGGCCTTGGTCGAGGCGTCCGCCGCGTGACGACCGCCCTGGCTCGCGTGGCGAAACCGGGATTCGTGGATTCGCTCAATGCGTCCGTCGCGGCTGCTGTCGCGCTGTACGAATCGACGATTCAGCGTGAAAAATCCGTGACTTGAGGTCGCGCATCTCGCCCGTTACATCTGGTTTCGCTGGTGCCTGAACACCCGTCACGCGTGGGGCGAGTGCAATTCCATTCAATGGATCGAGCAAAATACGGATCGCGCCCCCCGACTAGTGATCTGTTTTCGGCCACTTAGGCCCACGCCCATCACCCCGCAGCACAGAGACGGGATCGACCCTTCGTTCAGAACCTCATGGGGGTGATGGGTGGCGCGTAACTCGTTCTTTCATCACGACAATAGCCCTCTCCACGTCGTCCGGCGATGTGGTCTCCCCGAGGCTCACCCGAATCGCCGTCGCGGCGCGTCGCTCACCGAGCATGGCGGAGATGATCGGTGACGCTTCGGTGGTGCCAGCACTACATGCGCTCCCACTGGAGACCCGAACTCCATCCAGGTCGAGGGCAGCCACGAGCTCGTCGCCTTTCCAGCCTTCGACCGACAGGTTCGTCACGTGCGGCAGCCTGGGCTGGTCGCCATTGACCACCGCCAACCCCTCGAGCTCCTTCTCGACGCGGTTGCGTAAGTGCTGGAGCCGGGCATGGCGGGCGGGGCCGCCGCGTGCTCGCTCTGCGGCGACCGCGAGCCCAGCCGCGGCCACGGGATCCGTCGTTCCAGGCCGGACCCCCCGCTCCTGTGCTCCTCCGAACAGGACGGGCTGCGGAGGAGCACCGACGAATGCCAGCGCCCCGATCCCCTTGGGACCTCGAATCTTGTGCGCGGCAAGGCTCAGGCTGCTGGCCCCTCGCCAGGCCGCTGGGTCGACTTTTCCGACCGCTTGCACGGCGTCCACATGGAGCCGAGCCGCGGCGCGAGACGCGATCTCCGCCACCTCGGCGATTGGCTGGAGCACGCCGGTCTCGTGATTGGCAGCCATCAGCGCCACCGTCGACCCCCGCGGCAGCCGGCCGAGCGCGTCCTCGACGTGTCCAGCCGCGATCCTGCCGGACGGCGGCACCGCGAGCCACTCGACCGGAACTCCGCGCTCGGCCATTTCTTCGGCTACACGGGTGACGGACGGGTGCTCGAGCCGACTGACGACCAACCCGACGGCGCCCCGAAGCGCCAAGTTGTTCGCCTCTGTTCCTCCCGAGACGATGAAGACGTCGCGGGAATCGACGTCGAGTAGGCGAGCGACGGCTTCGCGGGCATCCTCGACGGTGGCGCGCGCAGCCCTCCCCGTTCGATGGGTGCTGGACGGGTTACCCCATCCGTGCCGGGCCGCGCCCGCCATGGCGTCGACGACGTCCGGATGGGGCGGCGTGGTGGCGTTCCAATCGAGATAGATTTCGCCGTCGAGGCTCACGCTCTTCCCTGAACGAGCGTGTTGGGCGCTCGGTCGGGCAACACCAGATAAAACGCCGATCCTTGAAGGTTCGCCCCTTCGATCGTCTCTCGCGAGGGTGACTTGACCCGCAGGTCCCCTCCGTGACCTCGGGCGATACCTTGCGCGATCGCGAGGCCGACGCCCGTGCCACCGTGGGCTCGCGTCACCGATCCGTCGACTTGATAGAAGGGATCGAACAGTCGCTCTTGCGTGCCCGGCGGAACGCCGGGGCCGGTATCCGCGACGCACACTTCGAACTGATTTCGACCCGTCTGACTCGCTCGGACCCCGACAGCGCCTCCTTCGGGAGTGAACTTGACGGCATTGTCGAGCAACTGCGCTATGGCCCTGCCAATGCGATCGGGATCACCGAACCCTTTGAGCGGTGTCCGAGGGAGCTCGACCAACAGCTGGATGCGTCGCTCCTCGAAGAGCGGCCTTTTTCGCACGATCGCGCGTCGAGTGGTCTCCAGGAGGTCGTAGTCGCGATGAGCGAAGCGGATTCGACCGGTCTCGATTCCCGTCACGTCGAGTAGGTTGTCGATGATCGAGCGAAGGCGCTGCACACACTCGTCCATCGACCGCAGAGCCTTGTCTTGATCACTCGTCAGCGGGCCTAGCTCGCGATCGCTCATGAGCTTGACGTACCCCACGATCGGCGTCATCGGCGTTGCCAGCTCGTGCGAGATGTTTCGGTAGAACTCCTTGCGCGCTGCGTCCAGCTCCACCAAGCGGTCATTCGCTCGACTCAGCTCCTGCACCTTTTCTTCCAGGTGGCTCGCCATGCGTTGGCTCTGGAGCCGCAGGTGTTCTCCGGTGAGTTCGGTCGACGTCTGCTCGCGTTTGCCGCGTAGGTAGCTTTTTATGGTGCTCGCGAAGGACCGTGCGTCGATCGGCTTTTGTAAGAATCCATCACATCCCACCGCCAAGCTCGCGTCCCGGTTTCCCTCGGCGGTGATCGCCACAATCGGAACGTCACGAAGCTCGGGCTCGGCGCGCAACCGAAGTGTCACCTCGTAGCCGTCGAGCCCGGGCAGGGCGATGTCGACCAGGATGAGGTCTGGCCGCTCCGTCCTCGCCATTCGAATCCCCTCGAGGCCATCGACGGCATCCACTACGCGAAATCCGGCGGGCTTGAGTAGTTTCTGGACGAGCAGCCGGTTGGAAGCGTCGTCTTCGATGTGGAGGATCTTGGTCACAGGGCGATTTAGGAGGAGGTTTCCACGGTGGGGCGGCGGGGCGAAGCCCTTATGGCGCAAATCGAGCGGGTTCGCTCGGCTCCGTTGATCGCGCCTGGCTGCCGCAATAGCAATAGGCCCCCATGAGTCACCCTCGCCTGCCCCACACCCTCCGAGTCCTGGTCGCAACGTCGTCGGTCGTTAGCCTTCTCGGGTCGCTTGCCTGCGCGGATCTTACGGCGCCCTCGAGCCGCTCCCAACGGGGCGCGTCACCACCCCCGGATCCGGAACCCACCGCCGCGCCGCAACCCGTGGCGCAGCCCACCGCGCCGGCGACAGCAGCGGCAACCGCGCGTCCCACTCCGCCGGATGACGAACGGGTGGCGGCATCGCACATCTTGGTTGCCTACAAGGGCGCGCTCCGCGCGGATGCCAAGGTCACCAGATCCAAGGAGGAGGCGAAAAAGTTCGCCGAGCAGGTCGCCACGAAGGCCAAGACTGGAGACTTTGCCGAACTCGCCAAGAAACATTCGGACGGCCCGAGCGGGCCCAAAGGCGGAGCCCTGGGCCCGCCCTTCAATCGTCGGCAAATGGTCAAGCCGTTCAGCGACGCTGCTTTCGACCTCGAGGTCAACGGCGTCAGCGGAGTCGTTGAAACCCCGTTTGGGTTTCACGTGATCAAGCGGACACAGTAGGTGAGCCTGGTGGCTGCCACCACGACCCGAAAACGCATCCTCATCGCGGAAGACGACCCCGCGATTAGAGATCTGCTGTCGACCGCGCTCTCGAAGCACTATCAGGTCGAAACCGCTGACAACGGGGACCGCGCGCTCGTGGTGGCCGACCGCGAGCCTCGCCCCGATCTCATTTTGCTCGACGTCATGATGCCCGGGGTCGACGGCTTCGGCGTCGCGCAAAGGCTCAAGCTGCTGCCCGCCCTCAAGAGCGTCCCCGTGATCTTCATCACCGCGAAAGACGCACCGCTCGACGTCATCAAGGGGATCCAGACTGGGGCGCGTCACTACATCACGAAGCCGTTCAAGTTGGCGGACGTGCTCGCCAAGGTGCGCAAAGCCCTCGGAGGGTGACGTTGTCTACTTCCGCAGACGAGCGTGAACCCGAGGACCCGGCGACGGACCCCGATGATGGCCGCAGGGCCGCGTCGAACCGAGTGACGATCCCGAAGCCGCTCCCGGCCCGCACCGCTTACCCGCTCGCGTTCCTTTGCGGCTTTCTCTACTTCGTCGCCTTTCCGGGCATCGATGTCTGGCCGCTGTCGTTCGTCGCGCTGGCGCCCCTCGTCGTCGCTCTGCGGGGGCAGTCGGTCCGACGAGCGACCGGCCTTGGCTGGGTCGCCGGCTTCACGATGACAATGATCGGCTTTTACTGGCTCCTCGAGATGCTGAAGACGTTCAGCGGGTTCGGGACGGGGATCTGTCTGGTGTTCATGGCTCTCTTGTGCGGCTACCAGAGCGGCCGCATCGCCATGCTCGGCTGGCTCTATGGCCGCGCAGAGTCCCGCGGTTGGCCTGCCGGACCCGCGTTCGCTCTCGCTTTCGTGGCGAGCGAGCTCGTTTTTCCTCTGCTCTTCCCGTGGTTTTATGGCGCGACCGTCCACAATGCGCCGATTTTTGGTCAGGTCGCGGATCTCGGGGGCATTTACTTGGTCGGACTCGTGCTCGTCGCGGGCAACCTCGCCGTCGCCGAGCTCATTTTCTCGAGGATCGATCGAAAGCCACCGCGCCTCCGCGTCGTCGGCGGCCTCGCGAGCGTCATCGCGGTAGCCGCGCTCTACGGGGTCGTGCGAATGGCGCAGGTGGATGCCGCGGTGGCCGCCGCCCCGAAAGCGCGCATCGGAATCGTCCAGGGAAACATGAGCTTGATGGCCAAGCGTCGTGACAAGGAAGAAGGCCTCGCGCGACACATCGAGCTCACTCGAAAACTCCAAGAAGAAGGTCCGCTCGACCTCGTGGTATGGAGCGAAACCTCCGTCGCCGGTGCCACCAGGGAAGAATTCGCCGAGACTTGGTACGAAAACAAATTCACTCGCCGGCTCGGGGTACCGGTAATTTTCGGCGCCGTTCTCATCCGCGAAGTGGACGACGTGCGCCGGTACGTCCTGTTCAACTCCGCACTGATCAGCGACGCCGAAGGGAAAATTCGGGGGCGCTTCGACAAGGTGTACCTGCTCGCATTCGGTGAATATCTCCCGCTAGGCGACACGTTCCCACAGCTCTACGAGTGGTCGCCGAACTCCGGCAAGTTCACCCGAGGCAGCCGAACGCAACCGCTGCCGCTCGGCGATCGAAAAGTTGCGACCTTCATCTGCTACGAGGACATCATCCCGAAATTCGTGAACGACATCGTCGGGGAGGACACGAGCCATCTGCTCGTGAACATCACGAACGACGCCTGGTTCGGGGACTCGACCGAGCCTTGGATTCACTTGGCGCTGGCGAAACATCGGGCAGTGGAGCACCGGCGCTTTCTCGTTCGCTCGACGAACAGTGGCGTGAGCGCGATCATCGATCCCGTCGGGCGCACGGTGACCCACGGCGGGACTTTTCGAGCCGAAGCGCTCTCCGGGCAGATCGCTTGGCTGAGCCCGACCACCGTCTACGAGGTCGTTGGCAATGCGCCCTGGTGGGTCTGCACCTTGCTTGTGTTCGGGGCGGCTTTCGTCCGCCGACGTCGGGGTGACGCTGAGCCGAGTGTGGCGGCCGCCCCGAGCCCCCGAAAGCCCGACTCGATGCGCCGCAAGGACTCGTGAACGCCGTTTTAGAGCAAAAACCCTATTTTGGAGCCCCGACCTCGAATAAGTCTCGCTCTCGAGCCGTCCATCCGAGCGGACACCAATTTTGGCAGTCCGGCGTTTTTTGCCTCCACGAAGAAGGCGACTACGATAGGGAATTTGACGGGTTTCTTGACGTATGGCAGTTCAGGCTGCGGTTTCGGTGACGCCCTCACCGGGGCTCGGTCCGGACGATGAGGCCAAGCCCTCGAACTTTTTTTGCTTTCCCCGGTGTCTCGGGGAGCCGTTTCGACACGCGGCTAGGGCAACCAAGGGAGACGATTCATGAATAGGAAGCTTTTACACACGTTTGCTGGTCTGGGTTTGGCCACATTGCTCGGCGCTGGCTGCGTCGTCAGCAGTGACGACGATGACGGCTCGGCTGGAGCTTCCGGCTCCGCGGGAAGCGGCACCGGCGGAAGCGGCGGCGGCACCGGCGGCACGGCGGGCACAGGCGGCGGCACCGGCGGCACGGCGGGCTCAGCCGGCGCGGCTGGCGCGGCTGGCGCGGGCGGCTCGGGTTTCATGTGCACGCCGATGGATCCAACCTTCAACGCCTGCGAGAGCTGTCGCGACGAGAAGTGCTGCACCGAGTGGCTCGATTGTCTCGCGGACGGCGAGCCCTGTTCCGAGGGCGGTTTGATGAGTGAAGGCGAGATCATCTGCATCCAGGACTGCGTGCTGGAAGCGTTCATGATGGATCCCGCCGCGGATCCCGTCACCGTGAAGGCGAGCTGCCAGGGCACTTGCGCCACGGACGGCACGCTCATCACGATGGCGACGAACCAGCTCTTCGCGTGTCTCGACGACCCGACGAATGGCTGTCCGATCGAGTGCTTCGGCCAGTAGGAGCCTCTCGATAGAAAAAAGACAGGTCCGGGAGCGGCGAATCGCCGCTCCCGGTTCTTTTTTTGTTACCTACGCTTCGGACTACGAACCGAGCTGCCGCTTGAACCGCTTGGCGTCCGCGAACATATCGACGTTCGCGAAGACATAGGTCGCATCCCGATGAGTGGCAGCCTCGGCCAACTCGGCGAGCTTCTCGATCGCGGGATCCTCGTACCGTGACTTCCTGCCCGCCGGTCCCGGGAGGCGGTAGTAAGCGACCTCCTTCTCGGACAGGCCGTGCTCGAGCGGATCGCGAATGGCCACGGTTCCGGTTTCCTCAGCGACGCCCTCCGCCTCTTTTGGTGTCCAACCCGGTCCCGCATCGAAGGCGATCCGTTCGAACCGCTTCGTGACATCCTCGAGGAAAGACCGGAGGGCGCCCTTGTTGGCGCGGTTCGCCGTGAAATCCGGCGGAGCGATGAACACGGCCGTCTTCGCATCGAGCTCGGCGGCCACCGCCAACAAGCTCTCGAGCGCGGTCTCGACCACCTTGCCTGCTCGAAATCCCTCCTGGGCGACTTGGCGGGGTCCCAGGAGCGCGAACTCGAAGCCGTCGGGGGCCTCGCGGCGCCACCGACGGATCGTCCCAGGCCCGGGCACCGCGAGGTGCGTTTCCTGGACTTCCACGAACTTGTACTCCTTGAAGTACTTTGTCGCGGGTCCCGAAAATCCGGCGCACCCAATCGTCACCATCGCGAGGGCACGTTAACACAGGCCCGAGAACGCGCGCGCCGGAGGGCGATTTAGCCTTCAGAGTGGCTCCACGCTGGGCTCGACCTCCCCCAACACCCGACCGGCGAGCGACGAGCCGAGACGGCGCGCTGCCGCCCGAATCGCGTCATCGTGCAGAACCGCCTCTGCGACGGGATCGGCGGCGGCCCCGCGACGCTCGATGCGACGCATGTCCCCGGTGTCCCGAAGCGGCGCTCGACCGGCGCCGGGCTCCACCCAGGCCCGCCCGACCACCGCGATGTGCGACCCCCTCGCCAAGGGCGCACGCGCGCCCGTTGCATCCCGAGTTGCCTGGATGCCGCTCGACTTTTCGTCGATTCGCACGAGCTCGATGACGAGCCGGGGGTATGCGGTGCCCGATGTCAGTACGCCCGCCCGAGACAGACGCGCTCGGGCGCCGGCCACCGCGGCCTGCACCGCCGACGGTCGCGGAATCTTCGGCGGCGCGGCGACGACGGTGAGCCGTTCCTGTGGCCGCCGCTCGCCGTAGGCTGGGCGATAGCCACAAGAAGCTCCGCCAAAAAACACCAACGCGCAGAGCCAGGCGCGCGCGAGATTCCGCTTCACTTGGCAATCACGTTGATGATTCGACCGGGCACGTAGACGACCTTCTTGATCGACTTGCCCTCGAGCAAGGGCTGGATCTTCGGCGCCGCAAGCGCCGCGGCTTTTGCGTCGGCCTCGGTCGCCAACCTGGATAGTCGGACCCGGTCGCGCACCTTGCCGTTGAATTGAACCGGGACGTCAACCTCATCGTCGACGACGAGCGCTTCGTCATGGCTCGGCCAAAACACTCTGGATATGCCATCGGTGAACCCGAGCTTCGACCACAGCTCTTCGGCAAGGTGCGGAGCAAATGGCGAAAGACACAGCACCAACTTCTCGATGGCGTCGCGGGGCACGACGTCGAGTTTTTCCAGATGGTTCGCGAGGATCATCATCGCGCTGATCGGCGTATTGAGGCGCAGCGCCTCGATGTCGTCGCCGACTTTCTTCACGGTCCGGTGCACGAGCTTGGCAGTTTCTTCGTCAGGCGCGTCACCGAGCTCGCGTTCGCCCAGAGCGTGCACCTTGTCCAGAAACCGTCGAACGCCCTTGAGGCCCGCGGTTTGCCAGGGTTTTACCTGTTCGAGCGGTCCCATGAACATCTCGTAGACACGCAGGCTGTCCGCGCCGAACTCCTCGACGACGTCGTCGGGGTTCACGACGTTGCCGCGGGCCTTGCTCATCTTTTCATTGACCGGTGCGACCGGGACCTCGACGCCGCCGATGCGGAACAAGGTGACCTTGCCGCGAGACTCGACATGCTTGTCCACGGTGAACTTCGGCTGAACGGCGTCGTGGGGCGCGCCCTTCGTCACCCAGCTCACCGCATCCGCGTATCCTTTCGAGCTGGGCAACGCCGACTTGCGCACGACCTCGGTATTGCCGTCGAGCCATTGCCCCGTCGGCTCACCGGTAGCGCGATCGAGTCGCTCGAAGTAGCGGAACGATTGACCGAGAATCATGCCTTGGTGCACGAGCTTGGCGAAGGGCTCCGGATGTTTGACCACGCCCGCGTCGAACAGCACCTTGTGCCAAAATCGGGCGTACAACAGGTGCAGCACCGCGTGCTCGGCGCCGCCGACGTACAGGTCGACGGGCATCCACGCGTCGTAAGCCTCGGAGCTGAAAATCTCGTCGTCGTTTTTCGGATCGAGATAGCGGAGGTAGTACCAACACGAACCCGCCCACTGCGGCATGGTGTTCGTCTCTCGCGCGAACCACTTGCCGTCCTTCTGGAAGAAGCGCCAATCACGAGCGCGCACCAGCGGGCCCTGCGGATCGCCGGGGTGATAGTCGTCGAGCTCGGGCAGCTCGAGTGGAAGCTCGCTCTTTTCGAGCGCTAAGGGGTTCGAATAGTCGATGTCAGGTTCTGCCTCGGTGGATCGAGGGTCCCCTTGGGAAAGCACCGGGAAGTAGATCGGGATCGGTTCACCCCAGTAGCGTTGGCGACTGAAGATCCAATCTCGAAGCTTGTAGTTGACCTTGCGCTCACCGATTCCCTCCGCTTCGAGAAATTCGGTGATTTTCTGCTTCACTTCTTCTGTCGACAAGCCGTCGAACTGACCAGATCGCACGGCTACGCCGTCGCCTGAGAAAGCGGAATCGAGCGCGTCATGGAGCGCCCCGTCCGGCGAAACCACCTCCACTATCGGGAGCCCGAAGTTCTTCGCGAACTCGAAATCACGTTCGTCGTGACCGGGAACCGCCATGATCGCGCCAGTGCCGTAGGCACCGAGCACGTAGTCCGCCGTGAAAACGGGTATCTCTTCGCCGTTCAGCGGATTGATGCAACGAGCGCCGGTCTCGATGCCCGTCTTTTCCTTGTTGAGCGCGGTGCGCTCCATGTCGCTCTTGCGTTCGGCAGCTTCGACGTATTTCCGTACATCGACGCGACGCGCCGCCGCCGTGATTTCCAACGTCAACGGATGGTCGGGCGCGATGACCATGTAGGTCGCGCCGAACAAAGTGTCCGGCCGGGTGGTGTAAACACGCAGCTTTCCGTCGTGACCGACGATCGGAAAGTCGACCTCCGCACCGACACTTCGGCCGATCCAATCACGCTGCTTCTGCTTCGTTTCTGGCCAATCCAGACCATCGAGTTCCGACTCGAGCCGATCGGCATATTCGGTTATCCGGAGCTGCCATTGTCGAAGCGGCTTTCGCACGACCGGATGGCCGCCGCGCTCGCTCTTTCCGTCGATGACTTCCTCGTTGGCCAGCACGGTGCCGAGCGCCGGACACCAGTTGACGGGGATTTCTGCTTGGAAAGCGAGACCTCGTTCAAAGAGCTCGAGAAAGATCCACTGCGTCCACTTGAAGTAGGCCGGGTCGGTCGTATCGACTTCGCGAGACCAGTCGAAAGAGAAACCTAGGCTCCGGAGCTGCCGCCGAAACGTGCCGATGTTGCTTCGTGTGGTCACCGCGGGGTGAGTCCCCGTCGTGATCGCGTGCTGCTCCGCCGGCAGTCCGAACGCATCCCAGCCCATGGGGTGCAGAACGTCGAACCCTTTCATGCGCTTGTAGCGGGCGACGATGTCCGTCGCGGTGTAGCCCTCTGGATGACCGACGTGCAAGCCGTCCCCTGACGGGTACGGGAACATGTCGAGCACGTAGAGCTTCTCCCGCCCCGGGCGCCGAACGGCCTCGAAGCACTTCTCGTCCTCCCAATACCTCTGCCAACGGGGCTCGATCGTCTTGTGGTCGTAGGTCATCTCAAGCCGCGGGATGCTAGTGCCGAGCTCGACGGGTCGCAATCCGACCAGGTTGCGCGCTTCCCTACCGCGCACCATCAACGGCGACGGCCGCGCTCGATTTTTCGCTCGAGCCGACTGCGGCGCTTCGCGGTCGCTTCTTCCGGCTCACCGGTCCCCTGCTTTACGAGCTCGAGCGCGCGCAGGGGCTCCTTGACGTAGTGCTCATAGAGCTTGGCCAACTCGAGACGAACCGCGTCGTCGTCGACCTCTTCGGCGAGTTCTTCGAAGTCACCGAGCGCCTTCGCTCGGTCGCCACGAGCTTTCGCGATCCGACCCCGGAGCTCCAGCGCCGCCGGTCCGACACCCCGGCGAAGCGCGGTACTGGCCACCTCCTCGGCCTGCTCGAGGGCCCGGGCGCGTTTGAGAGTTCTCGCCAGACCAAGCAAGTCCTGATCGTGAAGCGTCTCGAGTGGCTCACCATACAAACCAACCAGCGCCGCCATCGAGACCACGTCCCAAGCGTTGTGCTCGACGACGGCCGCGAGGGCGCCTTCGTCACCGGTACGGAGGAAGTGAGCATACCTCGGTGCCACGTCGGCGCCGTCGATGTCCTCGTCTCGCTCGAACCCGAGCACGTGACTCTCGACTCGCTTGAGCGAGCACGCGCCAATCCTCTCGCCGTGGAGGCGACGGGCTAGATGAAGCAGATCGAGGTGCGGCAGCCGCGCTGGGGGCTCACTCCGGTTCATGACGAATCGGGTTTCCAGCAGTGGCAAATCGAAAGATTTTCCGTTGTAGCTGACGAGCATCGACGCCTCGGCGACGCGCTCTCGAAACAGCTCGAGCATGGCGGGCTCGTCAGCGGGGTGGCGAAGCAAGAGCTGCTCCATCACCGTGACCTCGCCGTCGAACCACAAGAGGCCCAGCAGAAAGGCGATGGTCCCCGCGCCGCCTCCCAGGCCGGTGGTTTCGGTATCGACGAAGAGCGCCCCACCGAGATCTTCGCCGGCAACTTCCGGCGACAACGCGAGCAGACCCAGCATGCCGGCATTGGCCGTGCGCGCCGCATCGACCGGCATGCGTCCAACGTGGTGCGAAGGCGCGAGTCGCACCGACCGTCGATGCACCGTACCCCACTCGGTTTCGATTCGAGCGAACGGCAAGAGCGTCTCGGCCGGGTCTGCAGGGGGCCGCGGCCGTGGGGACTCGCGACCCAGGATTTCCGCCATCTTGCCCCGCAGCGAATCGAGCTCGTGCGAGCGACTTTCCGCGCTCGACTCGCCACCCGGCGCGCGCCCACCGACCATCTCACCGCGAGTTCGTTCGGTGGTTGGCCTGCCCCTCGGCCCGAGGCGCGATAGTTTCTTCTTCAGATCCATCTCAGATGTCGCCGCTCCGCTCGAAGGCGGCGACAACACCATCTCCACTCGTAGCGAGTACTCGACGGCGAGCGGCATCGAGAACCGGAGCATGAACGGCGGCGCGCCCGACACGTATCGAGCGCATCGTCCCCGCTCGAGGGTCGAGCACGACGAGCGAACCTGATCGCGTTGGAATAAAAACTTCTCCGCTGGCGGCGACGGCTACGGACGCACTGATGTCGTGCGCTACATGGAACCGGCGGCGCTCGCTGCCGGCGCGGTCCAGCCAGACGACAGCGTTGCCCTCGGAGACGACCATGCCCCCGGCGAACAGCGCCGGCGCAAAACGCACGCCGTCTCGGTGCCAGCGCCGGTTTCCATGCAAATCGAGGGCGACTAGCCGCTCGCCCGCGACAACGAATACCGCGTCCCCATCGACCACTGGGGCCTCGATCACGACGGCCGCCATCTTCGCGCTTTTTCGGGCGAGCACGCCGCGGACGAACACGACCCGAGCATCCGAAGTCGCAGCGACGAGGGCGCCGTCGGGAGCCGGCGCCGGACCGGCGCTGATCGGACTGAACATCGGCGCTCGCCACCTGGCGGTCCCGTTGTCGGCGACGGAATGTAGATGCTCGTCGGCGCCGCCGAAGTGCAGCGACGTCCGCCGTTCGGCACCGGTCTTGCCGGTACGGTGGGTCCGGAGGATGACGCCGGTCACCGGTGCCGTGCTCGAGCGGTGCACCCAAAGCGCTGTACCACCGGGCAAGAGCGCCCAGAGCCGCGCGTTCGCCGTCGCCGCGTACACGAGTCCGGCCGAACCAAGCGCGAGGCGTCCGACCACGGCGCCGCGCACGTTGTAGCTCCACAAGAAGCGCCCATCGACACCGAGCTTGTGCACCAGGCCAGCCGTCGTCCCGACATAGGTCGCGCCGTCCTTCGCGGAAACGACCGGACCGGCAAGCATCGGAGCTCCGGCGCGAAACCTCCAACGGAGACCCTTCCTCCGCTCGCTGTCGGTCGGCGCCGTGGTCTCCCTAGCCGCAAGCGGTCGCTCGGTAGCATCCGACGGCCAAGGCGAGGACGAGGACGAGGG
>JAJDAH010000047.1 GCA_029261965.1 Polyangiaceae bacterium
CGCCCCCTCACCGCGATCTTCCCCCCGTGCACCCCCTCCAGGTGGCACCACACACAGAGCGCCACAACATTTTCGGGCTCATCCCCGCCCCCTCGTGACCGAAACACCACGTGGTGCGGCGTCAAGTCCGTCCGCGTGCAGGTCGGATTGCCGCAAACGAACCGGTCTCGCTCGTAGATCGCCGCATACGCCACGTCGCTCTCGAGCGTCGGCCCCCACGTCGCCCACATCGTCTCGCACAGGAACAACAAGAACCCCTTCTTGTCCTCGCGACATCGCAAGTACGCCGTCTCGAGCCGTCGATAGTGCTCATAGGTGTCCCGCGACACCCGCAACCGAACCGTCACCCGCCCGATCCCCCGCTCGGTCCCCCGCTCTATCCCCCGCTCGGCGGCCACGAGCTTGGCGGCCACGAGCGGCACCCGTCCAGCGAACGGAGCCTCGTCTCTCGACGCAGACGTCTGGCGCGCGCCCAGCATGGAGCCTTCGCCCTTCGCGGCTTCCCAAAAGTCCAACCCGCCGCGCCCAAGCGAGTCCCCCGCGCGATACGCCGCTCCGCTCTTCACCCGCGACTCCCAAGCGTGCGCGTCCCGCACCGTGTCTTCGCTCGGCGGATGCACGTACCGCATGCCCGTGTTGCGGATGGTCATCTCGGCGATCTCCACCTCTTCTCTCAGGTGCTTCACGGTCCGCCGCTCGGCTCGTTCGATCCACGCGGCGACCGTGCCGGGCGAGGCCACCCGCGAAATCAAAGACGCGGACGTTTGTCCAATGCGCTTCGTCACCAACGCCTCGCGAAGCTCCGGCAACATCGACGCCCTCACCGCCAGCGCCCGCTTCGCTTTCAGTCCCGAATGGCTCACGCCGAGCCGCTCCCGAGCGTAGTGCGCCTCGCTCGCGTACCTCAACCGACGCCAAGCATCCGCCCGCCGAAGCATCTCGAACAGCGTGCCCTCCGCCAGCTCGCGCTCCGAAAGGTCACGCGCGAGCGCACAGATCCTCGCATCGAGCTCCTCCGCGCTCGCGGCTCGCCGAATCGGAACCACGTTGTCGAGCGACGCCGGCCCCGACTGCTCCACGTCCGCCCCCATCTGACCCTCACACTGTTCTTCTGCTTCGACCCGCCACGCCTCGAGCTGCGCGCGCCACTTCTCCTGCGCCTCGGCGTCATCGTCGTCGGGAAGCTGAACCTCGCTGCCGTTCTCCATCATCGCGGTCCACCCCTCCGCGAGCAAATTGCTGAGCATCTCGTCCCGCGTCGATTTCCCCGACACCCGCTCCATGAGCTTCCGCGTCGCCTCGAAGAACCAAGCCTCTTCCGAGCTCATCGTCAGAGTGAGCGTCCGCATTTCCGGCTTCGGCTCGTCGTCACCAGGGCCGCCCGCGTCACCACAGCCGCTCGCGTCACCACAGCCGCTCGCGTCACCACAGCCGCTCGCTTCACTCATGCCACTCGCATCCCGAACCCGCTCCCGCATTTTCCTCACCGTGCTGCGCTGCGCTTCTTCTAACCACCCCGCCTCGTCCTCCGGCGTCGCCCGGCGAGCCAACAGCTCCGCCATGCTCCAGCTGATTTCTCCCTGAATCAGCGCCGCCCGCATCCGCGGCAACTGGCCCATCCGCCGCGCCATCGTCCGCAGGCCGACGGCCCACCTCCCCGACCTATCGCATCGCTCCCGCGCATACGCCTCCACCGAAGCAAACCCCAACTCCAGATGCCCGCTGGCATCGTCCAACGCCTCGAGCGCCTCCCCAATCTCCAACCGCACCCGCGCGCCGCTCCGAAGCAGCCGATACAGCTCACCATCCACTCGCAGGATCTCTTCGTAGGGAACAAACTTCGTCACACCATCGCCTTGGCTCTCGGACACACCGGTCCGAACCATTCCGAGCCAAAAACAAGGCGCGCCCGCTGCGCGTAACGACGAAGGCTCAACCCAAACGCGCCGAAGCGCGCACGAAACTCCTACTTAACGCACGTTCGCTCGAAGGCAACCCCCAGTGTGTCAGACAATGTCACCCCCCTCCCACCGCGCCGACCCTCCCACCGCGCCGACACTCCCACCGCGCCGACACTCCCACCGCGCCGACACTCCCACCACGCCGACACTCCCACCGCGCCGACACTCACACCGCGCCGATACTCACACCGCGCCGACACTCACACCGCGCCGATACTCCCACCGCGCCGACACTCACACCGCGCCGCCACTCGCACCGCGCCGACACTCGCACCGCGCCGCCACTCACACCGCGCCGCCACTCGGCTTGCTCCGGAGGTTGCATCGAACGGACGGCGCTCAGCTTTCCGGAGTTGTCCTGCGAGTTTCCGAGCTGCGGCGGCGTCAGCTGTGGTCCGCTGATCGAGTTCGGCGTTTCGGGGACGTTTGCTGCACGTGCGATACGAACGAGTGCGGCGCCGAGCTTCCGACGATCTTCGAGGGCACCGGCTCCGTCTGTTTGACTCCGCAAAGCGCGGGGACACCTTCTTCGAGCTGCCCCGAGTCCCCAAGGTTCAGCCCGCTTTTGCAGAGCAGCTGCTGCACCCCGACCGGCGAGTGCGGTTTGGTGGTCCGCGGCGATTCTTTCGGGTCCGGTCACCTCCGTCACCTGCGCGATCTCGAGGTCGGATCCCAGGGGACTAGGCGACAGACAGTAGCTTCTGCTGAATCACGTGCATGCTGAGCAGATGGTTCACGATGATGTCGGCGCGGGCCGCGCGAGCAGGATCGGCCTCCGCCGCGTATCGTTCCAGAAAACTGCCGACCCTCTCCCGGTCGAACAATCCTCCCGCTTCGACCTGCTCCGGGCTCATCCACTCGGCCACGAGGAGGCGAATCGCTTGCTGCTTTCTTCGATCCGTGTGCGCGGGGGGTGCCATGAAGGCGAACTTTTCGCGGCGGTAGAGGATCTCCGGCAGGACTCCCTTCATCGCTTCGCGTAGCACCCACTTCTCGACGCCGCCTCGAATGCGATACGCCGGAGGAATTTTGGCGGCGTACTCGGCGAGGAGATGGTCGAGAAAAGGAGGCCGCGACTCCATCGAGTTGGCCATGTCGACGCGATCGCCGCCCCAGTTGAGGATCTGCCCCTCGAGCATGGTCTTTATCCACGTGTACTGGGCCCGGTCGAGCGGGTGGCGGCCTCGGAGCTGCTTCGGGTCCAACCGATCTGCGATCGCAGCGATGGGATCATAGCCCTCGAGGGCCTCCCGAGCGCGAGCGGAGAACAGCGGCCTCACTTCCGCCAGGGTGAGCATCCAGGGTTGGATCCACGACGGCGTAAAGCCACACAGCTCGGTCATTTTCGGATGGGAGACCTGCTCCTCCGAGAGGATTGCGCCCTCGAAAACCGCGTTGCTCGCGTCCATGTCGGCGCGGAGCTCCGCGCGGTGATCCGCGCACTCCGGCGCGTGCAGAAAGTAGTCACGCTTCAGAAAAGGGTAGCCGGCAAAAATCTCGTCCGATCCCTCACCGGTCACGACGACCTTGAAGCCGCACTCTCGAACCCTCCGGCTCATGTGCCATTTGGCGACGCCCAGCGTGTTGTAGAAGGTGCGTTCGGCATGGCACGCCGTCGTCACGAAGCTGTCTCCGTACAGGTCGTCGGCGGCGAGTTTCAGGATCTCTTGGTCGGCGCCCACGCTCATGGCCATCTCGGTGGCGATGCTCGCTTCGTCGTAGGCGTCATGGTCGAAGCTGATCGTGAACGCCTTGACGGGCGACTGCTGCATCGCAGTCGACAAGCCGAGGATGGAGCAGCTGTCGATGCCGCCTGACAGGTAGCAGCCCACCGGGACGTCGGCTTCGAGGCGCACTCGCACCGCGTCGATCAGCCGCTCGGCGACGCCGTCGATGAGTTCTTGGGCCGGGCGGTCCCGCTCGTGCTCCTTGGCATCGGGAAAGTCCATGTCCCAGTACCGAATCGTCTGAACTTCGATCTGGCCGTCCCGGCGAGTCACGACCATGAGGTGACCGGGCTCGAGCGCTTCGATTCCTTCGAACGCGCTGGTTCCGGGGACCATGGTCTGCATCATCTGATGCAGTGCTGCTTTCGTATCGAGCTTTTTCGGAACGTCCGGATGAGCCAGCAGCGCTTTTGCTTCGGATGCCCAATAGATGCCGTCACGCTTCCGGTGAAAGAAGAGCGGGCGTACTCCGAATCGGTCGCGAACGAGGATGATCCTTTGCTTCTCCGCGTCGAACAGCGCCATCGCGAACTCGCCGCGCAGGGCGTGCACGAAGTCGAGACCACGCTCGCGGTACAGCTTGATGGCAATTTCGCTGTCGGTCTTGGTTCGAAAGCGCTCGCCGCGGCGCGCCATGTCCGCGCGCATCGTCTTGTACTCGTAGAACTCGCCGTTCACGCTCAGGGCGATCCGTCGGTCATCGCTCACGATCGGTTGGCGACCCGTCTCGCTCAGATCGATGATCGAGAGGCGCGTGTGGCCGAGGCCGACCCCGCAGGGCTCGTCGAAGAATGTCCCGCTCCCGTCCGGACCTCGATGCCGCAGTTTCGACATCATCCTCGGAAGCACGCCAGCGTCGAGACCGAACGAGCCGGGGGAGGACCAAAAGCCTACGATGCCGCACATGTTCGCTCGGTTCAGGTGGTGAGATAGAGAACGCTCGGCGGAAGTGCCGTCAAGCGTTCGAGCACGGCGATGAGGACGGCCTGCCGCATGAACACAGCGCTAGCGGCCTGCGCGAAGTAGAGGTTGTGAGCGGTGGCGTCCAAGCTCTTGTCGAGCTCGTCTCGACGGGCGAACGGATGCATCACGACCGCGCCCTCCTTCAACGGACTCTGCGCGTCCAGCCGGTAGCAACTGTCGAGCTGGCGGTAGCTGTCACCCAAAAGGGCAATCGAGTTCATGTAGATGACGTCGAGTTCGGGAAGGACTTCGTTGACGTCGCTCGCCGTTTCGACCGGGATGCTCGACGCGCGGACGGCATCCCCGGGTCCCTTGCCGAGGGGGTCGAGCATCTCGGAAACGATGGTGATTCTCCGAACGGCGCTCGGAAAAAGCAGCGCCATCAACAGAAAGCTCTTCACCGCACGCATGTTGCCGGGTGTGCCGACGATGCCCAGGTTGATTCGCTGGTCTTCGGGGCAATCAGGGGAGGCGAGTTGCGGTCGCCACTTGAAGAGGGTGTGCCAATCGAGCAACGCCTGAGTCGGGTGCTCTCCCGAACCGTTGCCCGCATTGATCAGAGGCAACGTGAGGTTCTCACGAATCCATTCGATCGCCTCGGTCCTCGGGTGACGAAACACGAGCAGGTCGCCGTAGGTGTTGAACATCTCACCGATGTCAGAAAGAGTTTCGCCCTTGGCGATGCCGGTGACCTTCCCGTCCGGGACACTGACGACCTTCCCGTCGAGACGTAAAACTGCGCTCTCGAACGACAAGCGTGTCCTCGTGCTCGCTTCGAAGAACGCAGTGATGACCAGCTTCCCGTCGAGCGGGTGATGCTGGGCAATCTCGGTTACTTCGAGCAGCGCCGTGAACTTCGAGAGCTCGACCACCAGCTTGGCGTCGAGGTCGGCCACGGACACGATCGACTTGCCGGCGAGCTTCTCGATCCGAGCGAAGTCGATCTTCCCGCCGTCGGAGGACAGGAGGTTTCGGGGGTCTAGAGTAGTCCCCTTGGAGTTCGTGTGAGAGGGTCCGAGGCCATCGGCAACCTCTTTTACTGATGGAGCTGACGTCACCATAGCGTCCCCTTCCTCCAATCGTTGGCAAGCAATGCGAGAAGCCCAACTCCGCCGAGCGCGGTCAAGACGAGGGCCCCTAGGACCAACCCTTCGAAGAAGATTCTCGGAAACAAGGTCACGTTGCGAGTCTCCTCGTGCGCACAGCCAACCGCTCCCAATCGAACGAGCGAGGGGCGAGGAACGTGCCACCGATCACGATCACCATCGAAACCGCCGTGCCGATCAGCGCGGCCGTATACCAACCAATGGTGTAGTACGCATACAATCCGGTCGCGCTGCCCAGCAGCATGGCGCCGACGACCGCAGACGGATTCGCGTCCTTCCAGTAGAGCCCGGCGATGACCGGCCAAATGGCGCTTCCGACGAACGGTCCCGCGCGGAACAGCACTGTGCCGAGATCGGCGTTCTCCAACCGGCAAACGAGCCAGGCCACGACGCCCAAGCCGCCGATGACCCACTTGCTCGCTTTTCTGAGGGCCGCCTCGCTTGCCCCGGGTGAGATGATTTCGCCGACGATGTCGTTGGTGATGAGATCAGAAGTCGCGGCGAGGAGACTGTCGATGCTCGACGCGATCGAGGAAAAGACGACGATGAAGACGACGACTGCGCCCGCGGTACCGAGCAGCTCGCCCGCCACGATCGGCGCGACCATGTTCACCTGAGGAACGTTGATGTTCAGGGCTGGCGCGGCGAGCGCAATGAAGCCGGCGGCCACCGGTATCGGCAGCCAAAGCAGGCCGCCGAGCACGTAGGCCCGTGTCCCCACACCCTCGCGCATCGCAAACGCGCGGCTCCACCAGACGTTACTGTGGAAGATCTCACCGAGCCCGAACAGAAGGTTGTTGAACACGGCCATCACGGCGACGGGCAGGAACACGTCGAGCAACGCCGGCCGCTCTTCGACGAGAGCCACGTGGACTTCGGACAGTGAAATCTGGCTCAGCACCGCCCACCCCAGCACGACGATGCCTACGAGAATCACGAAGCTCTGGATGAAATCCGTACCGATGACGGCGCGGAGGCCGCCGAAGACCGTGTACAACGTGCAAACCAGCAGGATCACGGACATCCCCCACAGGTAGGGGATCCCGCTCAGGGCCTCGAGCAGCAGGCCGCCGGCAATGCCCATGCTGATGAGCCACGTGAAGGCATAGAACAGCGAAATGGCGAGGAAGATGTACCAAGCCAGTCGGCCGTAGCGCAGGCGGATGAACTCGGCGCTCGTGAAACCGTTCGGCATCAATCGGCGAATTCGACCGGCCATGGGCGCGAAGAGAAACAGCCCGATCGACGCGGTGGAGTAGGCGAGCATGCCCCAGATGCCCATCTGCAGGGCGAACTGCGGTGCCAGCATCGTCGTGTTCGAAGTGACCCACGTCGCGACTGCCGTAGCCGCGCCGAGCGCGAGACCCACATTTCTCCCGGCAAGCATGAAGCCCGTGAGGGACTTTTCCTTCCGCCCCCAGTACACGCCGAGGGCTACCCAGATGATCGAAAAGGCGCCGAGCAGCAGCCAAGCCGTTTCGACGGGCAAGATCGCGCCGCCTTCGGTCATCCCTCTGTCCTCCGGGCCGCACGCGTGATGAACCCCGCCGTGAGCAGGAAGACGACGGCTCCGAGACCGAAAAGGCCGCCCGCAACGCGCCGCGAATGGTGGTTGATGCGGAGCTCCTTTGGCTGGGACCACTCTCCCCAGGATTCTCGTCCCGCCGGGCGATGGCGCACTCGGTAGAATCGCACGCCGTTCGGCAGGCCAGAGACGACCGACGACGATTGCGGCCCGGTGTAAGTGACCGTTGCTTCGGTGAAGTCAGCTCGAGCGCTCTGCTCCAGCTCGAACGTTCCGGTTCGCGACGATGTGTCGTCCAACTCCCAGGAGATCGTGGCGTGGCCGGCTCGCTCGTCGGCCGCGATGTCGAGGTGGGGCAGCCCGTCGTTCGCGCTGCACGGCAGGGCCACGAGGGCTCCGACAAGTAGCAGGCGTGCGCGAACGCCCATGGGTGCCGCGGTCACGACTAGTCGCGTCCGCGCTGCGAGCGAGAGTCGAGGATCTGTTTGCGGCTCAGGACTCCACGAACCATCATGGTGCCCACGATGGCGTCGGGTTCTCTCACCGTGGCGACTTGCCACACGCTGGGCGGCACTGTGGCGATTTGCCACGCGCTAGGCGGCACTGTGGCGAATCGCCACGCTCGAGAGAGTGGAATATGCCGCACGAAGCTATGGTACTCGTTTTGGACGTGCCCGTGAATGGACAGAACGAGGGGCATCGCGTCGAGGGCGCGTTGCAGGTCGATTCCAAGCGCCTCCACGGCGATCTGCTCGCTTTGGCGGAGATCGGCAAGAGCGACGACGGGATCTATCGGGTCGGCCTGAGCGATTCGGACATGGAGGCGAGAAAGTGGCTTTGCAGTCGCCTCCAAGACGCGGGGCTGGAGGGCCGTCTGGACGGCGCCGCCAATGTGGTCTGTCGCTATGCGCCGCCGAGCGCCAGCGGTCCCGAAGTGCTCATCGGCTCTCATCTGGACAGCGTCCCGGCGGGAGGTTCTCTCGACGGTGCGTTGGGCGTGGTCGTCGGTCTCGAATGCCTTCGGCGGCTGGCGGAATCGGGAGTTCAGATCCGGCGACCGGTCGGTCTGGTGGCTTTCAGCGACGAGGAGGGTCGTTTCGGCGGGCTTTTGGGGTCAAAAGCCATTTGTGGGGAGCTCACGCTCGCCGCGATACAGACGGCGGTCGACCTCGACGGAGTTTCCCTCGTAGATGCGATGGCCGCCCAGGGGCTCGATGCCATGCGCGCGCTCGAGGCGCGTCGCCGCCCAGAAACCGTTGCGGCGTTCCTCGAGCTGCACATCGAACAAGGGCCCGTGCTCGATCGCCTCGACAAAAGCGTTGGTGTGGTCGAGCACATCACCGGTCTGTGCCGGTGGACCGTGCGACTGGTTGGCTGCGCCGACCACGCCGGCACGACCCCCATGGACATGCGCACCGACGCTCTGGCGGGGTTCTGCGAGTTCGCGAGCGAGATCCCCCGCGTTCTCGAAGAGCACGGCGGCGAGCACAGCGTCGCAACGATCGGCAAAGCGGATCTTTTTCCAGGCGCTCCGAACACGGTTCCCGGTCGCGTGGACTTCTCTTTGGATTTTCGCGACACGAGCATGAGCGTGCTGGGTGACTTGACGAACGCGTTTCGCCGGGTCCTTTCCGCGCTAGCGCGTCGCCGAAGCTTGATGTTCGAATTCGACGTCGTGAGTGAGGTCGCTCCGGTTCGTTGCGACGACGGCGTGGTCGAGGCGATTTCCCGCGCCGCCGCCGATCTCGGCATAGAAGCCCACAGGCTTCCGAGCGGCGCCGTTCACGACGCACAAATCATGAGCCGATTGTGCCCCATCGGGATGATTTTCGTTCCCAGCAAGGATGGACGCAGTCACTCGAGCGCAGAATGGACGCACTGGGAGGACATCGATGCGGGAGCGAACGTCGCTCTAGCGGCCCTGACCAGCCTGGCATGCCCATGACGGCGCACGACCGCGATCCCCTACTGGACGAGCTCGATCCGGAATACGTCAGTGTCGACCCGCTCAAGCCGGCCTACCACGAATCGATCGTCCAACGACCGGACCGGTTCGCTCGCGCCATACTCGAGAACACCGCACTCGTATGCATCGACATGCAGTATCTCGACGCCGCGCGGAACCACGGAGTTTTTGCCGATTCGAAAAAGTCCGGCGTCCCACTCGAGGCGCAGGAGTACTACTTCAACGCTCTCGAGCAACGAGTGCTACCGAACGTTCGGCGTCTTCAGGACACTTTCCGCAGCTGTGAGTTGGAAGTCATCCACGTGCGTATCCAGTCACTCACGAAGGACGGGCGAGATCGCAGCCCGGCCCACAAACGCTTGGGTCTGCTCGCCCCACCCGGGTCGAAGGACGCACAGTTTCTGGAAACGGTGGCACCTGTCGGAGACGAGGTCGTCATCAACAAGACGGCGAGTGGAGTGTTCGAGACGACGAACTTCCCCTTCATCCTTCGAAATCTCGGCATCGACGCGCTCTTCGTGACCGGCGTGTACACGGACGAGTGCGTTTCCACGACCGTGCGCGTCGCCAGCGATCTCGGCTACGCCGTGACACTCGTCGATGACGCCTGCGCGACGGTCACCCCCGAGCGCCACTCGTTCACGGTCTCGACGCTCAAGGATCGCTACGCTCGCGTCGTGGAGACCGAGATTGCGCTGAAGGAAATATCGAGTCGCTTGAAGCCGTAGCGACGAAACGGTTGCGCCTCCCATTCATCCACGCGGGGACAAGCGTGGGTTCTTCATGTTCGTGGCGCGCTCTTTGGCCGCTTCCTTTTCGGTGATGCGTTCGACGGGGCCGAGCTCGACGACTTTCACCACGGCGCGGTTCTCGACGTACCTCGTGTTGCCCTTTCGGCCGACTTCCTCGTACTGCTCCAGCAAGATCGCGCAGCTCTTCGCTGCGCAACCCAAGAGCGACACTCGGCTGTCGTGCCCTCCGAGCCGCACTGGCGGTCCCGCGACTCGCCCTTTCGCATCGAAACGAATGCCGAGCGTGTAGCCGAACTTCCATCCTGCCGGTCGGTGAGTCTTCTCCCACGTCACGACCGCGATCGACCCCCGTCCGACGCGCGTCCACCCGTTCAGCGAGTACGCGGCTCCGTCACTGGTCACGTTTTCGTCGACGTAGACGGCCTTCTTTTCATCTTGCCAAGGCGCGACGAAGCCCAGCGCGCCATCTTTGACGACCAGTTTCGGCCGACCGGTTCGGTTCAATGTCGAGGGCGAGACGGGTTTGCGTTCGGGCACTGGCGGAGCGGTGGCTCGACCAGCGCCTACCGCACCCAACCCCGAGCCGCCCGCGCCGTACAGGTCACCGAGTATTCCGGAGCAGCCAGAGCTCGACATCATGCAGGCCTCTTGCCTGAGGGCGTCGCTTCGGTCTCCGCGCACGGTCTCGAGAACCCTGCGCTGCGTCTTCGTGAGTCCGGTCAGCTTCGCGTCATCACGAAACTCTTGGTAGCTCGATTGCCGACACGACTTTGCTCCGCACCGTATGGTCCACACGCCGTCCAAGTAGCTCGTTCCTGTTTTGCCCCGTTGGGCGACGATGACGACGTCTCCCTTGTCGGCGCTGACAGCGCTGGACTGGGTCGTCGGCGGGGTGAGCGCGACGGGCATCACGGCGAGGCCGCGCCGATCGAAGCGGACCACGTCCGAGCCCTTGTTGCCGAGCCGCAACGCGGTGCCGATGTTTGCGAGCTCGATCGCGCCGAGGTCGAGCTGCTTCGTCTGCGTGACCTTCAACAGCGCGGAGCAGTCGAGGCTCACGTGCCGGCACGGCGTGTTCTTGCAGGTCGTCTTGCAGCCGGGACGGATCGTGCGAACTGGAGCCAGCTTGCTCGAGCGAGACGGCTCCGGTTGGTGCTCTTCTTCCGGCGGGATGGGCGATAGCGAGAACGAGGTGGCGTCCGTCGGCGCGGCATCCGCGGGAGCGGCGTTCGTCGACGCGACAGGTTCGGCCGTTGCGGTCGGCGCCGGTCGGGGCCTTGCGGGCACCGAGCCAACCGGTGCGACGGCTGGCTCGGGCCCGCCCGCGCACGAGACCACGACGAGTCCCACCGCCCACTTCCACCCTCTCGCTTTCCCCGCTCCCGGATGCTGCACGGCCACCACGTTACCCATGCGCGTCGAGAAACTCGGCCAGCGCTGCGTTGACGGCGTCCGGTTCCTCGACCGTCGCCGTGTGCCCCGCCCTCGGGATCGTCACGAGCTTGGCTCCCGAGATGCCGTCGACTAGGCGATCGCACCGCGGGCGAGCGATGGCGACGTCTTCCTCGCCGTGGAGGACGAGCGTGGGGATCTCGATCTTCGACAGCTCTTGCTCGACGCTCCGACGGGAGATGACGCCGTTCGTGGCGCGGTAGACGCGCCGAGGGAGTGCTTTCAACTTTCCGATCCACTCCTCGCGGAGCGACGCCCGCGCCGGATCCTCGAGAAACGTCTTTCCGAACATGATGGGCACGACCTGTCCCGCGACGAGCGGGAGCCCGCCGAGGCGAGTCACGAGGTTCAGCATTCGATACCGCCCCACGTTGTCGGTCGGTTCGGCGTCCGCAGCGGTATCCATCAACACGACGGACCGCAGGAGATCCGGGCGCCGCGCGGCGAGGCGAATTCCCACGAACCCGCCCATCGACAATCCGACGAAGTGACACGGGGCCACATCGAGCTTCTCGATGAGCGCGACGGCGTCCTCGTAGACGGTCTCGATCTCGATGGTCCGCTCGGGTGGCATTTCGCTGCGACCTTGGCCGCGGTGGTCGTAAGTGATGCATCGGTACCGGTCCGACAGCGCTTCGACCTGCGCCCGGAACATCTCACCGGACCAGAGCAAGCCGTGAGAGAAGACGACAGCGGGCCCCTCACCTTTTTCCTCGACGAACAGATCGACGCCACGGATCCTCATCGAAACCACGCTAGGCGGGGGGAGAGTGGCTTGCAACGAGCCCGCGCAGTCTCCAACCAAAAGCGCGTCGCACTCTCACATCAGCTGATGGCCGTCGGCACCGGCGGGCTACGCAGACCTCCTCTCGACACAGGTCGGCACGACGCGGCTCCCAAGCCCGCGAAGTGAGGCGCGTGTCGGCGCCAAAGGAGAAGCGCCGCTGGCCGCGAGCGCGCTGGCTTGGGAACCGCGGCGCGACGGCAGCTTCGAGAGGTTGTCCTTCGCCAAACCGTCCTTCCATCGAAAACCAGACCGGCCCACTTTGCCCGCAGCACGCTCACCCCGTCCCAATCGGCAGGGGGCGAGACGCTGCCGTCGGAGATGATCCGCCTCCCTCGATCGACGGGATGGCGATGGGGCTCGCCCTCGCTCGGTTGCGCGGAGGAGGCTCGAGCGGTGAGCGGCACCGGCGACACCGCTTCGGATCAAACGTTGGAGGGTCGGGTCTGGTAGCCGGCGGATCTCCGCGACCACCGGTCTCCCTGGGTCACGGTATTCGGCGCGAGGGACCTGGCGGGCTCCGGGGTTGGCGGTGGGATCACGATGGGGCGTCCGAGGTTCCTTCCGCCTATGATGGTGGGCTGCGTCGCCCGAGGAGGCTGGGGGAGCTTGCTTGCCGGACGACCGAAACCGTATCGCGCGATGGCTCGCACGCCGTGCAGCTTGCCCTGGGCGTTGGGGCGCGGTCGGTGGATCGTGACGTCGTCAGCGCTTCTCCCACCTTCATCCTGGCCTCCTTCCGGTCGACGCTTTGGCGCCGATACTCACCGCGACTTCGAATCGCGTTCTACGCGGCCGCTATCGGAAATGGTACAGACGTACGACGGTCGTCGCCGAAGGCGCTCAACGACCATCTCCGATCTCGTCGTTTTGTGAGCCCGAGACTACGGGACTGTCGGCGACGAACTACGGCGCCAACGAGGGAACTCGTTGCCGTCAACTCGCGGGGACAACGGCCTCAGCGGCAATCCATCGGAACGCTCACTACAGAGTCGGGTGCCCGTCTCTCCAGCCCGCGTCGCCGACCTGAGCTATAGTCCCACGCGGCAGGCGGTGGAGGCGAGTTCGATGAGATACCTTGTTTTTCTAGGTGCTAGTTGCGGTGCCACGTTCGTGCTCCCAGTTGGCTGCTCGTCGACGGCCGAAGGCCTACTCGCCGCCAGCATCGCCGAGAGCTGTCGCATCAACTCGGATTGCAAGACCCCGCTCGTTTGCGCTTTCGAGCGTTGTCACGTGGAGTGCAAAGAGTCCCGCGACTGCTCGGCGGGCGCACGGTGCGTGCCTGCCGGCGAAGTGTCGGTTTGCCAGCTGGAGGAAGATAGACGCTGCTCGAGTACGGATGATTGCTCCGGTGATCTCGTCTGCGGGGCGGATGGGGAGTGCCGCGGCCAATGCGCGACAGCGAGCGAATGCCCTGACTCGCAGATCTGCGTGTTGGCCACCTGTGCCGATCCGGACGAAATGATCGCAGAGGATGCCGGAAGCGATGGCACGGCGCCCGATGCTTCTCCCGACGCCGGCGCTCCGGACTCTTCTACGGACGCAGGGAGCCAGTGCGAACAGCTCGACGTGAACGCGCAAGACGGAGTTTTTGTCGTCGAGAATGGCTCCGGCTCGATCGCTTGCGGCACGCGTACTCTTCCATGCGCGTCGATAGGCGCAGGGATCAGGCGCGCGACAGAGCTCGGGCTTGGACTCGTCTACGTCGCGGAGGGCCTCTATGCCGAGTCGCTGAACTTGGTGGCGGGCATCGACATCATCGGCGGGTGGACCGTGTCGGGCAGCGAGTGGTCACCCCTCTGTGGGTTGGGATTCGAGCGGGCGGTGATAGTTCAAGCGCCGGCGAATGAAACAGCGACCGTTCGCGCCGTCGACCTGAGCGGGAGTGCGAGCCTTCGGCGACTCACCATCGAGAGCAAGATGGCGGGAGCCGAAGGGGAGTCTCTGTACGGTGTTTTCGCCACGGGACTTTCGACCGCATTGACTCTCGAAGACGTCGCGATTCTGACTCGTCGGGCCGGGGATGGAGCGGACGGCTCGCCGGGCGCTCCCGGCTTGGTAGGTACCGGAACATGTACGGCCGGCGACGGCGCATCCGGTGGCGCAGGCGCGAGCGTCGACACCTCGGACGCTGGTGTCGATGCGGGAGCGTCCCTGGCGGTGGGATTCGCCAACATCGGGTTCGTGCCCGCGGGGGGCGCCACCGCCGACGCCGGGAGTTCCGGCAACAGTGGCACGGCCGGCGGCCCCGGTGACTGCATGAACAACTGTTTCTTGCGCTGTGAAACGACACCGGCGTGCGCCGCGGTTACCGGTCAAGTCTGCGCTGCGGCGGGCGAGCCCGGGTGCGGGGGTGGCGGCGGATCGCCTGGACAACCCGGAAGTGGCGGAGGAGCGAGCATTGCCTTGTTCGCCTGGGACGCACGGATCACGCTCCTTGGCGGGTCGCTCACTGCGGGGCAGGGCGGGAACGGGGGCGACGGCGGGGATGGCGGCGACGGGGGCAGCGGCGCGTTGGGCGTTGCGGGGGCCGATACCAATTGTCTCGGGCGCACTTGCGGGCCGCCCATTTGTGCCCCGGGTGGAATCGGCATGGATCCCCCGATCGCCGGCGGCGCGATGGGCGGCAACGGCGGCGAGGGTGGTCCCGGAGGAACCAGCGGAGGCGGGGCGGCTGGTGCGTCATGCGCCTACGTCGAGGGTGGAACCGCCCAGGTCGCCCGAACCGGCACGACGCTTTCACACGGGTCCGCGGGCACGCCGGGGTCACCCGCCGGTGGTCCTGGGCTGGCCCAAGACGTCTGCAACTGAGCGTCGAGCCCCTGGCTTCACTTCGACCCTCGTCACTGTGCGCCGGAACCCTCGGAACGTCGACGCGCAGTTCGGCGCCGACGTCGTAGCAGGTACGCTCGATCCGATGAAGGGGGCGCACTCACCGGCGATCCGCGCAGGTCGTCGGCTATGGTCGTCGTCGGGCCGCACGCGCAATTGCACCTCGAAAAGTCTCAAATAATCCGAGGACACGCTTCGAGTGGGCGTCACTGTCATGGCTGTAGCTGATGAAGGCCGTTTTCGGGCTTCTACCTTGAGACCGTCTTTGGTGTTCCCGTTTGCGTGCGTCTCCTCCACCGACTTCAGAGGGTCAATGACCCTAAGGCGGCGTCCGAGAACAATGGAAACGTGATGCGATGGAAACGGGATGGAAACGCTGGGTCGGTGCAATCAATGCATGACGCAGATCGACGACTCACGAGTTGAAGAGATCTCCGAGAAGTTCGCGTTGTTGTCGCCG
>JAJDAH010000461.1 GCA_029261965.1 Polyangiaceae bacterium
CAAACGCGCCCCCGGAAAATGCCATCGAGGCAGCCGCAAGAAGAGCCGCGAGACGCCAACGCTTGAATACTCGGTCCATGGGTTCTCAGTCCTTTTTCGAGCCGTTTGCTCGGCTTCGGGCCCCCCGGTTTCCGCCGGAATGGTGAGCCCGCAAGAATCTCGATTCGGATCGTCACCCGCCCCCCGGATCTCGGCCAAGAAGATGCTGATGCGTCGCGTCAACGATAAGCTCTGCGCGCGCCGATGAAATCTCGCGTCGACACCCTGCTCGTGGAACGCGGTCTCGCGGAGTCACGCAACAAGGCGCAAGCGCTCGTCATCGCCGGGCGTGTGTATTCGGGGGAGCAACGCATCGATAAGCCGGGTACCTCGATCGATTCAGAGACGGTATTGACGGTGCGCGAGGGCAACCGCTTCGCTTCGCGCGGCGGGCTCAAGCTCGACGCGGCGCTCGACGAGCTCGGGGTAGAGGTCGCCGGGAAAATCTGCGCAGACATCGGCGCCTCCACCGGCGGCTTCACCGACTGTCTGATGAAACGCGGCGCGGTGAAGGTCTACGCGGTCGACGTCGGACGCGGTCAGCTCGCCGAGCCGCTGCGAACCGACGAACGAGTCGTCGTGCTCGACGAAACCAACGCGCGCCACCTGACGAAAGAATCCTTCGACGACGAGATAGCGTTGGCGACTGTCGACGTCTCTTTCATCGGCATCGAAAAGCTCGCGCCCGCACTCGCCGACGTGCTCGATCCGCCCGCCGAGCTCGTGGTGCTCGTCAAACCTCAGTTCGAGGTCGGCAAAGAAGTCGCACGCAAGGCCAGAGGCGTGATCCGCGACGAGGCCACGCGCGCCCACGCCATAGAGCAAGCCATCGAGAGCATCGAAGCCGTCGGATTTCGAATCAACGGGCGCGCCGACTCGACGACGCCCGGGCCCAAAGGCAACGTCGAGCACTTCGTGCACGCGATTCGTGCCTAGCGGCGTGACCGCGAAGTCGTCCGGCGCCACGGGCGCGCGTCAGAAAACCAGCACCCAAACGTCGTACAGCGTGTGGGTCCACACCGCGGGCGCAAAACCCCGGTAAGCGTAGATGACCGTGAACACCAGGCCACAAACCAGCCGGAACGTGAACGAGCGCATCTCGAAGGGGTCGCCGAGCGCACCGACGTAGTGCCAGCCACTGAACACCGCGGAGGTGACGATCGCCCAGAGCACGATCATCAACTTTTGCTGGAGCGGCGGCACGAGAGGAAAAGTGAGCGACATGAGCTTCGCGCCGAGGCCGAACAGCCCGACTCGGAAGAACACTTCTTCGTAGAAACCCGCCCCCATGCTCATCACGAGACCGGGGAAAGCGCCTTCGGTTCCCGCCGCCAGAAACAGGCGTCCGACGAGCCAGCCCGCCAGAAACCTCATGGCCACGGCGTACGCGACACCCTCGAGCCCGACGAGCAGGAACTTTTCGATCTTGAAGGTCTGGCCGCGACCGAGCACCGAGAGGATGCCGACGAACACCACGCCGATGGCGAGGGTGAGCCCCCCGTAGGCGAGCATGTTGTGGTCGGCGAGGGCGACGAGCTCGCGGGTGACGACGTCGGCGGCGTTTCTCACCGGAAGAAAGACGACGCCGAGGTGGTAGCCGACGAAGATCGGCAGGGTGAGCCCGAGGTCGGTCCAGGCAGAAGCGCCGCGGGGCGCTGCCGGCGCGACGGGGGCAGTGCCTTCGGCGACTTCGGTCATTGCGGGCGCAAGTTGTAGACGATGAGCACCGCCAGAAATCCCCACACGAGAACGATTCCGACGAACGGTCCGTCCGTGAGCATCTCCTGGGTGGGGCTTTCGGCTTTGGGGCGACTGCGCACGAGGTGCAGAAAGCGCACCATGGCGGCACCCACGAGCACGGCGCTCGGCCAGAGCCAATCACTCTGGAAGAAGGCGCGGGTGTGCGGGTCGAGGGTATAGGCGAGGTACGAAACCACCGTCAGCGTTCCCGTCGCAGCGAGGGCGACGTCGAGACCTCGCTGGGAATAAGACTCGAGCGCGGCGCGCTGCTTGCCCGCCTTTTTTGCCGTCGCGAGCTCCTGGCGACGCTTGCCGAACCCGAGGAAGAGCGCGAGCAGAGCGGTGCAGGCGAGCAAGTACCCGGACACGTGAATGTGCGTAGCGAACCCGCCGCCGAGCACGCGCAGAACGAAACCCGCCGCGATGATGCTCACGTCGAGGTACGCGACATTTTTCAGCTTGAACGAGTAGGCCAGATTCAGGCCGAAGTAGGCCGCTGCGACCGCCAGAAACGACAGCGGTCCGTAGGCGGCGCCGCCGAGAGCGGCTATCACCATGACGACGGCAAACCCCTTGGCGAGGCCGAGCGGCACTCGCCCCGACGCGATCGGGCGCCGGCGCTTGACCGGGTGCAACCGATCGGACTCACGGTCCAACAGATCGTTCATCGTGTAGACCGCGCCGGCGAGCACGCAGAAAATCGCGAACGCGCTGAATGCGCGGTAGAGCAGCAGCGGGTCGAAGATCTCCTTGGCGAACGCGACCGGCGCCAAGACGAAGATGTTCTTGACCCACTGGTGCGGGCGCATCGTCTTCAGCAAGCCGAGCATTCGCCAATGCCACGGCCCCGCGGTCCGCAGGACCGCCGATGCCCCCTCCTCCACCCGGGGAGTGGGGGGCGGGTTTTCCCGCGCAGAATCCGCCGTTCGGTCGGGCTGCGGATCGGGCGCCGCCATCGTGCCGCGACCCTACCACTAGCACCCGGGAAGCGTCGAAATCCGACCGGCCGGCGGGGATCTCGCAGCAACTCCCCTCGCGCCCCGGCTGTCCTATTCTCCCCGGGCCGTGCTCCCCCGCGTCGCGTACCTGGAGTTCGCCGCCAAGTGGTTCGGCAAGATCAAGCTCGACCTCGCGACGAGCGGGCTCCGACCAATCATGGCGGCCGAGCTCGGAGGCGTCGATCCGAGCGACGTGACCTCGCGGCAGAAGTTCCAGCGGGCGCTCGCCGACCGCTACGACGTCCCAGTGGACGAAATCTTCCCGTGCCTCGGTGCCTCCGGGGCGCTGTTCGTCGCGTACGCATCGCTACTCGACCGCGGCGATCGCGTGCTCGTCGAGGCCCCCGGCTACGAGCCGATGTGGCGGGTGCCCGAGGCGCTCGGCGCACGGGTGGATCGCTTCGAGCGGAGGCTCGACGAAAGCTACGCTCTCGACGTGTCCCGGGTGCTCGACGACGTCACCCGCGAGACCCGCGTGGTCGCGATCTCGAACCCTCACAATCCGACGGCAACGGTGCTCGACGACGCGGTGCTTCGCACCCTGGCGGACGCGCTGCCACCGGACACGTATCTGTTGGTGGACGAGGCGTATCGCGAGGCGGTGCGGCCGGCACACACCAGCCGCTCGCTGGCGCCCAACATCGTGACCTGCTCGAGCACGACCAAGTGTTGGGGAGTTCCGTGGCCGCGGGCAGGGTGGGTTCATCTGCCCGCGGAGAAGATCTCCGCGGCCGCCCGCGCCGAGACCCACTCGGTCGGCGTGGCCCCACCAGGCTCCTGGGCTTGGGGGGCCGTGGCGGTCGCCAAGGCCGACGAGCTCCGCGAGCGGGCCCGTGAGATCCAAGGAGAGAAACGCGCCCGGGTCGACGAATTCATGCGGACGCACTCGAAAATCCGTTGGCTGCCTCCGCACGAAAACAGCCTCTATGGCTGGGTGGTCGACGCCCGGGGGCGGAGCTTGACCCCTTTTATCGAGCGGGGCATCGAGTCGCACGGAGTCATCGTGAGCCCGGGAGAGTTTTTCGGTGAGCCGAGCGCGTTCCGCATGAGTTGGACGACCGACGAAGCCAGCCTCGAGCAAGGACTCGTGGCGCTCTCGAAAGTGCTGGACCTGTGACCGACCCCCGTCGCCAACCGGCACCCATGACCCTGCGGCAGATGCCCCGATGAGCCGCACCGCAGAAAAGCGTCACGACGAGCTCGTCAAACTCATCCACGCGCACAACTACCGCTACTACGTGCTCGACGACCCCGCGGTCACCGACCGCGAGTACGACGCGCTCTACGCCGACCTCACCAAGCTCGAAGCGAAACATCCCGAGCTCCGGTCCGACGACTCTCCCTCCCAGCGCGTCGGCGACAAACTTCGGAGCGATCTTCGAACGGTCGAGCACGTCGTGCCGATGATGTCGCTCGACAACACCTACTCGGAAGAAGAGCTCGAAGACTTCGACCGACGGGTGCGCGACCGGCTCTCCGCATCGGCCAAGCCCGTCTACACGGTCGAGCCGAAGCTCGACGGGGCGAGCGTCGAGATCCTGTATCGCGAGGGACGTCTCGCTGGAGGTTCGACCCGCGGCGATGGGCTCACTGGCGAGGAGATCCTCGAAAACCTCAAAACCATGCGATCTCTACCGACCCGCATTGACTACGCCGGTCCACTCACACTCCGAGCCGAGGTCGTGATCTACCGCCGCGAGCTCGATCGCATCAACGAAACCCGTGTCGCCGCCGGGGACGCACCGTTTGCCAACCCTCGCAACGCCGCCGCTGGCAGCCTTCGCATGCTCGACCCCCGAGTCGTCGCCAAACGCCCGCTACGCCCAATGATTTACCAAGCGGTGGAAGGCCCCGATCTCGCACCCACGCATTCAAAGTCTCTAGACGCCCTCGCCAAGCTCGGTTTGCCCACCCACCGAGCCCACGTCCGCTGCGAGACGATGGAGGCCGTGCACGAGGCCGTCGCGGAGCTCGAAAAAGGACGCGCGGACTACCCGTACGAAATCGACGGTGTCGTCGTGAAGGTCGACGAGTTCGGCATGCAAGACATTTTGGGATCGACCGCGAAGTTTCCCAGGTGGGCCATCGCCTACAAGTTCGAAGCCGAGAGAGCCTGGACGAAGCTGCTCGAGATCACCGTGCAGGTCGGCCGCACCGGCGCGCTCACCCCGGTGGCGAATCTCGAGCCGGTGAGCCTCGCGGGCACCACGGTCTCCCGCGCGTCGCTTCACAACAAAGACATCATCGATAAGCTCGACGTGCGGGTCGGCGACCGCGTCGCGATCCAGAAAGCGGGAGAAATCATCCCGCAAGTCATTGACGTCGACCGCGCCGCCCGAAAGGGCAAACCCAGAAAATTCCGCATGCCCAAAAAGTGTCCGGCGTGCAAAACCCCGGTCGTCAGCACCGAGGATCAGGTGGCTCTCCGGTGCCCGAACCCCGGTTGCCCGGCGATCGTGCGCGAATCGCTGCACCACTACTCGCGTCGCTTCGCGATGGACGTCGATCACCTCGGTCCGTCGCTCATCGACCAGCTCGTCGAGCGCGAGCTGGTTCGCGACGTCGCGGACCTCTACGACCTCGACGCGGCACAGGTCCAGTCCCTCGACCGAATGGGCAAGAAGAGCGCCGAGAACGTCATCGCCGCCATTGCCGCTTCGAAAACGCGCACCTTCGACCGGCTGCTCACCGGGCTCGGCATCGAGCACATCGGTCAAGTGGCCGCCAAGCAGCTGGCCGAAGCCGGCGGATCGCTGAGAACCGTGCTCGAGTGGACGGCCGAGCAGACCCGCGAGAACGTCGACGCCATCGCCGGGTTCGGCCCAAAAATGGTCGAGGCTTTCGCTGACTACCTCTTCGATCCGACAGCGAGAGCGCTCTTGGAAAAGCTCCACGCTCGCGGCGTGTCCGTGGCGCAACCGAAAGAAGAAGTCGTCGCTGGCGGCGTGCTCGACGGATCGTCTTTCTGTGTCACCGGCGTCTTGAGTCGCAAACGCGAAGCGGTGCACGCGGACATCCGCGCCGCAGGTGGCACGGTGCACGACAAGGTGAAAAAGGGGACGAGCTATCTCGTCGCGGGAGAAAAAGTCGGCAAGAGCAAACTCGACACGGCGAAGAAGCACGGCACCGAAGTCATCGACGAAAAGAAGCTCGCCGAGATGCTCTCGGGCGGCGACGACCTGCCGTAGAGAACGGCGGCTCCGCAGCACTACGGCGGTGCCGCAGCATTACGGCGGCTCCCAAGTAACGCGGCGGGTCCGAAGAAAACACCCGATCCGAAGACGGCGGCGGTCGTGCTATGCACGCGGTCGTGCTCGCCAAGCTCATCGGCGTTCTCTGGGAAGGGCCGCAGAACCTGCTCGGCTCGATGTTGCTGCTCACCGAAAGGGCCATCGGTAGCGTCGTCCGCATCGAAAACGAAGACGGTCGCCTCTTCGTGCAATCGCGCATGACCGCCGTCTCTCTCGGCCACTTCGTTTTCTGGTCGAGGCGCGAGAATCGCTACTTTCCCCTCGACGAAAACACCCGCCAACACGAATTCGGGCACACCTTTCAATCGCGACTACTCGGCCCGCTGTACCTCCCACTCGTCGGCGTTCCGTCGTCGGCGCGGGTGCTCTACGCCGTCGCCTACCGGGAGATGACCGGCCGAAGGTGGCGCGGATACTTCGACGGCTACCCGGAGAACTGGGCGGACACCCTCGGCGGCGTCGCACGAAAGCGCATCCCCACCTCCGTGCGCGTCATCGAAGAAACATGAGCTCCAAACGGTACGTTCGCTCGACGGACGGTGACTGGGCGCTCTGCGATGGAGCCGATCGCCTCGTGCTCGACGGAGCGCCCTGGGCCGGCGGAAAGCCCACAGGCACTCCACTTCCGAGCGGTGAGCTCGGAGTCCCGGTGGCGCCGACGAAGATCGTCGGCATCGGAAAAAACTACCGCGCTCACGCCAAAGAGATGCAGAGCGAGGTCCCGAAGGAGCCGCTGCTTTTTTTCAAGCCGCCGTCGTCGCTGCTCGCCTCGGGCCGGCGCGTCGTATTGCCGCCGGAAAGCGAGCGGGTGGACTACGAGGGGGAGCTCGGCGTCGTCATCGGCCAACGCTGTCGACGCATCTCCCCGGACGAGGCGATGGATCACGTCTTCGGCTACGTCGTCGTCTGCGACGTGACGGCGCGCGATTTGCAAAAATCGGACGGCCAGTGGACCCGCGCGAAGGGGTTCGACACCTTCTGCCCGGTGGGCGCGGAGGTCGTCACCGGCGTCGACCCGAGCGCGCTCGGGATCCGTGTCACCGTCAACGGCGACCTTCGTCAGGACGGCAACACCCGGGACATGGTCAACGACATCCCAGCGCTGATTTCACACATCAGCCAGGCGATGACCCTCGAGCCCGGGGACCTACTCGCCACCGGCACGCCCAATGGGGTGGGCCCGCTCGCGGACGGCGATCGCGTCGACGTCGATGTCGAGCAAGTCGGAACGCTCGACTTCAGCGTCGTCACAGAATCTCGCTGACTCTAGGGGCTCAGCGCATCGCGGGCGCCGCGGCTCCGTCGCGAACTCCCGACGTCAGATCTTTCCCGTAGATGTGGTCGCCCACGCGGCGCATCCAGTCGAGCTCGTCGGCGCTCATCGGACCTTGCTCCAAGACGTGGAGCGCCTGACTCATGTGCTCGTCGTTGTCCGGACCGCACATGGCGATGTCGACGGCGGGCTGGGCCAGCGCAAAGCGGTAGCAGTCGGTGCCCGTGGGCGTGCGCTCGCCGGACGGTGTCTTCTTGGGGTCGCAGAGGTGGCCCCACCGCGTGTTCGTGTAAGAAACGACGCCCGGGCGCGCCTCGCGCTCGACGCCGTCGAGCCCGGCAAAAACTTCGCGCTCGGCGCCGCGATGAACCGCGTTGTATCGGAGGTGCCAGATCCCGTATCGCTCGTCGCTCGTCAGGTCTTGGAACAGGGAGCGTTTGTGGCTCGAGATGGCGATGTGGCGGATCCGCCCTTTCTCTTTGAGCGCCATCGCCGCGTCGATGATGCGATCCGGCGGCTCGGAGTTGTGCCAGCCCAAAAGCAGGACCTCGGCGTGGTCGAGGCCGAGGCTTTTCAGCGCGCTCTCGGTCGACCGTTTCACCATCCAGCCGAAGCGCGCGTAGCTCTGCAAGCACACGACGAGGCCGTCGCGATCTTTCTTGGCAATGTTTCGAATCGCCGAGCCCATGGGATCCTTGCGGAGCGAGCCCCAATAGAAATAGTTCACGCCCCGCTCGTAGGCTCGCTCGTAGGCGGACTGGGGTGCGCCGAAGGACGAGCCCAAGCCGAGCCGCGACACCTCGAGCCCCGTCCGCCCGAGCGGCACCCTCGACTGGAACCTCTGATCGCTCACCAGGCTCTGTTTAAGGACGCCGAGCGGCCTTGTCGACCCGTGCAGCGGAAAAAGCGCCCGCGCGAAGCCACCGTGCGAACATTGCTCCCAAGATGAACCGCATCCTCATCTACGTGCTCGCCGGTGTGGGCGCTCTCGCGGCAACCGCAAGCGTGGTCGCGGTAGTCACCTTTGCCCGTGGGGAGCGCTCGGGGCCGGCACGATGCCCCGACGGAATGCAGGCGCTCGGGGCGCGATGCTGCGGCGAGGGGCAGCGATTGGACGACTCCCAATGTGTCGGCAAGCCGACCCACTGCGGGCCGGGAATGGAGATCGGCACCGACGCTTGCCGATTCGCCCACCTGCGAATCGAGTACGCGGCCGACAATCTCGAGCTCGGACCGAGCGATTGGGAAGCCCAAGGCGTCGTGCAAACAAGACAGACGCCGGTCGAAGCCTTTGCACTCGACGCCACCGAGGTCACGGTGGAACGGTGGTTTGCCTGTGCGGAATCCGGCGTGTGCGCACCGATCAGTGGAGAGCCCGGCGCGCCAGTGCGCGGTGTCGATCCGAAGAACGCCGGCAAGTTCTGTCGCTTCGAGGGCGGGCGCCTTCCGAGTGGAGACGAATGGGTATACGCCGCTGCGGGAAGCGTCGGTCGACGGTTCCCCTGGGGAACGAGCGGGCTCGTTTGCCGTCGCGCCGTCTTCGGTCTGTCCGAAGGTCCGTGCGGCCATGGCGCCACGGGCCCCGACATCGTCGGCTCGCGACCCAACGGGGCGACCCCTGACGGCGCCCAGGACATGGCTGGCAACGTCGCCGAGTGGACGGTCGAGCCGGACGGGCGTTTTGTCGCTCGCGGCGGCTCCTACCGATCGCGAGTCGCTGCGGAACTCAAAAGCTGGGCGGCGGAGAACGCGTCTCCCGACGCCGCTCACGTGGGATTTCGGTGCGCCTACGATTCCGGCGGCACGCGCGAGTAGCCGCCGGTCGCGCACGCACTAGGATCGCCACACGATGATCGCCGCAGTCCTGTGCATCGGCACCGAGCTCACTCGCGGCGAGATCGTCAACACGAACTCGACGTGGCTCTCCGAAGCCCTCACCGGCCTCGGCGCAGAGGTGGTGAAGACCGCCGTCGTCGCCGACGATCCCGAGCGCATCTCCAAAACCCTCGGGGCGCTGGCCGACGACGCGGACGTCATCATTTGCACCGGCGGCCTCGGCCCCACCACCGACGACCTCACGAGCCAAACGGTCGCGGACCTGCTCGGCGTGCCCCTGGAACGAGACGAAAAATCGCTCGACGCGATCCGCGAACGCATGACGCGGTTCGGCCGGAAAATGGCCGAGTCGAATGCCAAACAAGCGGACTTTCCGAAAGGTGCACGCATCCTTCCTAACGACGACGGCACGGCGCCCGGCTTCTCGGTCACCCTCGGCGCCGGCACCGACGCGTTTTTTCTGCCCGGCGTACCGCGCGAGATGAAGGCCATGTTCGAGACCCAGATCGCCCCTGGCTTGGCGCTCCGGGCGCCGGGCAACATCGCGCAGATCCGGCTCAAAACGTTCGGCTACCCCGAAAGCCGAGTGAACGACGAGCTCGCGGGCCTCGAAGAAGCTCACGACGTCATCATCGCGTACCGCGCCCATTTTCCAGAGATCGAGGTCAAAGTCCTCGCTCGCGCCGTGGACCCCGAGGCCGCCGCGGCGCGCGCGCGCGCTGGCGCCAGCGCCGTTCGTGAGCGTCTCGGCGGGATCGTCTACGCCGAAGGCGACGTGACCTTTGCCGAAGCCCTCGGCGAGATTCTCGTCGAGCGGGGGCTGATGATGGGGACTGCCGAGTCGTGCACCGGGGGTCTCGTGGCCGAGCTGCTCACCGAGCGAGGGGGATCGAGCGCGTTCTACGCCGGCAGCATCATCAGCTACACGAACGCCATCAAGCACAGCGCCCTCGAGGTTCCGATGGAAATGCTCGAGCAGCATGGCGCGGTGAGTCAGCCCGTCGCTGAAGCCATGGCGCGCGGCTGTGCAAAAGCGCTCGGGGTAGACGTCGCATGCGCGCTGACGGGCATCGCCGGCCCCGGCGGCGGAACGGAAGAGAAACCCGTCGGACTCGTTCACTACGCCGTGGCCACGCCCGCCGGTGTGACCGCGAAACATCGAGTATTCCTCGGCAGCCGAGACCAAATCCGACGCCGATCCGCCTTTGCCGCCCTCGACCTCGTGCGGCAGACGTTGCTCGCCGATCTCGAAAAAGCGTAGCTCGGCGCTATCGGCGCGTCATTCCAGGGAGCGTGTCCTTTCGGGAGTCGAGTCGCTTGGCGGCGCTCGGGCTCCGCGCGGCGTCGCGGATCCTCGCGTCGCGCTGGTGCATCTTCTCGAGCTCGCGCGTCGTGAAGCTGAGCTCTCGTTTCGCTTCGACGAGCTGACGACGAAGCCGCTGGATCTCACTTCTTGCTCCGTCGAGCTCGACGTTGACCGGAGGAGGCGCTGGCCGACTGTGCCCGTCGATTTCGCCGAGGCGATCGCGGAGTCGGCGCACTTCGTCCCGACGGTCGTCGAGCTCCCGCCGCGCCGAATCGAGCTCCTCGCTCGAGCGGAACTGGGCTTCTCGAGCATCGTCGCGGGCGTCGTCGAGCTCTCGCTTGGTTTCGTCGAGCTTCAGCTGCAGCTCGAACGACTCGTCCCGCGCTTTCTCGACATCGCGATACACCTCGAGCCGTTGGTCGTCCGCCGAGCGGATCGCGTCGTCGAGCTCCTCTTGGAGCCGGCACGCTTCGGCTCGGGTTTCGTCGACCTCGGCGTAGGAGTCCTCGAGCTGGCGCTGCAGTGACTGAATGCGCGCCTCGGTGTCACGGCTCGCCGCCGAGTCGGGGGCGCCGCCTTCGGCGGGCGGCGCCTCGGGAACGACCGGGCTCAGAGCCTCCATCCGGACGACTCTCTCGCGCGCCGCGGCAATCTTGGTGCGAAGCTCCTCGAGCTTCTTTTCGTGATCGTCCATCAAGAAGGCGATGAACGCGTCCTGCTCCGCCACCCCCGCCCGCTGCTCGCGCTCGGAAGTTTCGCGAATCTTTTCGACTTCTCGGAGCGCACGGTCTCGCTGCTCCACCAGGAGCTTGAGCGGCAGCTCGAGCAGGTGCGCGGTTTTTGCCGTCAATTCACCATTGGCTTCCCGAATGGCGTCGGTCGCCCGGTCGTCGCTAGTGTCTTCGGAGCCGGCTCCGCTCACCTGTGGTGGCCCCCGCCGCGATGGATGATTCATGAACCGATGAAGGTAACAAGCTCGCCGTCGAGCCGGCAATCGTTTCCGGTCCGGTCGAGCGCGCGAGCCGAACACGATCGTTTCTGAAGTTTCTCGTTCTCGGCCGGCGTGGGCAAATGGGCGTGGACACCGACTGAGGGCGTGGCACGAACGCGCGTGGTAACCTGAGGCGTGACGCCGCAAGGCCCGTATCGCGAGGCGGCCAGCCCGACACCCGAAGCGGGTGTCATCGCGCACCTGCTTTCGCGGATCCGTTCTACACGCGAGCAGTACGCGTCGCGCGATTTGTCTGACACCGGGCACGCTCGGGTCGCGCGTCCCGCCATGAGCGTCGACCCTCCCGAAGAGGCGCGCATCGCCGTGGCCACCGGACTCGTGCTGCTCGTGTTCATGGCCGCGGTCGTCGTTCTGACCTTCGATTGGTTCCTACCGTGAGCGCGGCGTCGAGCCTGCAAACACTCGCTGATCCGCTGGATCTCGGAACGCTTGCCCCGATGAGGGAGCGGGCCCGCGGGGATGTTATCCTTCGGTCGTGAGCTACAAGATCCTTCGTCTGACCGGCTCTGGCTGTTTGCTCTTCGCGCTCGCCGCCGCTTGCGGCAACAGCGACGGCGGTGAGTTGTTCAACGATGGGTCGGGCGGTGCCGACGGATCGGCAGCGGGCGCGAGTGGCGCCACGACCGCGACCGGGGGCGCTCCAGCGACGGGCGGCGCTCCGGCAACTGGCGGCGGCCCAGCGACGGGTGGTGCTCCGGCAACTGGCGGCGGCCCAGCAACTGGCGGCGGCCCAGCGACGGGCGGTGCTCCGGCAACTGGCGGCGGCCCGGCGACGGGCGGTGCTCCGGCAACTGGCGGCGGCCCGGCGACCGGTGGTGGCGCCGGAATGGGGATGGGCGGTAACGCGGCGGGTGCGGCGGGCGTGGGCGGCGTGGCGGGATCCGCGGGCGTGGGCGGCGCGGCGGGATCCGCGGGCGCGGCAGGTGCAGCCGGCGCCGGCGGAGGAACCTGCGCCGTGGCGTGTGAAGACGCCAACATCGGCCGTTGCGTTGGCGGGGTGTGCGTCATCGACTGCTCCACGGGCCTCTCGTGCGCTAGCGGCGTCACGTGCCCCGCGGGATTGCCGTGCCGGGTCAATTGTGGCGGAAACGGATGCAGCGGCGGCATCGACTGCAGCGAGGCGAGCAGCTGTGATCTGAACTGCACTGGGTCCGGCTCGTGCAGCGGTCGCGTGGCGTGTGGCGGCACGGCTTGCGACGTCGACTGCGGAACCAACGCTTGCGCCGGCGGCATCGAGTGTCCAGCCGGAACGAGCTGTAACCTCGACTGCGGCGGCTCCGGCTCGTGCCAGACTCGAATCGCCTGTGAGGGCAACTGTCGCGTGGACTGTGGGACCAACGCCTGCAGCGGCGGGGTCGGTTGCACCGCCGGCAGCCAATGCGACGTCCGCTGCGACGGCTCGGGCTCGTGCCTCGGGCAAATCGCTTGCGCCGGCACGTCGTGCGACGCCCGTTGCGAGGGCGGCAACTCTTGCGCCGGCGGGATCGCGAGCACCGTCACCGGCAACAGCGACATTCGTTGCAGCGGCAGCCTGTCGTGCCTCGGCAAAGTCAGCTGTGGCGGAAACACGTGCGACGTCGCGTGCAGCGGGACCAGCGCCTGCGCCAGTGGGGTGTGTTGCACGGCGTCGACCTGCAACGTCTCGGGCGCCACTCCGAGCTGCCCGTAGCCGTTGGTTGGCGAGCAGGACCGCATCCGCCATGCAGCGCGCTCACTGGCGCTACTTGCTCGCAAACCAGGTGTTTGGCGCCGCGGCGATCAACGCGGGCATCAACGGCGGTTTCGCTTGGGGGATCTTCGGCGGCCTCGAAGCCGTTCCCTTGTGGGGACAGACCAGCATCGTCGGCGACACGCTTTCGACCGCTGTCCTGCTGCCGCTGTTGACCGGGCTCATCGCGACGACACTGGTACGCCGGGACGTTCGTGACGGTCGCATCGGCTCGATGACCCGGGACGGCGGCAAACAGCGCTTCGGCGCAAGACTACCCAAAAGCGCCCTCGGCCGAGGCTTGCTACTCGCCGGCGCAGCCCTCGTTTTCGCCGCCGCGCCGGCAGTCGCCTGCCTCGCGCTTTTGGGGGTAACCGAAATGAGTCCGCCGGCCTTCATCGGATTCAAAGTGGCCTTCGCGGTCGCGCTCGGTTTGGCGGTCACGCCGTACCTCGCGCTCGCCGCCTTGGGCGATCCACCTTCCGCCGCCAGCTGAGCGCTCGTTTACTCGGGGACGCTTCGGTGCTCGGTCCCTTTTCCACAGGTCAGAGCCAAGAGTCGACTCGGCTCGTGCACCAGCTGCCAGTGCCAGACCCCATGAGGAACGAAGCAGGCCTCGCCGGGACGAAGCGCCACCGTGCGCCGGCCACCTTCTTCGTCCAGCACGACGTCGAGCCTCCCGGAGATGAGCACGAGGATCTCGTCGCCATTGGGATGCCTCTCCGCATGGTCGGGGTTTCCTTCGAAGTGGCACCCGGCGACGAGCCACCCGCCGAGCTTTCGTTTGCCGGCCATGACGTCCGGCCAAAACGATTCAGTGACATCGATGACCTCAGCGTAATCGCCTTCGATGTGGAAGTAGGTGTTACTGGTGTCGTGGGGTGAATCGGCCATGGCCGCAGGCTACAGCAGCCTCGCTTGGGTCTCAGGACCGACGGAACGAACCAGCTGCGGCCGATGCGGGCATGTGCAAAGCTCCGCCCCACGAGCCCAACGACATGTCGCCCTCCCGTCGCACTCCACCCCTGACGGCGGCGTGGCTCCCGACAGCGGCGTGGCTCCTGACGGCGGTGTGCCTGGTTGGCTGCGCCCCAGCGGTCACCGATCTAGGCAATGGGCAGTTTCTGACCCGAAAGACTCGGCGGGTCGAGCACGACGTGAGCGCCGCGAAAGCCGAGGCGCTCGCCGAAGCCACGGAGTACTGCAACGAGAGCGGACGATCTGTCGCAGTTCGCGACGAGGCGACGTCGCGCGAGACGAGCACCTTGGACACCCAAGAGTCGGTGACCCTGACGTTCGTCTGTCAGTGACCGCCGATCTCGTCAGAGGCCGGGGACCTTCTTCAGGTCGATGGTCACTGTCTTCGGGTAGTAGAGGTGTAGCTCGTCCGGGCCAGGGAGCGGGCCCTCGAGGGTATTGCAAGCGTAGGTCACGACGATGGTCGACCCGCGCCGCAGTTGCGGATGCTCGGTCACCGCGTAGCAGATGATGCTCTTGTGCTTGAGACGCGGGTCGAGCATCTCCGGAAACTGATAGACGACGACCCCCTTCGACCACGGTCCCTCGAGTCGGTCGGCGGTTCGAAGGATCATGTTCGGCGAGCCGAAGGTCGGCTCGGCGTGCACCGTCGTCCACTTCTTCAGCGAAGGGTCGTGATGCACGTACATGTTCGGCGAAGTGTCCGGCGCGATGACCTGCACGTTTTCGCGAGTGAGCTGCGAGACGTGCAGCCATTGGTTGCCTCGCGCCAAGAACTGAAGGCTTCTCGCGGCAGCCGCGAGCCCGTTGAGCGGCAATCTCAACAGAATGCCCGGATGCGGATACGCGGTTTCGTAGTGCGAGTAGATGTAGGCGTAGTGGCCAGACACGGTGATCCCGCGGCTCGGCCGGTACTGCTCGATGCCCGTGAGCGGCTGGTACCCGATCCGCCAGAGCGCGGGATTCTCCAGCGGATTGTGCACCGTGCCGAGCACCGATCCCGCGTAGTCGAAGCCGATCCCGGTGTCGACGTGCACGATCTTCGCGAGCACGACGTACAGCTTCGTGCCGAGATAAAAAGCATCGACGGGCCACACCCGCGTCTTGCCGTCCTTGAGATCGAAGATGGGCTCGCGTTTGACGCCGTCGTCCCGCCAAACGTACCGAATCTTCCATTCACCGCCGATGCATTGTCCCACACCGACCGAGTTGCCCACGAACGTGTTGCTGCGCCGGTCACTCGCGTTGACGGGACCCACGAGGGTGTCCCCGAAGAGATGGATTGATCGACCGTCGGGCAGCGCCAGCGAGCGCCCTCCATCGGCCGCGAGCCAACCGCCGGTGGTTCCCATCATCGGCAGACACTGCCCTCGAGGGTTCTTGATGCCGCGCCCCGGTAGCTCGACGAGCTTGTTTTCGGTCCCCGCGGAAGTTGGCGCGAGAGCGAGATTCCAACTGAGCGGAACGCGCACTTCGTCGCGGTCCCCCGACAACGCCGAGGGTATCGCCCCGGTCACGACGTAGGTGTTGCGCGTCTGTACCCCGGTGCAGGTCACCCATTTCTCTACGGCGTCCTCGCGAACGGTGCAGTCCGCGAGCCTCTCGAGAGAGCGGTACGTCAATTCCGCTCCACGAACACGCACTCGCTCACCTTCTTCGAGGCTTTGGGAGAGCCCCTTGCTCCATCGGTAGCCGCGGGACGTGATTCGCGGCCTCTCGCAGACCCGCGTCGTCCTGGCGCGCCCTCCCGATGTGATTTCGAGGTCGAGACAAAGCTGCAGATCCGCGCCCGGCCGGGCGAGAAACCGCTCGGTAGGATGATCGGCGATGACGCCGTTCGCGTTGACCTGCGGGACGCGGATGCACGCGCTGGTGCCCAGGGCTAGCAGTCCCGCAAACGTCGTCGTGCGCAAAAAGGGCGACATTCGTGCCTCTGGTAGTAATATCTCTAGCGCAACGGCGCGCTCAGCGCCCAACCCTTACCATGCGTCACGCCACTCTCCTCGTTTCCGCCGCACTCCTGACCGGGCACCTGCTCTCTGGTTGCGGAAGTTGCCCTTCGGGGTGTCAAAACGGCGCTTTCGTCGAGGTCAACATCGATCCGCCGAGCGAGGACGTGTGGGTGCTTGGCTGTCTGAACGACAACTGCTTCGGGGACTTGGCGGTGATTTCGATCGCCGGCAATCGGTGCTTCCGGATCGACGAGGGCGAGCCCGCCTTCTCGATTTGCGTTTCGCGCCGCAGCACAAACGAGGTTCAACTCTCGCTCAGTATCTTCGGCGAGGAGTCGAGCTTCGCCGACGGCGACGTCTACGTTTTCGAGGTCACCGACCCCATGTCGAGGCAACAGCTCTACCGAGTCGAGCGCGGCGCCACGTATTCCGAGAGCAAGGCCTGCGGCAAGTGCAAGGAAGCCCGCTTCTGAAGCGTCGGCACCACGGCTAGCTCAGCTAGTCCCCGTACTCGGCTTCGGCTTCGAAAATGAGAACGCGGGTGCACGGGGCATGCTCGGTCGCCCCCGTGCAAGCGTGCTTGCCGCCGAACTCGGCTTTTCGAGCCTCGAGGCCGTCGAGCACGTCGCGGGTGATGTCGTGACCGCCGCCTTCGCACTTGGCTTCGGTGCAGGCGAACTCGAACCGCGCCGACGCGTGGTCAAGCACGATTCGGCGCGTGTGCTTCACCTCCGCGAGCTCGATTCCGTCCTGAGTCTCCTCGATGGCGAACTTCAAGCTCGTCACGTGGCCCGCGACGTCTTTGAGGCGCGGCGCGTCGTCTTCCCGTTGCCGACGGGCGACAGCTTCTTTGGCGGCTACGCTCTGGCCGCGACGTCCTAGAAATCGACGATTCACTGCCATTCCACGCTCGAAAAACGGGGGGGTAAGAAGCCTCGGGCCGTCAAAGCGGTGCTCACCTTGCCAGATCACCTGGCGAGTGCAAGCGCCCCTCGGGGCGAGAGTCGAACGCCACGCGTCACCAAGGCCGTCGAAGTTTCCTACGCCTGAGCCACCGGTCGCGCGGTGCCGTGCACGTCGTCGACGTTCTCCTCGACTTCTTCCTCTTTCGGCGCGGGGCGTCGTCGGTCGAACGTCGGTCCGGCTGCATCACGACCGACGATGATCGTGTCTCCCGGCTCGTACTCGCCGGCGAGTAGGCGCTTGGCGAGCGCGTCTTCCAAATGCTTCTGGATCGCGCGCTTGAGCGGTCGGGCGCCGAATTGCGGATCCCAACCTACTTCGCCGAGGAAATCTTTGGCGTCGTCGCTGATTTCGAGCGCGAGCTCACGGTCTGCGAGTCGTAGCTCGAGATAGCCGAGCTGGATGTCGACGATGTCGCGGATCTGCTCTCGCCCGAGCCGTCGATAGACGACGAGCTCGTCGAGGCGATTGATGAACTCCGGGCGAAAGACCGTGCGAGAGGCTTCGAGAGCCATGGCGCGCATCTCGTCGCTCTTTTCCTCGTCGCTGATGTCTCGACGCTCTTCGATCGCGGCGAGCTCGGTGGTGCCGACGTTGCTGGTGAGGATCACTACGGTGTTCTTGAAGTCCACCGTGCGACCTTGCCCATCCGTCAACCGTCCGTCGTCGAGCAACTGCAGAAGCGTGTTGAAGACGTCGGGATGCGCCTTTTCGACCTCGTCGAAGAGAATCACACTGTAAGGCCGGCGACGCACGGGCTCGGTGAGCTGCCCACCCTCGTCGTAGCCGACGTACCCCGGGGGCGCCCCGATGAGTCGCGAGACCGCGTGCCGTTCCATGTACTCACTCATGTCGATACGGATCATCGCGCGCTCGTCATCGAACATGAACTCCGCGAGCGCCTTCGCCGTCTCGGTTTTTCCGACGCCGGTAGGCCCGAGGAAGAGGAACGAGCCGATCGGTCGGTTGCGGTCCCCGAGACCCGCCCGCGACCGACGGACCGCGTCGCCCACGGCCATGAGCGCGTCGTCTTGGCCAACCACTCGCTTTCGGAGGTTCGCTTCCATGTCGAGCAGCTTCTGCATCTCGCTCTCGAGCATCTTGCTGACCGGAACGCCGGTCCACTTGCTCACGATGTTTGCGATGTCCTCGTCGGTGACCTCCTCTTTGAGGTAGGAGCCATTCTGCTGAGCGCGGGCGAGGCCCGCTCGCGCCTCTTCGATCGCCCGCTCGAGGGTCGGCACCTTGCCGTACTGGATCTCGGCGGCCTTACCGAGATCTCCGTCGCGCCGGGCGCGCTCTTCCTCGATGCGGAGCTCCTCGAGGACTTTCTGCTGCTTGCGCACGCCTTCGATGATTTCCTTTTCGCGCATCCACTGGGCCCGCATGGCGTCGCGCTGGCTGACTTGCTCCGCGAGCTCGCGCTTGACGTCTTCGAGGCGCGCCTTGCTCGCCTTGTCGCGTTCGCGTTTGAGGGCTTGTTGTTCGATCTGAAGCTGCAGGAGCTTGCGCTGCACCTGGTCGATCTCGAGCGGCAGGCTGTCGATCTCCATCTTGATCTTGCTCGCGGCCTCGTCCACGAGATCGATGGCCTTGTCCGGCAGGAACCGCTCGGTGATGTAGCGGTTGCTCAGCACCGCGGCGGCGACGAGCGCGGCATCTTGGATGCGAATGCCGTGGTGCACTTCGTAGCGCTCTTTCAGACCGCGCAGAATCGCGATCGTGTCCTCTGTCGTCGGTTGGTTGACCATGACCGGCTGGAACCGCCGTTCGAGCGCGGCGTCTTTTTCGATGTGCTTGCGGAACTCGTCCAGCGTCGTCGCGCCGATGGCACGAAGCTGGCCACGAGCCAACGCCGGCTTCAGCATGTTGGCGGCGTCCATTGCGCCTTCGGCCGCCCCGGCCCCGACGAGCGTGTGCAGCTCGTCGATGAACAGGATGATGGCCCCGTCGGCGCCTTCGATCTCTTTGAGCACCGCCTTGAGCCGGTCTTCGAACTCTCCACGGAACTTCGAGCCGGCGACCATGCTGGCGAGATCGAGCGCGACGAGTCGCTTGTTCTTGAGCGACTCGGGAACGTCTCCGGCGGCGATCCGTTGTGCGATGCCATAGGCGATGGCCGTCTTTCCGACGCCAGGCTCGCCGATGAGCACGGGGTTGTTTTTGGTGCGCCGACTCAGCACCTGCATCACGCGCCGGATCTCCTCGTCGCGGCCGATGACAGGATCGATCTTGCCGTCGAGTGCCGCGGCGGTCAGGTCGCGTGTGTACTTCTCGAGCGCCTGAAACTTTCCTTCGGGATCCTGGTCGGTCACGCGCTGGCTGCCGCGGATCTGAGCAACGGCTTCGAGCAACTTGTCGTAGTTGACGCCGTGCTTGTGCAGCACGGCTTCGATGTCCGTGTCGTTCTTCGCGCCGCCCAAGAAGAAATGCTCGACCGAGACGTACTCGTCTTTGAGGGCTTTGGCTTCGTCCTCGGCGCCGGTCGTGAGCTTGAGCGCGCGCGAAGAAAACCTCGGCTCGCTTCCTCCGGACGACTCCGGCAACGAATCGATTCGGGCCTGGAAATCCGCTGCCAGCGCCTTCGGATCCGCGCCGGCCCGAGCCAACAAGGGTGACCCGATACCGCCCTCCTGTTCGAGCACGGCCACCAAGAAGTGCTCCGGAATGATCTCCGGGTTGCCCTTTCGCACGGCCTTGTCGAGGGCGGCTCTCACCGCTTCTTGGCTCTTGGTGGTCAGTCGTTCCATTCGCATGGGGGCACGCTTTCTGCTTCCAAACGGTCAAATCAAAGTAAGTCGGCCACACCCTCGATCAACCCCCGCCGTGAAGTTTCCGGCCGACGCCGAGTCGAGCTATTAAGCGCGCAGCCATGCGTGATTTCGCCCCCGCGCTCGCCAAGCTGACCCTCCTGCTCAGCGCCCTGTGGACGCTGCCGAGCTGCAAGTGCGTCGGTGATCACGACAAGCCCACGAAGGCTCGGGCATCCAGCGCCGTCACCACCCCCGCGCCGCTGCCGCCGGCAGCCGAGTACACCCCGAGCGCGAAACCCGAGAAGGTCGTCCCGATCGACGACGCCCAGGCCTTCTTACGGGGTCGATGGGTGGGTGACCACGCGATCAGTGAAGGAATGCTCGACGGCGCCTTCAAGATCTACGAACGAGTCACCAAGGCCGTGGGCCTGGAGTTCACGGACACCGAGCGCATCGCCCGCGTGAACCTGCCGGACGGCGGCCAGCTACCCAACGTCGTCCGTGGGCAATACGAGGTGACCAAAACCGCCGCGAACCGCATCGAGCTCGTGCTGACGATCGGCCGGAGCCGAAAAGGCAACGTGATCATCGCCCTGGACGAAAATACGATCGCCGTGCGCCAGTCGGGCGAGCGGGTGACCAGCGTCTTTCGTCGCGAGCCCCCCCCGGCGGTCGCCGACGGAGCGGCCTCGGCCGACGCCGGAACCGACGCGAGTGCACGCCAGAAGAAATAGCGCTCAGATATCGAGATTTCGAACCGCGAGCGCGTTCTCTTCGATGAACTGGCGCCGCGGCTCGACCTGGTCGCCCATCAATAGGGTGAACAGCTCGTCGGCGCGCACCGGATCTTCGACACGAACCTGCAGCAAGGTTCGACCGTCGGGATTCATCGTGGTCTCCCAAAGCTCCTCGGCGTTCATTTCGCCGAGACCCTTGTACCTGGAGATCGCGATGCCCTTTCTTCCGCGTTCGTCGATGAACGCTTCGAGGGCGTCTGCGGTCTCGCAGGTCACCACTTCGCTCTTCACCTTGGCGGTGTAAGGCGCCGGACCTATCGAGCGCACATCCTCTTCGATGCTCCGGAGCTTCTGATACTCGGCGCTCTCGGCGAGCTCCCAGTCGAGCACCGCAGGCGCGGAGACCGCGCCGGGCCGGAAGGTGACCATCAGACGGCCGGCCCCGTGGGTCTTGTCCCACTCGACTCGAGCCTCGAGCGGGATCAGATCCGGGTGCCGCGCTTCGAGATACGCCTGCATCGCCGTCGCCGCGCCCTCGACCTTTTTCGTGTCGCGAAAGTCCGCGTAGCTCAGGTTGCGGGTTCGAAGCATCGCGGCGACGACACGCGCATCGCAACGCTTGTCGATCTTGCCGAGTAGCTGTCGAAAATCCCGGAGCCGTGTGGCGAGGTTGAAGAGCGGTACGCCGCTCAGCTGAGGGCCCTTCGCCGCCTGGATGCTCAACCCGTCGATGCCGTTCTCCACCAGGAATTGATCGAGCGAAGGCTGGTCCTTCATGTAGAGGTCCTTCTTGCCCTTACGCGCGCGGAACAGCGGCGGCTGCGCGATGAACAAGTACCCGCGTTCGATGAGATCGCGCATCTGGCGATAGAAGAACGTCAGGAGCAACGTTCGGATGTGACTGCCGTCGACGTCGGCGTCGGTCATGATGACGATCTTGTGGTAGCGGAGCTTCGACAGATCGAAGCCGCCGTTCTCGCCGATGCCGCAGCCCAACGCGGAAATCAGCGTCGCGACTTCCTGCGAGGCGAGCATCTTGTCGAGGCGTGCGCGCTCGACGTTCAGAATCTTGCCTCGCAGCGGCAGGATGGCTTGAAAGGCGCGGTCGCGCCCTTGCTTGGCGCTGCCCCCGGCGCTGTCACCCTCGACGATGAAGAGCTCGCTCCGTCCCGGATCCTTGCTCTGGCAGTCCGCCAGCTTGCCGGAAAGCGACGTCATGTCGAGCACGCCCTTGCGCACGACCTCGCGGGCCTTGCGCGCCGCTTCCCGGGCTTTCGCCGCGAGCACGGCCTTCTCGACGATTTTCTTTGCGTCTTGCGGGTGCTCCTCGAGGTAGCGCCCGAGTTGCTCGCTCACCACGGTCTCGACGAGGCCCTTGACTTCGCTCGATACGAGCTTGCTCTTGGTCTGCGAATCGAACGACGGATCGGGGTGTTTGATGCTGACGACGGCGGTCAGTCCTTCGCGCACGTCGTCGCCCCCGAGGCCGTTTTTCACCTCTTTGAACAGGTTGTGGCTCTGCCCGTAGGTGTTCAGCGTGCGGGTCAGCGCCGAGCGGAGACCCGTCAAGTGGGTGCCGCCGTCCTTGTTGTGGACGTTGTTCGTGTAGCAAAAGATCTGCTCGGCGAAGGCCGACGTCCACCTGAGCGCCAGGTCGACGATGATCCCCACCGAGTCCTCGGCCTCGCCTTTCGCCTCCTGTTGGAACGCGATGACATCGGCGTGAGCGGCTTCTTTCTTCTCGCTGAGAAGCGCCACGAATTCGCGAATGCCGCCCTCGTAGAAGTACTCCTCACTCTTGCCCTCGCCCCGCTCGTCGACGAGCTTGACGCGCAGCCCGGAGTTCAGAAACGCGAGCTCCCGGAGTCGATTGGCGAGAATGTCGTAGCTGTACTCGGTGTCGGTGAAGATCGTCGGGTCGGGCTTGAAGGTCATCTTCGTGCCCGTTTCTTCGGTTTCGCCGATCTCGGCGAGCGGGCTTTTCGGAGCACCGCGCGCGTACTCCTGGAACCAAACCTTGCCTTCGCGTTTGATCTCCATGCGGAGCGAATCGCAAACGGCGTTGACCGCGCTCACGCCGACACCGTGAAGCCCAGCGCTGACCTTGTAGCTCGAGTGGTCGAACTTGCCGCCGGCGTGCAGCACCGTCATGACGACCTCGGCCGCGCTCACGCCCTTTTCGTGGATCCCGACGGGAATGCCTCGTCCTTCGTCCTCCACGGTGACCGAACCGTCGAAATGAATCGTGATGAAGATGCGATTCGAGTAGCCGGCGAGGTGCTCGTCGACGGCGTTGTCCACGACCTCCCACACGAGGTGGTGCAAACCCGAGCCGTCGTGAACGTCTCCGATGTACATACCGGGACGCTTGCGAACGGCTTCGAGCCCCTCGAGAACCGTGATGTTGTCGGAGCCGTATTCGCCGGCGTCGGCGAAGGGCTCCTCGGGCATCTCGGTCGTCAAATCTCTCTCCACCGGGTTCCAGAAACTGGGCTCAAAACGGGCTCGAAATCGCTCTGAAATTCCGCTCGAAAAAGCCCCGTTCGTGGCTGCTCTTTCGTGCCCTCGAACTGGGGCGAAAAGACCGCGGAAACTGCGTCGGAATCAGGGCTCTCGCGATACGTGATTGGTATAGCTTTTACGGCACTTTGGAGCAAGCGACGGCCCCGGATTTCGAGCCGATTTCGAGGTCTCGAACGAGGTCGATTTCGACCCTCATTTCACGTCCAAATTTCGACGTTTGCGATGGCTCGATCCGGTGGTGCGGGTTCAGCCGCGTTCGAGGCGCCCATCACACACGGTCCAATCGACTCGATCGGCGCTGTGCACGGCCGGCGTCGGGAACAGATCCGAGCGTGTGGTGGTCACGAAGATCTGGCTCTCGCTGCCCTCCAGGAAGTCGTAGACCGCGCCGGTTCGTGTGGGGTCGAGCTCGCTCGAGAAGTCGTCGAGCAGGAGCACCGGGTGCGCTCGTCGGGCGGCACGAACGCACGCGAGCTCTGCGGCTTTCATTGCCAGGGTCAGTAGCCGTTGCTGGCCTTGGGAGGCATGTCTACGCGCAGAGCGGCCGTCGATGAGTAACTCCAGCTCGTCGCGTTGTGGCCCGAAGCTGGCCGTCTTGCGACGCGCATCCTGACCTCGACGACTGGCGAGCTCGCGCGCGAATTCTTCCGGGCTCTCCGAACCGCCCGGGACGAAGCTGGTGGTGAATTCGAGAGTCGACGGCGCCATCTTTCGGAACGCCGGTTCGAGCTCGGCGCCGAGCGCTTCGGCCGATTCACGTCGAGCTTGCTGAAGCCGGGTGCCGTGCTGCACCATGAGCGTCTCGAAAGCGGGCAAGTCGCTGGCGTTGGTGCCCCGCTCGAGCAAAGCGCGCTGCCGCTCGCGCGTCGCCCGGGTGTACCGGAGCCGATGATCTCCACTGGTTGGATCGAGGAACAATGCGAGCCTATCGAGCAAGGTGCGCCGATCCGAGGCGGGACCGCTGACGAGAACGAGATCTCCGGGGTGAAACACCACCACGGGCGTGCGCGTCGCGTAGATCGCGAGCTTCGCTGGCCGTTTGCCGTCCATCGTGACCGAGCGACGCGAGGGCTCGAGGGCGATGCGCTGCTCTCGACCGAGATCTCCGTCGCGCACCTGGACTCGGACCACAGCGGCTTCTGCGCCGGTCTGGATGGCTTCTGCTAGACGTTCTGCGCGAAAGCTCCGACTCGTCGACACGGCGTAGATGGCTTCGAGCACGCTGGTCTTGCCGTGCCCGTTGTCCCCAGAAATGACGTTGAGCCTCGGCGCGGGCTCGAAGTCGAGCGACTGGATGTTGCGAAATCCGCGAATGTTCACGCGCTCGAAGCGAATCGACGCGGTCACGATTCGAGCGGCGCGGTCACGGGTGAACCTCGACTGGTCGACGGCGACAGCGCGGCGGTCGAGCCACTCGACTTCCGTCAGATCCGCATGGGCATGATCACGCCGAAAAAGCTCGACTTCGTGCTGTCCTTGCCCGGCTGAATCAGCGCCGGATCGAGCTCGCCGCTCAGGCCCACGATGACGTCTTCCTCGTCGATGGCACCAAGCACGTCGAGAAAGTACCGCGCGTTGACTCCGACGGTGATCTCCGAGCCGTCGTAGTCGACGTCGACCTCGTCGAAGCCCTCGCCACTTTCGGGGCTTTCGCTCGCCACACGGATCTTGCCGGTGGACACCGTCAGCTTGACGCCCCCGGTCCTGTCGCTAGCAGCCACGCTAACGGCCTTCAGCGCCTCGCTGAAGGCTTCCCGTGGAATTCTGATGGCGTGCTCCGTCGTTTCCGGAATGACCTGCTGATAGGGCGGGAACTGCGCGTCGACGAGCTTGACCGAGAACTGAAATCCGGCGAGGCGAAAAAATGCGTTGGGCCCGCTCTGGATCATCTCGATCGCTGTCGAGCCTGAATCGTCGCCGTCGCTCTTGGTTTCGTCGCACAACCGCTTGAGCTCCTGGATCCCTTTCAGCGGGATGAGCATCGTTGCTGTGGCTTGTTTTCCGGGAACTTCGAGCTCCATCTTCGACAATCGATGCCCGTCCGTCGTGACCATGCGAACGCGGTCGCCCTCCCACTCGAACAGCGCGCTGTTCAGGTGCAAACGCGTCTCGTCGGTGCTGATCGCAAAATGCGTGGCGCCGATCAGCGTCATCAGTGTGTCCGCGTCGAGCTCGAGCTTGGTGGCGGACTCTTCGGGTTGGGGAAGGCTCGGAAATTCTTCGCCCGGCATGCCGTGCAACGTGTAGCGCCGCGCCGAGCCCACGGCGCGAATCGTCGTCGACGAGCTGTCCGTGGTTTCGATCGAGATTTGCCCCTCGGGCATCATCTTGACGCGGTCGAACAAGTCCCGAGCACCCACCGCAACGGACCCGCCCTTGTCGACGTCCGCGGTCACACGACCCGAAACCGCGAGGTACAAGTCCGTGGCTGCGAGCCGAAGTTTGTCGGTGCCATCGACCTCGAGAAGCACGTTTCCGAGAACCGGCATCGTGCTTTTTTTGTCGGCGACGCCTTGGCAGCGAGCGAGGATTCGGAGCAGCTCCTTGCGATTGACGACGACGTGCATCTTGGTGGCTCCTGTTAGCCGTAGTCGGCGGTGGGCGCCAGACTGCTCGTGGGACCTTTTTTGAACCCCCCCACCTGCTCTTCGATCTTCCAGATCTTTAATTAATACGTAGTGATAGTAGGGGGTGTTGATACTGGGGAAAACTGCGTAACCCCTCTATTCTAGGGGGCTTTGGCCTTCGAGCCCTGGGGACAGGAAATGACCAATCCGGTCCTGCCTGGGCAAAAGTCCGGACCGGGCGAAGTTCCACAGAGTCAGCACCGACTTGATCCTCAGCATTATCCACGGGTTGTACCCACCTGTGGATTGCCTGCCGTCCCCCTTTTGATATCCGAAAAAGCAGTGCAATTTCAAGTGGTTGCTATCTTTTTTCGCTGAGGGCGTTTTTTGGCTTCCGGCGGAGCCAAAACGGCGATTCGGGTCAGCGCCTGCATCAGAGCGCGGCGGGTGGTCTCGTAAATGCGCTGGCCGATTTCCTCGGCTTGGCGTGCGCGCTCGAGCGCGACGAGCTCGTCGAGCAGCAGTCGCCTGGCCGTGCGCACGTCGTCGCTCGCGATCCGCGGGCGACCCTTGCCCTTCGCGAAACCACCAAACACGAGGCCCATGGCCGCGATCAAGAGCGCGATGAACGAGGCGATGACTGCGCCGGGTCCCCGCGTAGGCAGCCCGCGAATCGCCATGGAAACTTGGCTGAGCTCGGGGTCGCCGCGCCGAAGTTGCTTTGCGGTCGCCAGCACCCTTTGGCCGCCCTGGCTCGTCGTTTTCTGCGCTTCGGGGAAGTCCTCGACGTCGAAGCTCATGCCTCGTGACGATTCTGCGATCACTTGCATGCCGGCGACGTGCGGCGGCATGCCCAACACGAACTCGGTGTCCGAAGCGTTGTGACGACTCAGTTGGAATCGATAACTGACGTCGTGTTGTCCCGGAGTGAACGTGCCCTCGAGGCGCACCGAGCCATCTTCTTCGATGGCACGAGTGTCATTCATGCTCTCTTCTGCCGTGAAGGCTTTTGCCCCTTCTGGCAGCCGAAAAGACACGTTTTCCGGCACCCAAGTCACGCTGCCGGCGTTGAAGATCCGGAACAAGACTTCGAAGTGAAAGTTGTCGTCGCGCGGGACGATGTAGAGCATGCCGCTCATTCCTACGAGGGCTTGTTTGATGTTGCGCACCACCGGGTAGACGTGGAGTCGTGCGCGGTACCCCGAGTCGGTCATCAAGTTGAACGGGTTGGACGCGTAGGTCGCCGCGCCACGGGCCACGGTGAGGCGATAGCTGTCGGCGCTGCCGCGAGCGAGACCTTCGAACCTGGCGTTGCCGTCGGCACCGGTGCGCGCGGTGGTGGACGCGCGGCGCTGGCCTTCCGCGACGGTATTGTGAATCACGCCGAGGCGCACCTCGGTGCCCGCGAGCGGTTGGCCGTCGGCGGTGCGGATCTCGGCGACCAACACGCCGGCGGGCAGCTCAGGGTCGGGTCCGACGGTGTCGGGTGGCGGAACGAACGAGCCGGGAGCTTCGGGCGGTGGAGCTCCGCCGCGGGGGTGCCCCGGGGGCGCCGATCTCGGCGTGCCGAGGTTGGGTTTCATTGGCGCCGCTGCCGGCGCCGGTTGTTTCGGTTGCGGCTTTTTTGCCGCATCGTTCCCGGGAGATTTCGGTGCCGCCGGTGGAGCTGTCCGCGCTGCCGGAGGAGCTTTCGCTGCTGCCGCGGGAGCTTTGGCGGGCGCCGGAGGCTGGCCGGCGGCGGGTTGGCTCGCGGCGGTGGCGGTCACCGCCAGCGCCGCCAAGGTCAGCGCCCAAGCGCGTCTCACGCGCCCTCCATCGCGACGCCGCACACCGGGCAGGCGTCGAGCTCTTGGTCGAACCTGGCCGGACACGAGCGGCACAGCGCCTGGTCGTCGGGACCGAGCGACGCGCCGCACTTTTTGCAGAAGTCCGCGTCGAGCTCGTTGCGGGTCGAGCACTCACCGCACCCGCGGGTCGGTGCTTTTACTGCCTCGCCTCGGCGCGCTTTCTTGGGCTCTTTCGGCTCGCTGGCGATGTCGCCGTCGCCGTCAACGTCATCGTCGCCGTCAACGTCAACGTCATCGGCGGTGGCGGTGGCGGTGGCCGAGAGCGCCTCGACTGGCTCGTCGACTGGCTCGTCCTCGGTATCCGGATCGGAGTCGCTGTCGGTCGCCCGCTCGTCGTCCGCGGAGTCCGTGTCGCCACCACGAGCGAGTCTTGCGGGCGCCGCATCGTCCTCCTCGACCAGCAAGCCCTCGGCCTCGAGGCGTTTTTTTACCTGTTGTTCGAGCTGTTTTCGCGCCTCGGTGCCTCCTTCGTCGAGCACGCGCAACAGTCGCCGCGCTTCGGCTCGATAGCGCGTCGACAGCTCGACGTAGTCGTCCTCGGAGATCTTGCCGACCGTGCGCTCGTATTCGAGATCCTTGAGGGCGCGCAGGACCGAGCGCTTTTGCTCCTCTTCGACCGAGGGCGCCGCGAGGCCCACGGCTTCCTCCAAGGTGAGCGACGCTTCGCCGGTCAGGCTCTGAACGCTCCACCACAACAGCACGATGATGAGCACGACCGCCCCGCCGGCCGCGATGAGCAGACCCGGGCCCGGACCCAAGAACCTCCACGCCAGCGCGGCGCTCACGATCACCACCGGCGGCGCCACGTAGGGCGCCGAGCCGAGGGCTCGGGAGACAAAATCGTCGTTTCGGCGATCGGTCACGAGATCGTCGCGAGCTTAGCCCGTCGCGGTGGGGGGTCTACTTTCGGCGCCGCCGACGGAGCCAGCCCGCCGAGCCGATGCCGATGCCGATCCCCAGCGCTGGGGCGGCCCACATTCCCGCCGTGGCGGGCCCGAAGACCTCGGCGGCGGAATGTCTGGGTGGGGCGCGGGCAGGGGCCACCGTGGCGTGGGCTTGCGTCGCCGACGACGTCATGACGAACGCGAACATCGCTCCGGCGGCGACCCCAGCGCCGGTCTTGGCGTAGCTCCACGCGGAGACTTCTTGCAGGCTGACTTCCGGCCAAAGCGAAATGCTCGCGCCCAGGATCAGGATGAGCACGCCACCCCAGAGCCAGGACTTGAGCGGATTGACGTGGAATTGAAAGGTGGCCTTCTTCGTCATGGGGTTGACGACGCCCACGACGGTGTAGAGGTCCTCGCGCACCGAATGGAGCATGCTGACCTCGGTGGTCGGCGCTTCGGGACGCGTCGGGTAGATGAACTTCGCGGGGTTGACGCGACCGTAGGGTTTGCCGTCTTTTTTGACCGAGAGGTCGGCGTAGACGGCGCGTTTCGTCATGTCGACCTCGGTCCGCGGCCCCTCGTAGGTGAGGGTATAGGCGCCGATTTCGAACTGGTCGCCGGGGCTCATCACCGCTTCTTTGTCGATGCTCCAGGCCCGACCGGTGAAGCCCAAGAACATCGCGATGATTCCCGTGTGCACGATGTAGCCGCCGTATCGGCGTCGGTTCTTTTCGACGAGCCGCAAAAGCGAGCCGAGCACCGACTCCCCGTCGTTGCTTCGTCGTCTGGCGCGGACCCCGCGCACGAACTCCTGCACGATCACCGCCAAGTTGAAACCGGCGAGTGAGACGACGACTAGCGGCGCCGCCTGACCGATCATTTTCAAGATCCAACCAGCGACGCCGTCGTACGCCAGCTCGGCTTCCACGATGGCGGGAAATCCCATCGACTTGCCGAACGTCAGGTGAAGGCTTGCTACCGTGACCAAGGCGACGAGTGGGGCCGTGAACGCTTTGCGAAGGGCGGTCGAGCTCGTCTTTCGCCATCCGAACAGGGGTGCGATGCCCATGAGCGCGAACAAGGTGATGCCGATTGGCGCCATCCATCGGTTGAAAAACGGCGGTCCGACCAGCGCGGCCTCGTCGTACATCCACTCGGTGAGCTTCGGGTACATGGTCGCGCAGAGGATGAAGGTCCCGCCGGCCAAGAGCACCCAGTTGTTGACCACGAACATCGCTTCTCGGCTCGCCGGCGACTCCACCGAGCCCTTCGCCCTGAGCTTCGGGTAGCGCAGCACGATGAGCCCCGCCATGGTGGCGACGATGACGGCCATGAACCACACGAAGAACACGCCGATGTCGCTCTGCGCGAACGAATGCACGCTCGAAACGATTCCGGCTCTGGTCAGGAAAGTGCCGAAAATCGTGAGGAAGAACGTCAGCCCGATGAGCACGAGGTTCCAGACTTTGAATATCTGTCGACGCTCTTGAATCATCGTCGAGTGCACGTAAGCGGTGGCGGTGAACCACGGCAGACACGCCGCGTTCTCCACTGGATCCCAGGCCCACTCTCCGCCCCAGCCGAGCTCTTCGTACGCCCACAGCATGCCGAGCGCGTTGCCGATGCTGAGAAACAGCCAAGCGAACAGCATCCATTTTCGGACTGCTACGATCCATTCGCTGTCGAGCCGCCCGGACACGAGCGCGGCCACGGCGAACGCAAAGGGCACGCTGCACCCGACGAAACCCATGTACAGGCTCGGCGGGTGGATGACCATGTAGATGTTCTGCAAGAGCGGCTCGAGACCCTCGCCATCGATCCGCGCCCCGGCGATGCTCGTTTCGAACGGGTTGGCCGCGAAGAGCATCAGGATCGTGAAGAAGCCGACGATCGTCATCAGCGTGGCGATGACGTAGGGCTGAAGCTCGCGGTAGCGGTTCTTCATCCACTTGACGCACCCGCTGACATAGGCGCTCAACAGAAAGAGCCACCAGAGCAGCGAGCCATCCTGACCACCCCAAAGCGACGTGAGCAGGAACGTCGTCGACATGGAGCGGTCGCTGTAGCGGGCGACGTAGCGGATGCGGAAGTCGTGGGTGACGAAGGCGTAGGCGAGCAGGAGTACGCCGAGCAGCACGAGCGCCGACGTCCCGTAGGCGGCGAGACGGGCCGAACGCAGAAGCCGCGGCTGGCCCTGGCCGGCGGCCACGGCGACCGCGAAGGTGTAGGCCGCGGCGACTAGAATCGCGTAAAGGACGCCGGTCCCGAAGTCAGGCAGGGTTTGCCACATGAGCGGTAGCCGGAGCCTACGGCGCCCCGGGCACCTCGTCGAGCCCGTCCCAAAACGGTCGATGGCGCGGTGGCGCGATCGACGACTCCGTAGAGCGTCCCTGAACTAGCCTTCAGTCACGATGGTGCCGAGGTCTTCGCCGATGCACACGCGGCGCAGATTGCCCGGCTTGGCCTTGAACACTCGAATCGGAAGGCCGTTTTCGCGACAGAGACTGACAGCGGTCGAATCCATCACGCCGAGGTGATCGGCGAG
>JAJDAH010000462.1 GCA_029261965.1 Polyangiaceae bacterium
CGGACGAATGACCCAATGGTGAAGCGTTCTCAGGTCCTGCGGTGACAGGGAGTCGCTCTTGACCAGGTACTGAAAGACCTCCCCCAGGCCGGTCGAGACAGGACCGAGGGAAGGTCGCTCCACGCCGTCCGGCAACTCGACCGTGCCCAGCCGCTCGCTCACCACCTGACGCGCGAGGTAGGTGTCCGTGTCGTCTTCGAAGATCAGCGTGACCTGGGAGAACCCGAACTTCGACACCGAACGCACCTCGACTAGGCCGGCGAGGCCGCCGAGCGACTGCTCGACTGGAAACGTGATCTGCCGTTCGACCTCGAGAGGAGAAAGCGCGGGTGCCGCCGTGTTGACGCTCACTTGCACGGGGGTCGTGTCCGGAAACGCGTCGAAGGGGAGATTCCGAAAGCTTGCGAATCCGAGCACGGCGAGCAGAGCCGCTGCGGCGAGCACGACCACACGGTTTCGGAGGGACGCGTCGATGAGCTTGGTCAGCATCTATTCGCCGCCGGGGGGTTCGACTTCGCAGCAACCTGCGCCGATGCTGTCTGGCGAGAGCTCGGTCTTGAGCAAGAACGCGCCCGTCGTGACGACATCTTCGCCGACCCGCAGGTCCCCACTCGCCTGGACCGCGTCCGGCACTGCACCGGACAGGCCCACTTCGACGACGCGCGGCTCGTACAGTCCCTCGCCCAGGCGGACGAAGACGACCGATTCCTTGGCGAGGCGTTGAACGGCGGCACGGGGGACGACGACTGCCTCGGCCTCCTCGCCGGTGTGAATCACTGCTCGGGCGAACTGGTTCGCCCGCAGAGCTCCCTTTGGATTAGGTAGCTCGGCTCGCGCCGGCACCATGCGCGTCTTGGGATCGACTTCGGCCGCAACCCAAGTAACTTCGCCCCGGAAGCTGGTCTTCCCCGCGCTCTCGACGATGACGCTGACGGATTGGCCGACCCGGACCTGTGCGGCCTTCGACTCTGGCACGTCGAACAACGCCCACATGGTCGACACGTCGGCGACCGTCGCCAGCGACGTTTCGGCTGTCGCGTAGGCGCCGACCACACCGGGTCTTCGAACCACGGTCCCGGCGATGGGCGCCGCCAGCGTGTACGTCCCGCTGCCTCCCGAACGGGCTCCAGCTAGTCGAAGAGCGGACCTTGCCGACGCGCGCTCTGACTCCGCCACGGCGAGCTCCTGCTCCGCCAGCTCGACCGCTCGCTTCGACATGACCCCCTCGGCGAAGAGCTGCTTCTTTCTCTTGCTGTTCGCCCGCGCGGTGCGGACGCGCTGTTCGAGACCTCGAGCCTTCGCCCGCAGCTCACCCACCCGCGTGCTGGCGAGCACGAACAACGGCGCCCCTTTTTTCATCGTGTCCCCGACGTCCGCGCGCAGCTCCTTCACGACGCCAGGGACAAGCGCCCGGACGTCGGCGAGCCGGTTCCGATTGAAGTCGATGTGGGCCGTACAGGCGACGCCGCTCCCGACGGTGGCCTTTTCCACTCGAGCGACTTCGATGCCCGCCGCTTTTTCGATGGCCGCAGACCGAAAGCGAATCTTCGTTCCGGCAGCGAGGGTCCCCGAGCCTGGAGTACCAGCGGGCGGTGTTTGAGGGTTACAAATTGGACAGACGGACTCCGGGAAGCCGTGCTCCTCACACCAGTCCTTTGCCTCCTTGAACTTCGCAGTGAGGCCTGGGTTGCATTTCGTACACTTCGATTCGGGCAGGCCGTGACCGGCGCACCAGTCTGCTGCCGGTGTCGCTGCCGCTTCGCCGACGTTCGGGAACTTGGGGTTCGGATTGCATTGCGGGCAGAACGACTCCGGGAAGCCGTGCTCCTCGCCCAATCCCCCTTGGCCTTGAAGACCGTTCCGAGCGCTGGGTTGCACTTCGTGCAGAGCGCCTCCGGCACTCCGTGCTCCTCGCACATGACGGTTGGAGGAGCCGAGGCCGAGGCCGACGTGGCCAGCTGACCTTCACCAGGAGGAGGCTTCCCCTTGTCCTGGCACGCCGTGGCGAGCCCGAGCACGACGAGGAAGAGCAGGAGTTTCGACGTCACGGCTTCGCTCCAGTCGGCGGCGGTCGCTCAATCTTCAGATCGGGGTTACAAATGAGGCACTGCGATTCGGGGAGGTTGTGCTCGACACACCAGTCGCCCGTCGCCTTGAACGCAGCGATTAGCGATGGGTTGCACCGGGTACACATCGATTCGGGGACCTGGTGCTCGCCGCACCAATCGGCGTGGGAGCCCGGCCGAACACCGACCGGTGCATGTTTCGATCCGGGCGCCGCGACGGCGCTCGACGCGCCAGACCCCTTGTCCGAGCTCTTGTCTTCGCAGCCCATGGTCGTCGCGAGCGTCGCGAGGGCGATGATGCCAATGAGGGCGATACGCATGATTCTCTCACTTTCGATTTCTGGGGCCGGAGACGCCGATGCGGCGCTGCAGCCGATGCGGGTTCGCAGGCGGTCGAGCACTCGCTCGAAGGCCGCAAGGTGCGCAGACGGCGAGCTCTCGCCGCCCAGTCCACGCATGCTGACTCCTTCGCTCGCGCGGAAGCGCGCGAACGTATGTGGGTCCGCGTCTACATTGCGGACGTCGTCACGACGTCGGTCAGCTTCTCGGCGGTCGGTACACGCCGCTGCGAGTGCCTGTGGCGAGCGAGGCCGGCGGCCCGCGCACATCGACGCCGGAAGCGTCGAGGATCAATGCTGACGCATGCGCGTGTTCGGCGAAAGCCACAACAGGAGTAGCGCAGCAGTGGCAATCGGCGCAGTCGGGTGGGCAGGCGTCGCCATCGCCGTCAGAAACCGAGGCGTGGTCGGCTGGCCCATGTTCGGTCGACGCTAGAGTCGCCCTTTCGTCGTCGCCCCGCTCGCTCGCGTCGTCGCCGTCACACGGGCAGTCGGCTCCGCACGGCCCGTCGAGCAACAGCGGGAGCATGCCGCGACCCGAGCCGATGGGGAGCACGAGAAGCGATAGCGCCATGAGCGCGCACGAAAGCCAGAGGCGAAGTGGCTCTGAGGCGCGCAGAAGGTGCATGGCTGCCGATAGCGTACCCGCACGTAGGGCCCCTGCAACCTTTCGCGAGACACGATGGGCCTCTCACGGTCGTTTCAGGCCTTCCTGTCGCTCTCGCCACCGCTTCGAGCATCTTCTTAACGACCCCGACGAAGTTCGCACTACCGTGGGTAGTCGGCTCCAGCGCGAGGACTCGAACCTCGGACCAAGCGGTTAACAGCCGCCCGCTCTACCAACTGAGCTACGCTGGAATGTTGGTGCCCGCGCGATGGACGCCCAGGGGGAAGGGAGCCTAGCGGTGCTCCTGCAGCCGTCAAGATGAAGGTATGGCCGCCGCGTGAAACATCTTTATGCCGGCAAGTTGACTCGCGGGCGACGCGGGTGCGATAGCGCCCGAGGTGGGCGAATCCAGCGAGAATGGCGACTCCGATGGGGTCGCGGATTCGGCACGGCCCGGGCAGAAGGACGAGGCGCAGAAGGCGGGGCGTGGGGGTCTCGCCATCGCCGTGGCGAAGCTCTACTTCATCGTGGTCGGGCTCGGCCAACAGATCGCGTTGCCGATTATCATCGGCGCCGGGGGCTACGGGGCGCTCTCGAGAGTGCTCGGCCTAGCGAGCATCGCGTACAACCCAATCGTTCAAACGTCGATTCAAGGGGTGAGCCGCGCGGTGGCTCAGACCCCGGACGACGAGCAGCCCGCCACCATTCGCCGGACGTTGCTCATCCACGCCGTGCTCGCGGTCGTCGCTGGCGCCGGGTTCTTTTTTTTGGCTCCATCGGTCGCGAGTTGGACCGCTGCGCCGCACGCGGTGGTCGGGCTCAGAATCATCAGCGGGGTCCTCTTCTTCTACGGGCTCTACGCCCCTCTGGTCGGGGTCATGAACGGGAAGAAGCGCTTCGTGGCCCAAGCGGCATTCGACATGGCGTTCGCCACGATTCGAACCGTCGGGCTCGTGCTCGGTGGTTATTGGCTCGCGAAGAGCCGTGGACTGGGACCCGAGGGAGCGCTCGGAGGATTCGTGCTCGCCGCCGGGCTCATCGCGATGGCGGCCGGCGCGTTCATCGGGATCGGGCGACGCGGAGCCGGCGGCCCGAGCATCAAGGAGCATCTGGCGTTCGTCGCGCCGCTCTTGATAGGCCAGGTCCTCCTGAACATGCTCCTTCAGGCCGACCTTCAGCTGGTCGGGCGCTTCGCGTCGGACGCCGCCGCCGCATCCGGCCTCGACCGCTCCGAGGGCGACGTGCTGGTGGGCGCCTACCGCGCGACCCAGCTCTTCTGCTTTCTCCCCTACCAGCTGTTGATGCCGGTGATTCTCGTCTTGTTTCCGATGCTCGCCACCGCGCTCCGAGACGGTGACCCTGAGACGGTGGCCAAGTACGTGCGCACCGGAGTTCGGCTGGCGCTGGTGCTCGCCGGGTTGATGGTGAGCGTGACTTCGGGTCTCTCGGGGCCGCTTCTCGGCTTGGTGTTCGGAAAAACGCCGGAGTACGCCGAGCTCGCTACGCGCTCGATGCAGGTGCTCACCATCGGCTTCGGGGCGTTCGCCATCTTCGGCGTTTTGACCGCCGTGTTGAACAGCCTCAAACGAGAGCGCGCTGCGATGCTCGCGACCGCAGTGGCCGTCGGACTCGTCGTCGCAACAGCGGTTAGCATCGTTCCAGGGACGGAGTTCGGCCCGAGCATCCTCGAACGAACGGCTCTCAGCACGTCGGTGGGCCTCGCCGCGGCGACGGTGGCAACGGTGGTGCTCGTGTACCGGACCGCTGGCACCGTCGTCTCTCCCCTTTCTGCCGCGCGGGTCATCGGCGCGATGGCCGCCACCATCGTGATTGCCCGTCAATTGCCGGTGGGCGGAAAAATGGCGACCATCGGTTTCAGCGCGGTGGTCGGTGCGATCTACGTCGTACTGTTGCTCGTCACTGGTGAGCTCGGCCGCGCCGATCTCGAGAGCGTGAAGGCCATCGTGGCGCGGCGACGCTCGCCGCGTTGATGGTCACTCGCCGGGCGGTCGCGTCGAATCGTCGGGATCGGATTCGCTTTTGCCCGGCGGAGCGTCTTTCGGGCTCGCTTCGTGCTCGATGGCTTCGCGCACGAACAGGTCTTCGAGCGTCTCCGAGCGGGTGTGCACGTGAACGATCTGAATGTCGTGCTCGACCGCTTCTCGAATGAGCAGCTGGACGGCATCCGCTCCCTTCACCTCCAAGTGCAGACGTTCCTGCACCCGATGGGTCTCGTGGCCGGCTTTTTCGCAAGTTTTCTCGAACTCCTCGCCTGCCCCGGTGAGCACGACGTCGGTGAGTTGAACCTCGCTCCGCAAGAGCTCGTCGAGCTTTCCGCTCACGACGACGCGACCCTCGCGCAAGATCGTCACGTGGTCGCAGAGGGTTTCCACGTCGCTCAGGATGTGCGTCGAGAAGAAAATCGTCCGACCGTTTTTTCGCTCGTCGAGGATCAGGTCGCGCACTTCTTTTCGGCCAACGGGATCGAGCCCGCTCATGGGCTCGTCCAAAATCATCAGCTCGGGATCGCCGACCAGCGCCGCGGCAAGGCCCGTCCGTTGCAACATGCCCTTCGAGAGCTTTCGTGCCGGTCGGTCGGCGGCGTAGAGAATGCCCACGCGGTCGAGCGACTGCATCGTTCGGTCTCGCGCGGCCTTGCCCCCGAGACCCGATAGGCGTCCGCACATCTGCACAAACTCTTTCGGCGTGAGGTACGGATAGATGTAGGGATTCTCGGGAAGGAACCCGACCTTCTTCATCGCTTTTGCGCTCGGGATGGGTATGCCGAACACGTTGGCTCGGCCGGCGCTTGGCCGGATGAGGCCCGTCAGCATCTTGATGGTCGTCGTCTTGCCGGCACCGTTCGGGCCGAGGAAACCGAAGATGTCCCCTCGATGAACCTCGAAGGAGACGCTACGGACGGCATCGATCTGCCGCATCAAGAGGCCCTGTCGAAACGTCTTCTCGAGCCCTTGGACCTGGATGAGTGCGTCGGCCACGGACCGCGCAGTTTAGCGCCGGCCGTCGATTCCTCCCAAATGCTGGAAGTATTCGAAATGACGACGGAAGCGTGGCCGGAGAAAAACGCGGCCCAGGGGCGGCGCTCATTTTTGCCGGGGCTCAAACGGTGTTACAACCCTGCCCGCCGGCGTTCGCGGGAAACGACCCCAACACGAGGGATCATGAAACATTCGAGCCGTTTAGCTTCTCTGGCCTTGCTCGGCGCCGTGGGAGTGGCGCTCGCTGCGGAGGCTCAACCCGGCGGCGTGCCGCCCGGCGCCCCGCCCCCTCCCGGACCGTTCGGCCCGCCGCCGCCACCGACGAGTAATCCTCCACCCGGCGAGCAGCCCGAGACCTACGCTCCGACCGGCGACTCCTGGACGTTCAATTCCGACGTTTCGGCCGATGTCGACGGGCCGGACCTCGGCGGCGCCGACGAGCCGGTGAATCAGGACGACCGAGCCTGGTGGCGCGAAGTGAGTCGAGACGAGCACAGCTCGCTCGACGGGTCGGTAGGGCTCTTGCACACGACCACCGCCGGCGGCGGAGCGGCGGGACAGTTTCGAGTCGGCGCGCTCTTCAGCTGGTTTTCTGGGAGCAACTTCTTGTGCCGAAAACCGGGTCGTATCGGCGCGTGCAACAACCAGGGTGACGATGTCACGCGTATCGGCGCCCACATGCTCTTGTCGGTCACTCCGATCGAATTTCTCGAAGCATTCGTCGGGTTGCACTCGTTCGCGACCTCGAACGACCGCGGCCCGGACCTCGGCACACCTGAGCTTTTGCAGGTGCTCGGAGACACGAACATCGGCATCAAAGGCTTTTCGCCACACACCCCCGATCGCATCTGGGGCGTGGGCGGCGACATGCAGCTTCTGTTGCTCAACGGGACGGGCGGCGTCGGCATTGCAGGCGGCGGCACCGGATTCGCGATTCGAGGGGCTTTTACCCTCGATTTGAACAATCGCACCGACGCCGACAACCGCATTCCGCTCCGGTTCAACACCAACATCGGCTACCGCGTCGACAACTCGGGAGATCTCGTCGAAGGCATCGAGGATCGCCGAGGCGGTTTCCCCATCAACCGCATCGAACGCTTCGGGCTCGACATCAACCGGGTCGACAGCCTCGAAGTCGACCTCGGCGTCGAAGGCGTCTTCCCCTACATTCGACCGTTCGTCGAGTGGGGCGTGGACGCGCCGATGAACCGCCAGGACTACGTCTGCAATCGAAACCGAGTCTCTCTCGACGATCAGTGCCTCGGCGACTCTTCCGGTTTTGGAGTCACGCCGTCACGCTTCACCCTCGGCGCCCGAATCAACCCGGTACTGCCAGGGCTCGGACTCTTGCTCGCCGCAGACATAGGCACCGGCGCTACGAGCGATTTCATCGAAGAGGTCGCCCCCGAGCTCCCGTGGAACCTCTATTTCGGCGTCTCCTACACGGCCGACGTGGAAGCCAAGGGCGAACCGGAGATCAAAGAGGTCGAAGTCGAGCGTGTGGTCGAGCTCCCACCCCCGCCGCAATACCTCATCGAAGGTAGTGTCTTCGATCAGGAGAGCCGCGAGCCCGTGGCCGACGCCATCGTGCGATTCCAGGGCCGCGACTTCACCGGTCTCGTGACGAGCCCCGAAGGCCGATTCCGCACCGCCAATCTCGCTCCGGGGACCTACAGCTTCGTGGTCTCCGCTGATGGCTACAAAGACGGCAACTGCGCGGCGACCATCGCCGTCAGCGGGCCGCCTCCAGGTATGGCGCCACCTCCCGGTCCTCCTGGAATGCCTCCCGGTTCTCCTGGCATGCCTCCTGGTCCTCCCGGTGCGCCTGGCGCGCCACCTCCGGGCGGTGTCCCTGGTGGAGTTCCGCCGGGCGCCGCGCCACCTCCGGCGCCGCCCCCGAGCGGTTTCCCCGGTGGATTTCCACCTGGATTTCTCGCTCCGCAGCCGGGTGGGTTTGGTCCCGCCGGACCTCCTCCGATGCCGCCGCCAGCCGCTCCGCCGGGGCCGCCGGCACCGCCAGGACCGCCAGGACCGCCGCTGGCTCCGCCCGCGCCGCCCGGTCCACCCGGTGCTCCAATGCCGCCCGGGTTGGCGCCGCCGCCGCCTGGAGCGCAAGGCGCTCCGCCGCCCAACGCGCCGACGATCGTCAGCGTCGAGTGTCCGCTCGAAGCGCTGCCAAAGGTCGGCAACGTCGTCGGAGCCATCGTCGACGGTGCTTCGTCCAACGCCGTGCAGACCGCCCGAGTCAAGATCACCGACAACCTCGGTCGAGAGCTCGAGCTCGCGGCAGACCAGGCGGGCTCCTTCCGGTTCGAGAACGTGCCGGCCGGCACCGTCAAACTGACGGCGAGCGCGGAAGGCTATTTGACGAGCGTCACCGAAATCGACGTGAAGGCTCGCGAGGATCTCAAGACCCGCATCTCGCTCAACAAGCGTCCGGCTCGCCCGAACGTGGTGGTGACCTTCAACGAGGTGAAGCTCAAGAAAAAGGTGCACTTCCAGCACGACTCGGCAGATCTCCTGCCGGACTCGATGGCGCTCATTCAGGAGGCGGCGGACGTGCTCAATAGCAATCCGAAGCTCAAGCGCATCGAGATCCAGGGCCACACCGACAACACCGGCACCGAGGGGTACAACCTCAGACTGAGTCAGAAACGCGCGGATGCCGTTCGAGAGGCGCTCGTGGCCCACGGCGTCGATGCCGAGCGGCTGGAAGCCCGCGGCTACGGTCAGGACAAGCCGATCGTGCCCAATGTCTCGGACAGAAACCGCGCCCGGAACCGCCGCGTACAACTGATGATCACAGAGAAGGACAAGTAAGTCATCTTCTCGAAATCATTAGCTCTTCGGGGGCGTAGGAGAAAAAGTCATGACGATTCGAAGCATTGCGCTGGCCAGCATTCTCGTCGCCGGCACCACCTTCTCGCTCACCGGCTGCAAAAAAGATGAAGCCACGTTGGCGGCCGAAGCGAAGATCAAGGAGCTGTCGGTCGACGCACTGGCGGGAATGGTGAAGGCCGGAAAGGCCCACGTCTTCGATGCCAACGGGGAATCGACCCGTGAGAAGTACGGGATCATCCCCGGCGCCAAGTTGCTCGCGAGCAGCTCCGACTACGATCTCGCCGCCCTTCCTGCGGAGAAAGACGCTTCGCTCGTCTTCTACTGCTCCAACACCATGTGCTCGGCCGGAGAAGGTGCGGCCAAGCGCGCCGCGCTCGCTGGCTACGACGACGTCTCGGTCCTCCCGGTGGGGATCAAGGGTTGGAGCGAGTCCGGTCAGAAGACCGAAAAAGTCCCGAACAGCTGACACCTCGCGACGCAGCTAGAGGCCGCAGCTACTCCTCGTCGCCGCGTTCGCGGTGGATCTCGTCGAGCAACTGCTCGACGCGCAGCGACGCGTCGTGCCCGGAGTCGTAACTGAACGCGAGCTCCGGTACGCGCTTCAGCCGCAAGCGCGGGCCGAGAGAGCGGCGCAGTTTCCCCTTCGCTCGGTCCAAACCCGAGATCGCTCGGTCGCGCTTTTTCGGATCGTCGTCGCCGACGTACAGCCGGACCGCGACGCGGGCTACGGCGAGATCCGGCGAGAGCTCCACCCGAGTCACGACGAGACTCGAGAGCGCCGGATCCGACAGCTCACGCGCGATGGCACCAGCGAGGTGCTCGCGAATAGTCTGGGCGACGCGCTTGGGGCGCACACCGTCGCCAGTCACAACGCCTCGTCTCCTTCTTCCATGGATTCGTCGTTGTGTTCGTTGTCTTCGTTGTCGTCGCCAAGCTCACCGAGCCGGGATTCGATGCCGCCCTGAACGCCCTGCCCTCCTTGGCCGAAGCTGACGATTTCAGTCGCGACGTCGGCCAGGACGCCGTCACTCAAGGTCGAAGCCATCGACGTTGCCCGTGACAGGACCTCCTGACAGCGCGATGAATCGCCCGATACTACGGCGACGCCGAGGGTCGCGACTTGGGTGCGTTCGACGTCCCCCACCTCGGCGACGCTGACCGGCAGCTTGGCCCGCAGGCGATCCTTGTAGCTTCGCACGACGCGCCGTCGGTCCTTGAGCGACCGGGCGCCAGGTATCTGGATCACGACCCGCAATACGCCGATGAACATGCTCTCGCCGGGCGCCGCGCGGCTCTACAGCTTCTGTTTGACTTCTTCGACTTCGAAGGCCTCGATGACGTCGCCTTCTTTGAGATCGTTGTAGCCCTCGAGAGACATGCCGCAGTCGAAGCCCTCTTTGACTTCCTTCGCGTCGTCCTTGAACCGCTTGAGACTCGAAAGCTTGCCGCCCCAGATGACGGCGCCATCGCGAACCAGTCGAATGTTGGCGCTGCGCTTGATGAGGCCCTCGGTGACCATGCAACCGGCGACGGCACCCACCTTTGCGATGCGGAAGAGCTTGCGAACCTCGGCTTTTCCGAGATCGTTTTCGACGAGCTTCGGCGCGAGCAGACCTTCCATGGCCTGAGTCACGTCGTCTACGACGTTGTAGATGACGCTGTATTGGCGGATTTCGACACCCTCTTTTTGGGCAACGAAGCTGGCTT
>JAJDAH010000463.1 GCA_029261965.1 Polyangiaceae bacterium
GCTGAGCGATTCGCGAAGCTCTCTGCACCGTGAAGGGCTCGTCGCCGTGGTTGATGAGCACGATGCCGACTGCGCCGCGAAAATCCGAATCGATCGTGCCCGGGCTGTTCACGATCGAGATCCCGTGGCGAAGCGCGAGTCCCGACCGTGGGCGGATCTGCCCCTCGTAGCCGACGGGGATTGCCATCGCGAGCCCGGTGGGGATCAGCCGGCGCTCGCCCGGCGCGATCACGACGTCGTCGGCTACCGCGGCGTGCAAGTCGAAACCCGCGGAGCCGGGGGTCTTGTATTCGGGCAGTGGGACCTCCACGTCCCCCACCCGCTTCACTTTGAGCTCGAGCGTCATCGAATTGGCTCTCCCGACCTCAGAGCTGCGAGAACCGGCCGCTCTTCAACGAAGCGTCGAGCAGCTGGGCGACTCGCTGTTCGAGCGCTCGCGCCTGAGGATCGGCAAACTGGGCCAAGGCAGACTTGATTTCCCCGAGAGCTTTGAGCTGACTGAACAGCTGCAAGTCCGTCGGCGGGCTCGGACCGGTGAGCACTTGCCGAATGCGGTCGACCTCGGCGCTCAGCGCCGGAAGGCCGACGCCGAGAGCTCCTACGCGCTGGCGGTCGGGGTGCTCGCGGTAAAATGCTTCGAGAACGGGTTGAACGATGGCCTCGAGGATGGAGACTTGGTCCTCGACGTTCCAAACGTGCTTGAGCACGAAAAAGTCACTCGCGTCAGGCTGGCTCCGCCCGTCGAGATACGCCGACGCGGCGAAGACCTTGAGCAGCTTGACGACGCGGCGGTCGCTCATGCTGATGCCCTCTGCCCGGATTTGAAAGACCAGCCCTTTGTAGGTCGAGAGAAAATCGTCGGGGAACGACAACTTGCCAGCCAACTCCTTGGCAAACCCCTGGATCTCCGCCGAGCTCACGAGCGGCTTGACCTTGTCACCGCGGAGCTTCTTGACCTCGTGCTTGACCCCCAACTGGAGCAATTCGTTGAAGTGGTAGGCGTCCAGGTTGTCCGAATGGATCCGGAGCAGAAATCGGTCGAACAACGCGGAAAGTGACTCGTCGGTGGGAACCTCGTTCGAGGCTCCGAACACGCTGACCAGCGGGCATTCGATCACCGCGCCGCCCGACGTGTAGCGCCGCTCGTTCAGAAGCGTCAGAAGCGCGTTGAGGATCGCGCTGTTCGACTTGAACACTTCGTCGAGAAATACGATCTCCGCCTCGGGCAACATTCCCGCGGTGCGCCGGCGGTAGGTGCCGTCGCGAAACGCGGCGATGTCCACCGGTCCGAAAATTTCGTTCGGCTCGGTGAAACGCGTAAGAAGGTACTCGAAGTACTTCGTATCCAAGAGCTCGGCGAGCGTGCGAAGCAGCGCGCTCTTGGCGGTGCCGGGCGGCCCGATCAACACCGCGTGCTCGCGAGCGACGATCGCGATCAGCAATAGCCGGACGATCTCGCTCTTGCCGAGGAACTGCTGGTCGAGAGTCCCGGCAACCTGCTGGAGTCGTGCGGAGAGAGCCATCGGTTACCCGCCTTGGTCGGCTGGGGCGACCTTGTGCCGCCCGAAGATTTCGGTCGCCATTTCGTTGAGGGTGACCGCCTCGCGCTGAATGTCGGCGTTGTGTTTGTACTGGGCGGAGTGGAAGACGAGGTCCGCGAACGCCTTGTAGCTCTTCGCGACTTCGAGCTCGTTGCCAATCTCCTTGCAGATGGCGATCGAGCGCATGAAGTAGTCCACCGCCTTGGACTTGTGGCTTTCACCCCACGCCCCGGCGCCCGTGACCTCCCCGAGGGTTCTCAGCGCCGTGGCGAGGTGAACTTTGCTCCTCACCTGTCCGAACAAGTCGACCGCTCGTTTGATGCTGTCACGGGCGCGCTTCAGGTCTCCCTGCTTGAGATACGCCTTCGCGAGACCGCGCTTCACCTCGGCCAAATGCAACTTGTCCCCGAGCTCGTCGCACAACTCTTCCGCGCGAGTCAGGATTCGAACCGCTTCGTCGGTATTTCCCAACCGGTCGTGTGCCTCTCCGATGTTGGTGAGCACCACGGCGATCCGGTTTCGTTCACCGATCTCGGTGGCGACGTCGTGCGCTTCCTGAAACAGGTCGAGGGCTCTCTTGTGGTCGTTCTCGCGCGTCGCCAACCTGCCGAGATTATTGAGCGTTTGGGTAATTCCAAGGGAGTCACCGATCTCGCGGCGGATCTGCAACGACGCCTCGAACGCCTCGATCGCGTTCTGGTCGCTGCCGTGATCCATCCACACGAGCCCGATGTTGTTGAGGCTCAGAGAGATCGAACGACGGTCGCCGATCTTTTTTCTCCGGTCCAGCGAATCGCGCATCTCGGCGAGCGCCGGCTCGTACTCCCCACGTATCCAGAGCAACTTGCCGATGTCGTCGTGGCACGACGCAATGCCGCGCTCGTCTCCGGAAGCCTCGAACAGCTCGAGCGCGGTCTGCAAGTGCTCCGATGCTTGGCTGAGAGAGCCAATGTCGCGAAACAGGCGGCCGATTCGGTTGTGCGCTGCGGCGCCCTTGGGTCGGATGCCGAGTCGAAAGGCGATGGCCAGCATTTCGCGGAAGGCTTTGAATGCTTCGTCCGTCCGTCCGAGCAGCTGCAGCACGTCACCATGATTGTGCAGCGCATCGATCCGGCGCGCGGCGTCACGATCGCCGAGGAGCTCGAGACCGCGGGCGTAGTACTCGCTCGCCTTGTTCGCCGCGTAGGCACTACGTGCGATGTCGGCGGCATCGAGGTAGGTCAACCCCGCCCGCGCCGTCGCGGCAGCTTGCTCGAGATGGTCCGCGAGCATGCCGAGGTACTCCTCTTGGCTGCGCACCTGCTCCATCTGCGCCAGCCAATCGGCGACCGTCTGGTGGTACTGTCGTAGCACTCCCGCGCTCGTGAGGTTGCTGACCTTCTCGCGCTCGAGGTTGTGTTTGAAGACGTACTCCTTGTCGCCGGGGAACGCCGAGTCCGGAAGCTCGAGCAAGTAGTCACGCTCCACCAAGTCGGTCAGCTGAGCCTGGATCGTGCCGACGTCCGCGGCTTGCCCGATCCGCCATAGGTCGGGGGGCTTTTCTGCCATTCGACCAAGGGCAACGAGGCCACCAAGCCACAAGACGCTGCCCATCGCCGCAGCGTGCTCGAGCAGTCGGCGATCAGGAGCGCTGAGCGCAGCAATGCGGGCCGAAACCGCGTCGTCGACGGTCAGTGGGAGCCGCACGCTCGAGACCTTCTCGATGTTGACCTTCCACTTGCCGTCGCTTGCCGGCTCGAGAACCCCCGAATCGTGGAAAATCCTCACCATTTGATGAAGAAGTCCCGGGGTGCCGCCGGCGAGATTGACCGCCGCTTCGACGAGAGCGTCCGGGGGACCTCCTTCGCATCGACCCAAAAGCTCCTCCATGATCGCAACCGCGGTGTCGTCCGGAACGGGTCGAAGATCGAGCTGGAGGTGACGACTGCCCCCGTAGGAGGGCCAATCCTCTCGGCGGATCAAGAGCTCCGGACGAGCTTCGCAAAGCAAGAAGGTCTGAACCTGGAGGTTTTCCATCAGATACCGCAGGAGATCCACCGAGTCATCGTCCGCGTGCTCGAGATCTTCGAAGATCAAGAGCAGCGGGCCCTGGCTCGCGTCACTTTCGAAGAAGCTCTTGATGACTGCGCGGCCGACGAGCTTGGCTTGAACCGAGTCGTCGGCCACGGCTTTGGTCAGTGGGCTGTCGGCGAACCGCACGCCGATCATCTGTCCGAGGAAAAAACAAACGTCACCGACCTTCCGGTCGTCGAGCACCTTGGAGACTTCGGCACGCACTTTGTCGTCGGCGGCTTTAGGAGCGGTGCCTTCGAGCAGACCGAAGCGGGCTCGGAGCAAGCGTGCGAAGACCCCGTAGCTCTGGTCCGTGGCGCGCGCAGCCGCGCGATAGACTCGTGGTGCCTTCCCGGGCTGGGCTCGAATGTCATCGAGCAGCTCAGTGATGATGCGACTCTTGCCGACGCCGGTTTCGCCGATCAAGGTCACGATCCGGGTTTGCTTTTCGTCGAACGCCCGGTTCGTTTCGGCTTTCAGAGTGCAAAGCTCGGCATCGCGACCGAGCAACGGTGCGTTGCTCGTGGCCAGCACGGCGGCTCGTCCCTTCACTCTGGCGAGTCTCGCCCCCCGCCGGAGGTGATTCAAGGGCGCAGAGCCGCCGCCCAGGGGGCCATGGCTCAGCCTGCGCCGCGCGAGCCCGGACGCACTTTGGCGGATGAGCGGGGCTTTTTCTCGGGGGTCTTCTCCCGCCGGGGCTTGTGGCCGGAGGGCTCCGAGACGCAGACGTCACGCTGAGCGCGGGGGCAGCGAATGCGAAGGTGGAAGTGGTCGTCGTGGACGAGCCCCTGCGAGGGTTGTTTCATCGCGATTGACGCTCGGTGTCGGACCGGAAGGTACTTGCCGTGTTTTCGAGCGTAGTTGAGCAGACGTCGCCGGAGCTGTGCGGCGACGAAGATGTGCTGCACCCTCGCTTGAGGGTCGGTCACCCAGGCCTCTACGAGCGCCCAGTTGCGCGCATCGTCGAACCGAACCCGCGGGTCGTCGACGGCACGACCCTCCCAATCGATACGTCGAAAACCTTTCGGCTCGACCGCGGAGCCGTCCTCGCGAGCGAGGTAGAAACCGACGTCGGCGTCTCGACCACTCGTGTGTGACTTGTGGCCGCCGAGCTTCCCGCCTCGCTCGAGCGAAAGGTCGCCCACGAGAAGCACGGAGCCGGGATGCTTCCGGCGAACTTTGCGAGCGCCGCGCTCGAGCATCTTGACCAGATGCGGCAACCCCCAGTGGGCGCCGTTGCGGCGCCGAAACTCGATGCTTCCCTGCTTTCGCCGAAGCGCGACCCCGTTTTCGAGCCGACCGTTGGTCGGTGAGCCCAGGCTCTGGGCCTTTTTCGGCGGCTCGGCCGCTTCCGATTTGGCGGATTTCTTCTCGCCCTTGGCCGGAGTCGCCTCGACTTCGACGACCGGCAGCCCGAGCCCAAGGCTCACCAAAAGCAGAACGAGCAGCCTTGGCGGGGGCTTCCTGGTCCGTCCGAGTGGTCTGCACTGCCCACGCATCGATTTTTGGCTAACGAATTCGCGGATCCCGGGCCAAATTAGTGTCGGGGGACTCCCCCCCCGCGCCGGCCCGGCGTATATCGGCACATTCTGCGAAATGCGTGAAAAGCGTGACCATTTGCTAGATCATCTCCCTGGCGAGGTGCGGTGACAGAGCTCAAGAGCGTTCTCGAGAGGCTGTACGGGCTGATTCCCAAGGGAAAGGGAGTCGGAGTCGACGCCGTGCGTGCGGCCTGCGACCGCCTGGGTAACCCAGAAAAGGCGTTCGAAGTCGCGCACGTCGCCGGTACCAACGGCAAGGGAAGTGTGTGCGCGTTCGTCGAGTCCATTCTGCGCACGAGCGGCAAGAAGACCGGGCTCTACACCTCGCCTCACCTCACCCGTTTTGCCGAGCGCATTCAAATCGATGGTGAGCCCATCGGCGACGAGAAACTCGTCGAGCATCTGACGCGCGTGATGGACGAGGCCCCGGAGCTCACGTTCTTCGAGACCGCGACGGTCACGGCGTTTCTCGCGTTTCAGGACGCGGGCGTCGACATCGCAGTGCTCGAGACGGGAATGGGCGGCAGGTTGGATGCCACGAACGTCGTTCCGCCGCCACGCGTCGTCGCGATCACCCGCATCGCCTTCGACCACGTCGTTGAGCTCGGTGACTCACTCGGGGCGATCGCCGCAGAGAAAGCGGGGATCATCAAGAAGGGCAGCAAGGTCGTGCTCGGCAAGCTCCATCCCGAGGCCCGCGAAGTCATCGAAAAAGCGGCGGACGCTTGCGGCGCCGAAATCGTCGAGCTCGGCTCGCCAGAGCCGGTTCCCGGCGCCCAGATCGCTTACCCTCGCCTCGCGATGTTCGGCTCCAACCTCGCCGTGGCGGTGACCGTGGCGCGCGAGCTCGACATCGAGCCGGAGGTCATCGCGACCGGCATCGAAAACGCAGTTTGGCCGGCGCGAAATGAGCTTCTGCACAGGAACGGGCAAGAGCTCACGTTGCTCGATTGCGCGCACAATCCCGACGGTGCCGTAGCCCTGTCCCACGTTCTCGATCCCAGTTTGCTCGGCGAGATCGAGTCGCGACGCGAGGTGGCTCTCGTTTTCGGGACGCTTGCCACGAAAAACTGGCGATCGATGCTCGACCGACTCGAGCATGTCATCGGCCATCGGGTGTACGTGAAACCGAGCGTGCCAAAAGCGGTGGAGCCGAGCGTCATGGCCGAGGCCGTGCCCGGAGAAACCGCAGACACGGTGGCCGATGCTCTCGCGCGAGCCCGGTCCCTGGTCGGACCCCGCGGCGTCGTCGTCGTCTGCGGCTCGATTTTTCTCGCTGGTGAGGCGCGGGCCCAGCTATTGGGCGTGTCCCCGGACCCGCCCGTCGATCTGTAGGAGCCCCCAAAGGGAGCGAGCCAACGAATGCCCTCTTTCGACATCGTCTCCTCGGTCGATTGGGCCGAAGTCACCAACGCTCTCAACCAGGCGAGCAGCGAGGTGGGTCAGCGTTACGACTTCCGCGGCACGGAAACGAGCATCGAGAAGACGGAAAACGGTCTCCTCATCACGGCGAACAGCGAGGAGAGAGCCCGCGCGGCCCTCGATGTGCTCGAATCGAAAATGGTGCGTCGCAAGGTGAGCCTGAAGTTCCTCGACAAGAAGGATCCGGAGCCCGGGCCGAAGGGTTCGAGCAAGATCCTCGTCGCCATCAAGGAAGGCATCGACAAGGAGCACGCCAAAGACCTCGTCAAGCGAATCAAGGACAGCAAGTTGAAAGTCCAAGGCAGCATTCAGGGGGACGCAGTGCGCGTGAGCGGAAAGAAACGTGACGACTTGCAGTCGGCCATCGCTCTGCTCAAGAAAGCCGAGATCGACATCGAGCTCGGGTTCATCAACTTCCGTGACTGAGCGAAAGCTGTTCGGCACCGACGGAATTCGGGGGCGCGCGAACGTGCCGCCGATGACTCCAGAGTTCGCCCTGAGGCTCGGGCGCGCGGTCGCCTACGTGGCGCGGCGCGGCCGCTCGGGCCCGGCGCGGGTCGTCATTGGCAAGGACACCCGGTTGAGCGGCTACATGCTCGAAACCGCTATCTCTTCGGGGATCTGCGCGATGGGTGGGCACGTCTGGCTCTGCGGACCGACACCGACCCCCGCCGTCGCGAACCTCACCCAGAGCATGCGGGCCGACGCGGGGATCGTGATTAGCGCGAGCCACAACCCCTACGGTGACAACGGGATCAAGATCTTCGGCCCGGACGGATTCAAGCTACCGGACGATGAAGAGTTGGAAATCGAGCGCCTCATAGAGGGCACCAAGCTCGACGCCGGAAGCCGAACCGGCGCGAAAGTCGGGCGGGCCGAAAGGATCGACGATTCAAACGGTCGCTACATCGTCTACGCCAAGGCCACCTTCCCCCGCGAGCTCACCTTGAGTGGGCTCAAGATCGTGGTCGATGCCGCGAACGGCGCAGCCTACAAGGTCGCCCCGACCATCTTCTCCGAGCTCGGCGCCCAGGTGATCTCCCTCGGCGTCAAACCCAACGGTCGCAACATCAACCTCGACTGCGGGGCGCTGCACCCCGGTCACGTGCAGACCGAAGTCCGGAAGCGAAAAGCCGATCTCGGGGTCGCCCTCGACGGGGATGCCGATCGGCTGATCGTCGTCGACGAGAACGGTGACGTGGTCGACGGCGATGCGGTCATGGCTATGTGCGCCCGCCGCCTGCTCGAAAAAAAGCGCCTCCCGAAACGCACGTTGGTCGCGACCGTGATGAGCAATCTCGGGCTCGAGCGCGCGGTGGAAAAGGCGGGCGGAAAGCTCGAGCGGACGCCCGTCGGGGATCGCTACGTGGTCGAGCTCATGCGCAAGAAGGGCTACGGATTCGGGGGCGAGCAGTCGGGCCACCTCGTGTTTCTCGAACATGCGACCACCGGTGATGGCGTGATCTCCGCGCTTCAGGTGCTCGCCATCGCGGTCGGGGAGCAGCGGTCGGTGAGCGAACTCGCCAAGGTCATGACCCGTGTCCCCCAGGTGCTCGAGAGCGTGCGCCTGCCCAATCGAATGCCGCTGGAAAAGATGCCGAAGCTGCAGAAGGAAATGCGACAGGTTGAAAAGAAGCTCGGGAAGCGCGGGCGCCTATTGGTCCGCTGGAGCGGCACCGAGCCCAAGCTCAGGCTCATGGCCGAGGGCCCCGACCAAAAGGCGCTCACCTCGATGGTGCAAACCATGGCGGACGCAGCGCGTCGGGATCTCGCTGGTTGACCGACGGCGGGGGCCAACCGACGCCCGTCGCCCCCCAGCGCGCTCGCGGGGGGCGACTCGGCGCGGAGCTGTCGACCCGAGAGCTCGCCGGTCAACTCGTCGTCGGTGGTTTCGCCGGTACGGCGCTACCCGCCGAGGTCGACGAGGCGCTAGGCGACGGTCGGCTCGGCGGCGTCATCTTGTTCAAACGCAACGTCCCTGACATCGACACCGCGTCGGCGCTGTGTCGTTCGACTCTCCTCGCCTGCCCGGAAGATCTGCCACCGTTCATCGGCGTCGACGAGGAGGGGGGCCGCGTGAGGCGGATGCCGCCCCCTGCCCTCGCGCTTCCGCCAATGCGCCACCTCGGTTTGCGTGGCTCAGCAGAGCTCGTGCGCCGGGCGGCGCGCGGGCTAGCGGTCGAGCTTCGGGCCACGGGGTTCAACCTGGATTTCGCTCCAGTGCTCGACGTCGACAGCAATCCCAAAAATCCAGTGATAGGCGACCGATCTTTCGGCGCGGAGCCCGAGATCGTCGTGACGATGGCTCGAGCCGTGGCGCTCGGCTTTCGCGACGAGGGTTTGCTGAGCTGCGGCAAACACTTCCCGGGACACGGAGACACGGAAAAGGACAGTCACGTCGACTTGCCGATCGTGACTCACGGCCGGGAACGGCTCGACGAGGTCGAGATGGTTCCTTTTCGCGCGCTCTGCTCGGACGTCGACGCGATGATGAGCGCTCACGTGCTCTATCCGGCGCTCGATCGCAACGCGCCGGCGACCTTGAGCTCCGCGATCGCTACAGGCCTCCTCCGCGACGAGCTCGGCTTTGAAGGCGTTCTGTTTTCGGACGATCTCGAAATGGGCGCGCTGGCGAACCGGATGCCGGTGGAGGAAAGCGCGGTCAGAGCGGTGCGAGCCGGATGCGACGTCCTTCTGATCTGCCGCCAACCGCCTTGGCAAGAGCGGGCCCGGCAAGCGCTCGCCACCGAGATAGACGGGGACCCGGCGTTTCGTACGCGGTGCGAAGAGGCCGTCGACCGCAGCCTGAGAGCCCGTCGTCGCTGCCCGCCCAGGCCCGCGCATCGGGACCAGCTCGACTCTCTGGTGGGCGGCGCCGCATCCTTCTCGCTCGCTCGGGAGCTCGGCTGAGGCTTCCACCACTCCCACCGAGCAAGTTCTTCCGGGACAAAAACACAGCGGCCCCGCGGGAATCCCGCGAGGCCGGCCGTGCATTTTTGCGTTCGGGGTCCGTCAGCCAGCGCTGGCTTCGCCGCTCGCCGAGGCACTCGCCTCGACCGAAACGCTGATCTGGACCGAAGCCTCAGCCTGCGCCTTGATCGAACCGGCGATGCAGCCGGCGACCTTGAGTGCCGCCGAGCCCTTGCCGACCACCTGGCCGATGCCCTTGAGCGAGGCCGTCACGCTGGCCGTGAGGCCCTCGATCTTGCCACCGATGCCCGCCGTCACCTTGATGAGGGCCGGCAGGTTCGCCTGGAGCGCAGCCTTGAGCTTCATGGCTGCTTCCGCGTCGGCCGCACCCTCGATCGAAATCGAGAGCTTCGGCTCGCTGCACTCGAGCTTGGCGTTGACCTCGGCGTCGCAGTTCGCCTGGCACTCCGCACTCATCTCCGGCGGCTTCAGCTCGCCCGAGCACTTGGGTGCCTCGAGCTCGACGCTGCAGCCACCCGAGCAGGAGCCCGAGCAATCGGCCTTGCCGCTGACCTTGCACGACGCGCTGCAGGTACCCGAGCAGGTCGCGCTGCAAGTGCCTTCGCACTGGCCTTCGCACGCGCCGCTGCTGTCCTTGCCGTCGCACTTGCCGGAGCAATCGCCTTCGCACTTGCCGGTGCAGGTGCCTGCGCATTCGCCGGAGCACTCCGCGCCCGCCTCGACCTCGCAGCTGCCGCTGCACTCGCCGGAGCACTTGCCGCTCAGCTCGCCGCCTTCGCACTCGACCTTGACGCTGCCGGGCTCGATGGTGGCGTCGCACGATGCGGCGCAGTTGGCCATGGCGTCGACCGAAGCCGAACAAACCGGAGGCTCGAAGTCGACCTTGAGCGAGCCGGAGACCTTCGCCTTGACGTCGCCGATCATCTTCGCGGCAGCGCCGCAAGCGGCCTTCGCCTTGTCGCCCGGGCCGTCGCCACCGGCGACGTCCGCTTCGCTGGCGCCGAGGTCCATCGCGAGCTTTCCGCACGCGCCGGCGACATCGGCTTCGATGTCCGCCGCGAGCTTTTTGAACGTCGCGCCGGCAGAAAGCGCCGCCTTGAAGTTCCCTTCGACCTTCGCGTCGAGGCCAAAGTTCGCGCTCATGATTGCTGAAGGATCGCTGATGTCCGCCGGGCAGCCGCCGGGCATTCCCGGCAGTCCTGGCATGCCTCCGCAATCGACGAGCAACGGGGCCACGCCAACACACATAATCCCCAGCACCGGTCCTGAAATTCTCTTAGCCATGCTAATTCATCCTCCTAGAGGCCCACCGGCCTCCGCCGGCACTTGGAAGGGCAGTGATCGCCCTAAAACTGTAGTTCCCATCTCGTCCCCGCCGAGTGGGCGGGTTCGCAACCTCGATGGCCGTGGAAGCAACTCTCGGTCGCCACCAAAACCATCGCGGCCAGCCAAATCGCCCCATTTCGCCCCGTTGTAAAGGGTGAAATTTTCGGGTGTGGCGGTGAGCCAAAAACCCTGCCCCAGCCGTCCCTCGCCTTGCTCCACCACGCGACCTCTGTGGCGCAGCCCTGGAGAGCCATATTATCCATTTATTTCCATCACTTAGCCAGGCATCAGGCGCAGTCCCTCGGGCGGCACACGAGGAGCCTTCGACCCTTGGCGGGGCCAAAGGCTCGCTCCGATCAGCCCGTTGGAAACCCGACGACTTGGTGCCGGGCGCTAGCTCGACGACTTCGGCGAATCGCCGTTGAAGGGCAGATCGATCTGCTTGGTGGGGCGGACGCCTTCGGTCTTCTGGCCGCTTTTTTCCAAGAGCGTGGCTTCGCGTTCGAGGTCGGCTTCGACAACTTCGGGATTGTCCGCCGCAAACGCGAGCGCGTCGAACACCTTGGCTGGGCCGAGCTTGGGATATCGGCGCAGGATGGTCTCGACCGGCGTGCCGTTTCGGAAGAACGTCCACAGCCGTCGAACCGGCACGCGGGACCCCACCACATGGGGGCTTCCCCCGAGCACGTTCGGGTCGACACGAACGTGGGGGTGCGGAATCAGGACGATGGGGAGGTCTACTTTTCCCACTCGGTGTGAAACGTTCCGGACTTGTCGAGCCGCTCGTAGGTGTGCGAGCCGAAGAAGTCGCGTTGTGCCTGGATCATGTTGGCCGGCAGCCGCTGCCTGCGAAGTGCATCGTAGTACGCCAGCGAGCCCGCCGTCGCGGGCACTGCGATACCCGACCCTTGCGCCAAAGACACGACGCGACGCCACGCCGCTTGACGAACCGCGAGCTCCTCGGCGAAGGACGGGTCGATGAGCAGGTTCAGTAGTTGCGGGTTTCGGCCGAAAGCTTCCTGAATACGACCGAGAAAACCCGCGCGGATGATGCACCCCGCCTTCCAGATTCTCGCTAGTTCCCCGAGATTCACGCCCCAGGACCGGTCGTCGCTGGCCTTGCGAATGAGGTGCATGCCCTGGGCGTAGCTGACGCACTTGGCGGCGTAGAGCGCCGCACGGACGTCGGAAACGAGCTCCGTTCGCTCGGTTTTCGAGGGCGAGGGTCCGCGAAGCACTTTGGCGACCTTCAGGCGATCCTCACGCATGCCCGACAGCACACGAGCGTCCACCGCGGCGGCTATCGTCGGTACCGGCACCGCCAGGCGCGCCGCGTCCTGCACGGTCCAGCTTCCGGTGCCCTTCATCGACGCCGAATCGACGATGACATCGAGCAGGTCCGCGTCGGACTCGTCGTCTTTGCGCGTGAAAATCTTGGCGGTGATCTCGATCAAAAACGACTCGAGCTCGCCTCGATTCCATTCGTCGAACGTCTCTGCGAGCTCGGCATTCGACAAACCACCGATGTTCTTGAGCACGTCGTAGGCCTCGGCGATCAACTGCATGTCGCCGTACTCGATGCCGTTGTGAACCATTTTGACGTAGTGCCCGGCGCCGCCGGGACCGATGTACGTGACGCAGGGGCCGTCTTCCACTTGGGCGGCGACCTTCTCGAGCACCGGCGCGAGTTCGGAATACGCCGCCTCGTCGCCGCCAGGCATCATCGACGGCCCGAGACGGGCGCCTTCAGAGCCGCCGGAGACCCCCATCCCGAAGAACCGCAACCCTCGCGCGTCGAGCTCTCTCGCCCGCCTCTCGGTGTTCTCGAAAAATTCGTTGCCTCCATCGACGATCAAGTCGCCTTCGTCGAGCAGGGGCGCGATCTTCGCGATCGTGTCGTCCACGACCTGGCCGGCTTTGACCAGAAGCACGACTCGACGCGGCCGCTCGAGCGACCGGATGAATTCTTCGAGATCTCGAAACCCCTTGATCGGTGAGCCCGCGGACTCCGAGTCGAACTTGTCGACTTGATCGGCCCACGCATCCCACCCGGCGACGGCGAATCCCTTGTCGGCGATGTTGAGCGCGAGGTTCTTCCCCATCACGCCGAGCCCGATCATTCCGACCTTGTAGTCCGCCATGCGGCGGAGCCTATCAGGCCTCTCGTAGGCACCGCGATTCCGATGGGCGGCACCGGGTTTCGCCCTTGCCTCCAACGTCGCCCGGCGTGACCATCGAGGCGCCGATGGAAAGCATTCCCCCTCCAGGTAATCCACTTCGTTCCGGGATGGCGACCGATCTGGCGGTGGATCCTTGCGTCGCCGTCATTTTCGGTGCCAGCGGAGACTTGGCCCGTCGAAAGCTGTTGCCGGGCATCTACAACCTCGGCCGCAATCGCCTCTTGCCCCCAGCGTTCGGCATCGTCGGGTTCGCGCGTCGCGACAAGAGCGACGACGAGTTCCGCGCCTGGATGAAAGAGAGCGTCGAGCAGCATTCGCGCCACAAACCCATCGACTCCGCGGTTTGGGACGACCTCGCTCAATCGATGGTCTACGTGCAGGGCAACTTCGACGAGCCGGCCGCCTACCAGCGGTTGTCGGAAAAGCTCGAGCAACTCGACGAGCAGCGCGGGACCCGCGGCGGCAGAGTTTTCTATCTGTCAGTGCCGGCCGCGTCGGTTCGGCCGATCGTCGACAACCTGCACGCCGCCGGTCTCTGCCGGGCGCCGAAGTCTGCGCCGGAAGGCACGTATCCACGGGTCATCGTCGAAAAGCCGTTCGGAGTCGATCTCGAAAGCGCGCGCGCACTCAACCGCGACCTGCTCGCCAAGCTGGAAGAGAAGCAGATTTTCCGAATCGACCACTACCTGGGCAAGGAGACGGTGCAAAACCTCCTGGTTCTGAGGTTCGGCAACACGATCTTCGAGCCGCTTTGGAATCGCGATCACATCTCGCACATCGAGATCACGGCTGCCGAGCACATCGGCATGGAAGGTCGCGGAAAATTCTACGAGGCGACCGGGTTGATGCGCGACATCATTCAGAACCACGCCCTGCAGCTGCTTTGCATGGTCACGATGGAGGCTCCCATCTCTTGGGCGGCCGACGCGGTACGCGATGAAAAGGTGAAGACGCTCCGCGCTCTTCGCCCCATCGTCGGGCACGAAGCAGCACGGTTGAGCACGGTTCGGGCGCAGTACACCCGCGGCGTCGTGCGTGGCGACGAAGTGCACGGCTATCGCGACGAGCCGGACGTGGCTGCGGAGTCGCAAGTCGAAACCTACGCGGCCCTCGCCATGCATCTGGACAACTGGCGATGGGGCGGCGTGCCGATCTACTTACGGGCGGCCAAGCGTCTAAAAAAGAAGGTGACGGAAATCGCCCTCAACTTCCGAGCACTGCCCCATCCACTGTTTCGGGACGTTCCCGGTGCGGCCGAGCAACCCAACGCGCTCCTCTTGCGTATACAACCCGACGAAGGCATCGCCATGCGTTTCGCCACCAAAGTGCCAGGGCAGACCACGGCGATTCGAGAAGTAGCGATGGACTTTCGATACGGGACGGCGTTCGGCGAGGAGAGCCCGGAGGCGTACGAACGTCTGCTCCTAGATGCGATGCGAGCGGACGCCACCCTGTTCACCCGAGATGACGAAGTCGAGGCCCAGTGGACCTACGTCGACCCCATTCTCGCGGCATGGCGAGACGGCGAGCCCCGACTCTCGACCTACGAGTCTGGCAGTTGGGGTCCGAGCGAAGCCAAAGCCCTGCTCGCCGTCGAAGGGCACCGCTGGAGCAAGCCTTGAGCGAGAGCGGACGCGTCAGCGACAAAATCGCCGAGCTCGAGCGAGCGATGCGCGGCATCTGGAGTGATACGAGCGAGCAGGCCAAGGTGCGCGCTCACACGCTCAACCTCGTGGCAGTTTCCGGCAAGCGGGCCCTGCCGTCTTTCATCCCACTGCTCGACGAAGTGAGCGCGAACCTGTCTGCTCGCACGGTGCTCATCACCGTGGACCCAACGCTGCCCCCTTGGCAGATGAACGGGAATGTCGAAGCCGTTTGCCGTTTGGATCCCTCCGGGAGCCGCCCGACCGTCTGCGCGGATCGCGTCGAACTCGAGCTGGGCGTCGTGGTGACCAAGCGCGCTGGAAGCATCGTCGAGGCGCTGACCGATGCTCGGGTGCCGTCGGTGCTCTACGTCGGCCCAAACGCCCACGACCACGTCGTCGACGCGCTGGCGCCCTCGGTCGACCGGCTGATCTTCGACAGCGTGGAGCTCGGCGTCGACCGGGCCGCCGACATCTGCTCGATGTCGGCGGGCCGAATCGAGGACCTCGCCTTCCTTCGCATGCATCGATGGTGCGATCTCGTCGCACGCTTTTTCGACGACCCGGACCGTCGCCCGGCGGCCCAAGCGATCCGCGCCATCGAGCTGACCCACACGTCGGGAGATCTCCCCGGCTCGAGCGCCCAGACCGACCTTCTCGTGAGCTGGCTCGGAAGCAAGCTGGGCTGGACCCATCGGGACGAGAAGTTGCTCGACGGTTCGGGCCTAGCCGTCGAGGTGACCGTTCGCACCTCCGAACGTCAGGATGTTCGCCCGGGAACACTCGACTCGGTGCGAGTAGATGCCGAGGCCGCCGGTAGCCGCGTCCGCGGCGTCATTCAGCGTGAGGCCAATCCCCTGCGCGCCGCCTGGACGTTGGAAGTCGATGGCGCGCCGCACGCCACGAGGCAGTTCGCTTTCCCGAAACGTCCGGACGCAGACATGGCCTGTCGCGCGGCGGTCGCGCAGGATGCGAGCTCGCTCGCCCGCGAGGCGCTCGAATTCGTGAAGTCAAAAACGAGGGCGGCATGAATCGAGCGGGCCAGCTACTCATCCGCGCGGACGGTGCCGAGGTGGCGAAGGAGGCCGCGGCGCTGATGGTCGACGCCATGCAAACCGCGATCGCCGAGCGAGGCGTGGCCAGGGTCGCACTGAGCGGCGGTTCGACGCCGGGTCCCGCCTACAACGCGCTTGCCGACGCTCGGGGCGTGGATTGGTCGAAGGTTCATTGGTTCTGGGTCGACGAACGTTGCGTGCCCGCCGACGATCCTCGGAGCAACTTCGCTGCAGCGAAACGCGACCTTCTCGACAGGATCGGCGCCGCGGCGTCGACGGTTCATCGGATGCGCGGGGAGCTACCACCGAGTGCGGCGGCGACGACATACGAGGCGACGCTGTGTGCCAAGTTCGGAGTTTCCAGAGAGCGCGCGCTCGATCTCGACGCGGACGGTCGCGCGGGGCTGAGCTTCGATCTCGTGGTCGCGGGAGCCGGCACCGACGGCCACACGGCTTCGCTTTTTCCGGGAACCGGCGCGGTCGGTCACACGAGCTCTCTCGTGACGGACGTGGAGCCCGGTGGCGACCTCGAGCCGCGGGTGACGCTCACTCGACCAGTCCTCGTCGGCGCCCGGAGGACCCTCGTACTGTGCCGCGGCCGACTCAAAGCCCCGGTCATTCGCGCCGCGCGCGAGGCGGGCGACGAAGAATCGATACCCGCGCGCCTCTACCTCGACGCCCGCCCCGGGTCGGTCACGTGGATAGCCGACCGTGACGCCGAGCCGAGGGACAGTATTCCCCCCATGGGAATATAAATACTAGCTATATGGAGTACTCATACTCCCAGCTAGAGTCCATAAATACTCCCCGGTAAAGAGTATCTGCGATCTACTGCGACGCCTCGAGAATCAGGTGGTCGCGCCGAGTGCGGCTTCGGCAACCTTCTCTGCCGTCAAACCAAACTCGACCTGGAGTCGCTCTGCCGGAGCCGATGCGCCGAAACGGTCGACACCAATCGCGACCCCTCCAAAACCTGTGACGCCCTTCCACGGGGTCGTTCGCCCAGCTTCGATCGTCACGCGGGGGATGCCCTTGCCCAAGACCGCCTCCTGCTCGCCAGGTGGCAGTCGCTCGAAGGCGCTCCAGTTTGGAGCGGACACGACCCGGACGCGTTTCCCTCGGGCTTCGAGGATCGTTTTCGCCTCCGCGGCGACATGCACCTCGCTGCCGGTCGCGATGAGCACCAGATTGGGGTCGTCGGCATCGGAAACGATGTAGGCCCCTTGCAGCATCTGTCGGGGTTCGAAGGTCGCCGGGCGGTCGAGCGCCGGCAGCTTTTGGCGCGACAGTGCAAACGCCGTCGGGCCGTCGCGGCGCGTGAGGGCGTGCGCCCACATCGCCGCGCACTCGAGTCCATCCGCCGGCCGGACGACGTCCAAGTTGGGGATGAGTCGAAGCGCCCAAACCTGCTCTACGGCCTGGTGGGTCGGCCCGTCCTCGCCGAGGTAGATCGAGTCGTGAGTGAAGATGAACAGCGCCTGCTGCTCCATGAGTGCGGCGAGACGCATGCTCGGGCGCATGTAGTCGCTGAAAATGAGGAAAGTCGAGCCATAGGGAATGAAAAACCCGCTCAACGCCAGGCCGTTCACGATCGCCCCCATGGCGTGTTCGCGAACGCCGAAGTGAATGTTGCGGCCGGAGAGCTCTCCCCGTGCAACGTCCCCGCCACCTTTGATCGTCGTCTTGCAGGATGCGGCGAGATCCGCCGAGCCACCGACGAGTGACGGCACGAGCGCTGCCACTTTCTGCTGGACCGCCGACGACAGCGATCGCGTCGCGTCAGTCTTCTTCTCGTCACCAAGGATGAGTTGCTCGAGCAAGTCCTCGGGCACGCTCCGGGCGCTGAGCGCTTTCCACTTGGCCGCGCGATCGCCACTCAATGCCGTAGCATTCTTCTCCCACGCCTCGCGGCGCGCACGATTTTCCTTCGCCCAGGGTTCGAAGTAGCTCTTTGCCGACGGCGGCACGTGAAACGGATCGAGCGGCCACCCCGCGGCTTTCTTGGTCGCCGCGACCTCGTCTTTTCCGAGCGGCGCGCCGTGAGCCGCTGCCGTATCTTGTTTGGTCGGTGCGCCGATCGCGATGTGAGTTCGAGCCACGATGAGGGATGGCCGGCCCTTCTCCTGGATGGCGGCGTCGAGCGCCCGCCGAACTCGTTCGGGATCGTGACCGTCTACGCTCTGCACGAACCAACCGTAGGCCTCGTAGCGCTTGGCCCGGTCTTCGGTGAATGCAATGTCCGTGGAGCCGTCGATGCTGATCTTGTTGTCGTCGTAGATGGCCACGAGGTTGTCGAGGCCGAGATGGCCCGCCAAGCTCGATGCCTCGCTCGCCACGCCCTCCATGAGGTCGCCGTCGGAGGCGAGCACGAACACGCGGTAGTCGATGATCGGGTCGTCTGCCGTATTCACTTCGGCGCCGGCCAGCTTCGAGGCGAGCGCCAGGCCAACGGCGTTGCTGATACCTTGTCCGAGTGGCCCAGTGGTCGTCTCGATACCCGGAGCATGACCGATCTCCGGGTGCCCCGCCGTCTTCGAGCCCCACTGCCGGAAGTTCTTCAGCTCGTCGAGGGACAGATCGTACCCGGCGAGATGTAGCACCGAGTACAGCAGCATCGAGGCATGCCCGCACGACAACACGAACCGGTCGCGATTCGGCCAGTCCGGGCGCTCGACGTCGTACCGCAGATATCGAGAATAGATATCGACGGTGATCCCCGCCAACGCCATCGGCGTGCCGGGGTGACCGCTGTTGGCCGCTTCCACGGCGTCGACCGAGAGGAACTGCACGGTGCGGACGGTGTCTTCGAACGCGCTCATGCGCGCCATCTACCGCCGCTACGGCCAAAGGGGAACCCACGCCGAGCAATTCAGCGCGCTTGGTCGATGGCGGCTTCGTGCTCGGCGAGAGTACGGCTGAAAACGTGCTGTCCGTCCCGCGACGCGACGAAGTAGTAGTACGGGGTATCGGCCGGCTCGAGCACGGCTTCGATGGCGGCTTCTCCAGGGTTGGCGATGGGTCCTGGCGGAAGCCCGGCGTGTCGGTACGTGTTGTAAGTGTTCGTCGCGTCCCTGAGCATCTCGGGGGTCACCTTGCGCTTGTCGTATTTACCGCATGAAGGCACACGTGTGCCGAGGACGAGGCACCCGTAGCCGGCGGTGGGATCCGACTGAAGCCGAGCGCGCGGTAGAAAGCTCTCGTCATCGAGGCGGTTGAAGAAAACGCCGGCAATCGTGCTCCGCTCCTTGGGATTGGCCGTCTCTTTTTCGATGATCGACGCCAGCGTGAGGATTTCGTGTTCGCCCCAGTCCCGCTCTCGTCGCAAGCGCTCGAAACTCTTGCCGTTGACGGCTTCCATCGCCTTCAGGCGATCTCGGAGCTCTTCGACCAACCTGGCGATCACACGTGCGGGGGAGCCGTTCCGGCGAAGGCCGTACGTCGCCGGAAACAAGTAGCCGTCGAGTGTCGGTCCGCGAATTCCGTGCTCGCGGCGGAGCGCCTCCGTTTTTGCTGCGACGAGAAAAGCGCTTGCCGTGCAAACGCCCTTTTCCTCGAGCCGCCGTGCAATTTGAAACTGGTTCCACCCTTCGGGAACCGTGACTTTCACGCTCGGCCTGGCCGCGCTGCGGCTCACCCACGAGATCAACTTTCGTGGCGAGAGTCCGGTCACGAGGAGGTGTTGACCTGCCTCGATTTTCGCGCCGGGTCGGAACAACGACAGGTACAGCGAAAATGCGCGTGGGCTGCCGAGCAGTCCCGCTTGCTCGAGCGCATCGACCGCGGCCTCACGCTCACCCGGCAACTCGACGACGAGAGCGCTGCCGTCACCCGGGCCACTGAGCTCGGCCCAGACGACGAACCCGACGACCGCCGCGATCAGTGCTCCGATGAACCAGCGTGACAGACTGAGCACTCGCCAAGCGAGCAGGCCGGTCCTCTTCCGTCGGCGTTTGGCGGTTTTCTTGGTCGAGCGTTTCTGATTCGGCACAATCGAACGTTTTGGCCGCTTCGCCGGCCGGCGTGCGCTCGTTTTGCTCACGTGGACGGTCTCGAGCGCGCATCCAACCACGCCTGGAGCAAAACGGCCGCGGCGGCACTATCGACACGATGACGCGCCCTTCGCGAATCGTGCCCACCTTCGCGAAGGCGCGCCGCGGCTTCGACCGTGCTCAACCGCTCGTCGACGAGCTCGACCGCGCGGCCGGATTTTTGACCCAGAGCCTCGGCGAAGTCGCGGGCGCGTCGGGCCGCCTTGCCTTCGCTGCCGTCCATCGACCGTGGAAGGCCGACGAGAAAAACCTCGATGCCTTCGTCGTCGGCAAGGCGGCGCAAAAGGGCAATGAGCCTGGGCCTATCTCGCCCGTCCAGCGCGTCCCGCGGATGTGCCAGCATGCCCAGGTCGTCAGCGACGGCCAGGCCGACTCGCACGGACCCGAGGTCGATAGCAGCAGCGCGCATCCCGCTTCGTCTAGCAAGGGCTCCCCGCGAGGGCCCGAAAAGCGCCAATGGTGGCTTCTGATGCTGATCCGCGGCGGAATCCTGGGTAGATCGGGCTCTGCCCGGAGCTTGACCCGACCCCGCCCAGCCTGCATAAGCCCGGTCGACCGCCCGCCTGAGCCTCTCCATGGGAAAACCCACACGGTTTCAAGCGCCTAAGGGGATGCACGACATCCTCCCGGCCGAGATTTGGCGTTGGCAACGGCTCGAGGCCGCGTTCATCGAGGCTGCGACACTGCACGGCTATTCGGAGATCCGCACGCCCATCCTCGAGCCGACCGATCTTTTCGTCCGGTCGATTGGGGAATCCACCGACGTCGTGCAAAAGGAAATGTACACCTTTCAGCGCCACGACGACTCGCTCACCCTCCGTCCCGAGGGCACCGCCAGCGCAGCCAGAGCGTATGTTCAGCACGCGGTGCAAGCGCTCGAGCCCATCAGCCGATGGTACTACCTCGGTCCCATGTTCCGCGCCGAGCGGCCCGCGCGCGGTCGTCAGCGCCAGTTTCACCAGGCCGGGTGCGAGATTTTCGGCGACCCGGGCCCGACGTGCGACGCCGAGATGATTTCGATGCTGGTGTCGATGTTCGTCGATCTCGGCATCGGCGAGCTCGAGGTCAGCATCAGCTCGCTGGGCGGTCCCGAGACACGGCCGAAGTACCGCAGTGTGCTTTTGGACTTCCTCCGGCCGAAAGCCGCCGACTTGAGTGAGCACTCGCGGGCTCGAATCGAGGTGAACCCGTTTCGCGTGCTCGATTCGAAGGACGAAGGCGATCGAGCCGCCGTCGAAGGCGCCCCGTCGATTCTCGATTACCTGTCGGACGAGGACCGAGCGCACTGGGACGCACTCAAGACTCAGCTCGAGGCCCTCGAAGTTCCGTTTCGAGTGTCCCCCGGGTTGGTGCGAGGGCTCGACTACTACAACCGAACCCTGTTCGAAATCAGCTCGAGCGCAGGCGAGCTAGGAGCGCAGAACGCTCTCGCCGGCGGGGGCCGGTACGACACGATGGTCGAAGACCTCGGCGGCCCGAAGATCCCCGCCATCGGGTTTGCCATGGGGCTCGAGCGCATTCTTCTAGCCATGGGGGAGAGCGAACGTGTGGTCGAACCGTCGTGCTTCGTCGTGCCGATGGGCGAAAAAGCCACCATCGACGGACTCGTGCTCGCGCGGGAGCTACGGCAGCTCGGCGTGCGAGTCGACGTGGACGGGCGACAAAACTCGCTCAAGAGCAAGCTCCGACGCGCCAATTCTTCGGGGGCACGGGTTTGCGCCATCATCGGAGAGAGCGAGATCGAGACCGGCACCGTGCAACTCAAGGACCTGCTCCAGCACAGCCAAGAGCAAGTGCCCCGAGATCGGGCGACGCGGATCATCGCCGACCGCCTGCTCGGCTCGACCCCCCGAGCCGGAGGGAACGATTGAGACAATCGTTGCGGCGCCTTCGGCGCGCCGGGCTCGTCGCCGTCGCCCTGTGGACGGGTGCGGGGGGCGCGCTCGGGCAAGCCACGCCCTACGGCGGCGGCCAGGGGTTCAGCCCCGGTCAGCGGCCACGTCCGGCACCCAAAAAAGCCGATCCTCAGCCCCAGCTGCCCCCGGGTACGCCGGAGCCGCACGCTGCCGGCGGCGGCGAGAGCTTGCTCCCGCCGTCGCAAGCACCGTCACTGCCGCGGGATCCACTCAAGGTCAAGAAATCGATCGAGAAGCGGATTGGCACCGACACCGATCCGGACGACGCCGAGCTCGGACGGGACGAAGAGCTGACCAAGCGCCGCTTTTACGGTCTCTACTATTCGGAGCAGAGCGGGGGGTATCGCCTCCGCGTAGGGTTTCCAGTTTGGTTCGAGCGGACCAAACCTTCGCTCACCGATCCCAGCAAACCCGACCGCGCATCTCTGTTCGGCGGCGTCTACTACAACCGTAGGAGCGCGACGCGCGCCGACGACATCCTGTTCCCGATCTTCTGGAACCTCCGGGAAGGAAAGAGCCGCACGACGGTGGTTGGGCCGTTCGTCAATCGGCGTACCCCGGAAGAACGAGACGACTGGCTCGCCCCATTGTACTTCCATGGCAAGCGTCCGAGGGGCGGCTACACCGTCATCCCGCCGCTTCTCACGTATCTTCAGAACGACGCCGAGGGTGGTTTCAACCTCGTCGGTCCGGGGTTTTGCAAATGGGAGGGCGGACCCACGTGCGACACCCGCACCTCGCACAACCTCGATTTCGGGATCGCGCCGTTCTACTTTTACGGTCAGAACGAGGAACGGAAGTACGAGGTCATTCCGCCGCTCCTCCACTACTACCGGTACAACGACCGCGATCTGAGCTGGGTGAACGTCTGGGGGCCATACATCCGCGCCCACAATCAGAAGCAGGACAAGCTCCACCTGTTTCCGTTCTATTGGAGCGTGTGGGGCAAGAACGAGCGCCACACGACGATCTTCCCGCTCTTTCACTACGGCCGGAAGGGCAACTCCTCGCTTCTCATCAACCCGTTTTTCGTTCGCTCGAAGAGCGAAGAGGGCGCGACGTCTTTCGCGACCTGGGGGTACGCGCGCTACCGCGGACGAACCGAGCTCGACATGATCACCCCGCTTTGGTGGCACTACCGCGACGCCGACGCGGGGCTCGACCAGAAGCTACTCTTCCCGTTTCTGTTCCTTCGGGAAAGCCCGAGGGAGTCGACGAAGGTCATATTCCCGTTCTACGCCCGGTCGACGCGCTACGGCATCAGCAAAGAAACTTGGATCACGCCGTTCTTCCAGCACAAACATCATTTGAGGGGATGGAACACGAACATCCACCCGATCCTGTACCTCGGACGGAATGGACACGACTCGCACACCGTCGTCGCGCCCTTCTTCTGGGACTTCGCCGAGCAAAACAAGCGGACGACCGTCGCGTTCCCGTTCTACTGGCGCTTCGCCAATCGTGACAGCGTCTCTCAACTGGTCGGCAACGTGTATTACAACGAGACCAAGGTCACCGGCGGGACCGACTGGCAAATCCACCTGTTCCCGGTCTTCTCCTACGGTGAGACGCCGGACGGCCATTGGTGGAACGTGCTCTACGGACTGGCGGGCTATACGCGACGCGGCGAGATGACGAAGATGCGCTCGTTTTGGATCCCCATCACGCTCTCCGAAGGCGCAAAAACCAAGTGACCATCCAGCACGTTCCTGTCTGGCTGAAGTCGTGTGGCACCGCCGGAATCTAGGCTCCGTGCAGGTTCGAATCGGGTCCTCGCACACCGAGTTTCATGCCACCTTGCGGCGCACCCCTTCTTTGCTCGGAGTACCCCAATGACCAAAAGGACCCTGGCTCTGTTGACCGCTTTGGGCGCCGCCGCACTGGCCGCTCCGGCATGCGGCGGCAGCAGCAACACCTCGAGTGACGGCCAGAACGACGGTTCGGCTGGATCGGGTCCAGTGGGGACGCCCGGGTGCTCGACCGCTCCGGATTGCGCGCAGTGCTCGACGTGCTTCGAAGAGTGCACCTGCATGGGCACCGACGCCAACGCCTGCCTGACTCAGTGCAGTCAGGGTGCCGGTGGTGGCCCGAGTGGCACCTGCGGCAATGGCGTCGTCGATCAGGGGGAAATGTGTGACGGCGCCAACATCAACGGCGAGACCTGCGCGAGCGCCACGGTCAACTCCATGCCGAACGGCACGCTGATCTGCTCGGCGGCGTGCACCTTCGACACGAGTCAGTGCACGGGCGGCCCCGGTGCGGGCGGGGGCCCTGGAACCGGTGGCGGACCTGGAACCGGCGGCGGCGGCGGCCTCGGTGGCGGCGGCGGCTTCGGTGGCGGCGGCGGCTTCGGCGGCTTCGGCCCCTGATCGATCGGCGCCGGACGACGGTTTCGCCGTCAGCTTCCATTGCAGGGGTTTTTTCAGCACCCTGCTAGGCTCCGTTGGGTGACGAGCTACAAGGCGGTCGTTTTCGGCGCGACCGGATACGCGGGAGCCGAGCTCATCCGGAGGCTCCTGGGGCACCCGTCGGTGGACTTGCTCCGCGCGTGCGCCGTAGACCATGTGGGAGAGCCGCTCAGCCGCGCTCACCCCAATCTCGAGGCGATGACCGAGCTCAGGTTCGAGGACCTGTCGCCCAAAGACGCGGCGGCGGGCGCCGATGTCGTTCTGCTCGGGCTGCCGAGCACGGTGAGCGCGCGAGTCATGCCACAGCTTCTCGACGCTGGCGTGAAGATCGTCGACCTCTCAGGGGCCTATCGTCTGAAGGATCCGGCGCTCTACGCCGAGTTCTATGGCGAAGAGCACCCCCACCCCGATCTGCTCGACGAGTTCGTCTACGGGCTTCCGGAGGTAGCGGCGGACCGCATCTCCCGCGCCCGTGCGGTCGCTTCTCCCGGGTGCTTCGCCACGACTGTCGAGCTCGGGCTGATCCCGCTCGCTCGGGCTGGTCTGCTCACCGGAGACGTGCCCAGCGTCGGTATCACTGGATCGAGCGGTAGCGGAGCGATGCCGTCGCCCACCACCCATCACCCGACGCGTTCGGGAAATCTACGTGCATATCGACCGCTCTCACATCAGCACGCGCCGGAGATCGACCACACCTTGCGACAAGCCGGCGGGTCGGCGCGAATCCAATTTGTCCCCGTGTCCGCCCCGCTCACCCGCGGCATCCTCGTCACGAGCTTCGTTCGCGTGCCGAGCGAGACCAGCGAGACGGAGATCTCCGCGGCGTTCGACGCCGCGTACGACGGAGCCCGGTTCGTACGCCGTCCCAAAGCTCGGCTTCCGGAGGTCATCGCCGTCGCGGGCTCGAACTACGCCGAGGTGGGCTACACCCTCGGCCAGCCTGAAGGCGAAGAGACCCGCGTGCTCACCTGCTTCAGCGCCCTGGACAATCTGGTCAAAGGCGGCGCGGGCCAAGTCATTCAGAACATGAATCTGATGCTCGGGCTCGACGAAGGATCGAGCCTCGAAGAACCCGGCAGCTACCCCTGAGCTGGGGGGGCACGAGGAGGAGGGTCTACTCGGGATCCGAGCAGCAGCGGAAACCGGTCTCCGTGCCGTTGTAGTAACGGTCGTGAGCGGTCTGCGCCGCGCGGCAGTGATTGCGGCCAGGCTGCCAGTACGCGCCCTTCATCGCCGGGCGCTCGGGGGTCGTGCGGTCGATGGTGGTGAACTCTTCGAGGTTGCCGGTGAGATTGCGGACGCCGAAGGGGCTGACACACCTGGGATAAGCGTCCGCGGGAGCGCGCATGTCCTTGAGGGTGCCGCCGGCGGTAGTGATGTCGGTGTGATCGGCGTTGCAGGCGGTGGCGTCCCGCTTCCAGCCGTAGGGGTACGGACGCATTTCTTCCCCCTCGCAAGCAAAGTTCCATTCACTCTCGAGGCAAACGCGCTTCCCCAAGCTGTCGCAAGTGTCGCGCGCGTGCGTCCACGACCTGAAGTTCTCGGGCAGCGCCTCGCCTTCGGGGGTGTACTCGTCACGATCGATGCAAAACCGCTTGGTCACCGTTTCGGCGAGACACTTGGCCGGCTGCCGGTACTCCGTGCAGCGGAAGTATTCGTAGGTCCCTTTCGGGTCCATGTAGTCCTTGCAGCTGTGTCGCACCTTCGGGCAGTACTCGCCTTCGACGAGAACCATGTTGGCCGGGCACGGCGCTTCGGGCTCGGGCGCGGTGAGCGGCGTCATCGCCGCGATGGCGGCGGGCGCGGCGGCCTGGAGAACCGGCATCTGGCTGACCGGCTCTTGTTCGAGATCCGGTGGGGGCTGAACGACCGGCTGGCTCCGGTCACAGGACAGGACGCCGAGCGCCGAAACTGCCCCGATCCCGAGGGTTGTCCACAGTCGCACGGCCCGACTTTCCAGGTAGGGGCCGCCTCCGTCAAGACGGGTTTTGCCGACATCTGTCGGGAAATGTCGGACCAAACCGCCACGAAGCGCCAATAATCAAGCACTTAGCGACCGGCCAGCGCGAGCATTATCTCAAAGCCCAGGGGCCGGAAACCGTCGCGAATGGTGTTCAACCGGTCGGGTTTGGCGGCGAGCCCGGGGCGTCAGCGCAACAACGAACGCCAACCTGGATGCCTTCGTAATAGTCGTCGTGCGCCGTCGTCGCGGGGCGGCAGCGATTTCGTCCAGCCATCCACCAGCCCCCTTTGAGCGCGTTGCGATAGGGCCGATTGTGCTCGGCGCCGGTGCGCTGCACGGTTTCGTCGACATTGCCCACCATGTTGTACACGCCGAACGGGCTGACGCATTCGAGATTCCCCGTGGACGGCGCGCGCAGGTCGCGAAGCACCTTGCGTCGAGGGTTCTGCTCGAAGAGGTCCTCGCGATCCTGGTTGCAGACCGGCTTGCGCTCGAACCCGTAGGGGTACGGGCGCAATTCTTCGCCCTCACACGCGAAATTCCACTCGGACTCGGTACAGAGCCTCTTGCCCGACTCTTTGCACAGTTTGGCGGCGGTGACGAAGCTCTGATGATTCACGGGCAGTCCGTCTGACCCGGCCATTTCGTGAGCGGCGATGCAGTAGCGCATCTTGACTTTCGCCCCGGCGCAGCGCGGCGTTCTTGCGTATTCCGCGCAACGCGCAAAAGGCAGCGAGCGATCGTCGAGCCAGCGAGTGCACTCTTGGCGAACGTCGGTACAGTATTCGCCCTCGACAAGGACCATGTCCTCCGCGCATGCCGACGCCGCGATCGTCGTGTCGTGGGCGTCGGCAACAGTCGACGACGGTGACGGATCCGTCCGCACCGGCGTTACGCTACTGTGACGGTGACTCGACGGGGCACCGGCGGACGTCGGCGTTTGTGCCGCCGCGGGAGGGGTAGTCGACGGGGGAGTCGGATCGTCTGCTGAAGCTTCGGCGAGGGCCAAAGGCAGGGCAAAACTGGCGAAAATCGCGATAGTGAGGCGTCGAAACATCTTACCTTTACCTACATTGTCCCCTGCGACGCACGACCTGAGCAACTTTCTTCGGGAGCCCCCAGCGCGGCGGCGTCGAGCAACAGCGAGAATCACGAGAACTCCCGTGCACGCGCCGTGCCGGCGCCCGACGCGCGGCTACTTTTGATTTCGGATGCCGTCGCCGAGGAACGGCACGAAACGCACGCCCATGAGCTTTTCGACTCGGAAGGCATCTGGCTCGGAGCCGGCTCTCTCGCGGGTGTATCGCTCGAGCTCTTGCGCGCCATGCTCGGCGCCAACCGGGATGACGAGCGAACCCAACGTGGCGAGTTGCGCAAGCAAGGGGCTCGGAACCTTTTCCGGCGCCGCCGTGACGAGAATCACGTCGAACGGAGCCGCCTCCGGCCAACCGGCATAGCCGTCCCCCACCCTCAGCTTCACTCGATCTTCCCCGTAGGCGAGTCGCCGGAGATTGTCCGCGCCGGTTTTGGCCACCTCCGCCAGGTATTCGATGCTGTAGGTCTCCCGACAGATTTCTGCCAGCACCGCGGCTTGGTAGCCGCTTCCCGTACCGATCTCGAGGCACTTGGATTTCGCAGTGGGGCGCGCCGCCTGGGTCATGAACGCCACGATGTATGGCTGGCTGATCGTCTGCCCGTGCCCGATGCGGAGCGGCCGGTCCGCATACGCGTCGCTGACTGCGCTCGTGGGGACGAAGGCATGCCGGGGCACTTTCAGCATCGCCGAGAGCACTTTCGCATCGTCGACGTCGCGCGCGGCGATCTGATCAGTCACCATTTTCTTGCGTTCTTCGCCGCGTTTGGCGAACGCCGAAACTCCGAACGGACTCGTTCGTGCAGCCGGTCGCTCCGGACCGCGCTGCGCGGACGGAGCCTCAGCCGCGCGATCGCTCGCCGCGGCGCGCCCGGTGGACTGCGTCTCGTTCTTCGTGCAGCCTAGCGGGCCCAGCAGTGGGCCGAGCGCACCGATGAGCGCTAGCCCGCGCCGCCAATTCACGTCGAGCCGCCATCGGTGGCCGCCCCCGTTGCCAGGACGCCGGCCAATGCCTTTTCGAACCTGTCGTCCGAGCTCACCGTACGAAGATCCTCGTCCGCCCGCGCTTGCTCCGGGTCGTGCCCGGCGCTTACCGCGCGGTCGAGCGCCGCGAGCGCCAGATCGACGTCCCCGGCCCGGGCAAAGCCCCGCGCGGCGTCGTACGCGTCCTGGGGCTCGCCGTCACGCTCGAACGCTTTCATGAAAAGCATCGCCGCGGCGAGACTCGCCCCGCCCTCAAAGGCCTCGGCGGCGACCCGTCGGGCTTCGTCGGACTCGGTGCTCTCGAAAATGTCGATGGTAACCCGCGCAGCTTTCTCGAAGTTGCCGACTGCGAGCAGCACCCGTACCCATAGCGCGGTGACCTCCAGTCGAGTGTCGCCTCGACGTCGCAGCTCGGCCAACACCTCGGCGGCGTCCGCATGCTTCCCCTCGGCTTCGAGCACGCTCGATTCCAGGAAACCATCCACGCGCTCGCCTCTGGGCAATCGCTCGAGCGCGGCCCGGGCGCTAGTCGCGGCCCCAGACATCAGTGCGGCCCACGCGATCACCTCGATGGCCAAGCGTTTGATGTCGGGCTCGCGCGCGCCCTCGTATACCGCGCGTGCGATCGCTGCAGCTTGCTCGAGCTGACCTTCGGCGAGGTTTTGCTGCGCTCGTTTCAGCGCGCCAAGCAGCGCTTCGGGTTTTGGGCCACTCGAAGACTCACGCTCGGCAGCCAGCAGGCTCGATAGTCCGCCGGAAAAGAAAATGACCGCGCCGAGCAGCGACCCTGCCGAGAACAGCCACAGCGCCACGACGAGCGCGAAGCCGAACGACGCGCGGGCCGCGAGCTTGCGCCGCGCGGGCCCGAGGGCGGACGCCAGCACCTGCCCGCCGTCGAAGGGCAGCACGGGCATGAGGTTGACGATGCCCCAGAAGAAGTTGACCCACACGAGGAGCGCGAGGCCCTTGCCGAGTGTCACCCCTTCCATCGATGCGGCAGTCAGCAGGGTCTGCATCGGAGTGAGCTCTTTGGCATCGAAACCTGCCGCGCTCTGCCCGCCGGAGACGATGGCAAAGAAAACCAAAAGGCCGACGAGTCCCAGTGCAAAACCCGCGAAGGGCCCCGCCAGGCTCACGAAGATGTGACGGAGCCGGCCGATGTCGCCGGTCGGCGTCCACCGCGTGGTACCGCCGAGCATGTGCAAGGCGATGGCCGGCGTCTGACCGAACGTACGCGCCAGGGCAGCATGACCGAGCTCGTGAACACAGAGCGACACAAAAACCACCGCAACCCACAGCGCCACTCCTGGGACCCCCGCCCCCTCCCGCAAGCCCAGGTAGAGCGGCAACAACCAGAACCCCGCGTGGATTTCCGTCGGAACGCCAAGAAGCTGAAAACGGAGAATGCCCATGCGGTCGGAGACGATGTTCAGGGAGCGGTGGCGATTCAGGAAGTGGTGCTCGAGCGTCGGGACGATCTTTTCTTCGACGATCGGGTGCGGCTGGGTTTCTTTTCGCCGAACACCCGGGCCAGCTGTTCGAGCTGACCGATGAGGTCCATGTTCGATTGAACCCAATAGTGTGCGTGGGCATTTCGCTGCCCCACCCAGCACGTCACCGCACGCGAATGCCACGACTTGGGAATGGCATCCATCATTTCTTCGTCCGTGCGATCGTCTCCTGCGACGAAGAGGAAATCCGCGTCGCTGTGGGTCTTGAGTAGCTCTCGGGCCGCGTGGCCCTTCGTGTTCTCGGCGTAGCGCACTTCGATGACCCGTGCTCCCCGGAGAACCGAAAAAGGCTTTTTCCGCAAACTGTCCTCGAGCAGCGCAAGAAGCTCCTTGGCCTGGAAGGTGCCGAACTCGGGGTCCGCTCCGCGATAGTGCCAGGCGAGGGCCGCCGTCTTCTGCTCGATCGTGCTGCCGGGGGTGCGCTGGGTGAACTCCTCGAAGAGCGGTTGAACGATCTTCTTGAGGGTCGGTCCACTCACCCCCTTGTTTCTGAGCCACTCCCCATGGGGCGGTTTGATCGCCAGGCCGTGCTCGCAGACGAGCCCGACCGGCAAGTCCCCGAGCCACTGCTCGAGGGTCGACGCCGTTCTGCCGCTGACGATATACACCGTGGCCCGCGCGCCGAGATCTGTGAGCATTTTCCGCACACGATCGCCCGGCGTAGCGTCGTCGGGCTTGAGCACGTACGAGCGCAGGGTGCCATCGTAGTCGAGGAAGAAGAGTGGCTTAGTCGCTTTCGACACCAGCTTGCTGATCGGCGGCAGCTCGACGTCGAGCCGTTCCACCGGCGGCCTAGGCTCGACGGCCGCGGCCTCGAGCTGATCGAGAAAGCTGTTGGACCACGTCATTGCCGTATTGGTTTCGACGAACTCGCGCATGTGGCGGAAAGACGCTTCGGTCGGCCGCTTTTCGAGTGCCTCATTGAGCGCCTCGGCGACCTGCATGACGCTGTGCGGGTTCACGAGCCGCGCACCGGGCAAGCAATGCGCTGCTCCAGCAAATTCACTCAAGATGAGCGAGCCAGGGTTCGAGCCACGCGCCGCGATGTATTCGAGCGCCACGAGATTCATTCCGTCGCGAACCGGCGTGATTAGGGCGATTTCTGAAGCTTGAAACAACCCCACCAGGCGCTCCCTCGACACGTTCTGGTTGACGTACACGATAGGTGCGCCCGCGGAGGTGCCGTAGCGACCGTTGATTCGGCCGACGAGTTCGTCGACCTGCCGCTTGAGCTGTTGGTATTCGCTCACGGCGGTACGCGATGGAGCCGCAATCTGGATCAGGACTACCCGATTGCGCCACTTCGGGTGGGCCCGCAGCAACTCTTCGAAGCCGAGCAGCTTCTGCGGAATGCCCTTGGTGTAGTCGAGCCGGTCGACGCCAATGATGAGGGTCTTGCCGGGATGGCTCGCGCGCACGCTCTCGTACTCGTTTTTCGCTTCCGCCCCTCGAGCCATTTCCGTAATTTCGGCTGGGTCGATTCCGATGGGCAGCTGCGCAAGCCTCACCGAATGTGAAGACAGGCGAATCAGCTCGGGTTCGCTCTCGATACCGAGAACCCGAAGGCACGCGTTGCGAAAATGGCTGATGTACTCGTAGCTGTGAAACGCCAGTAGATCCGCACCGAGCAGGCCGTTGAGGATCGAGCCGCGCACCGGCAAAGAGCGATACGTCTCCGCCGAAGGAAACGGAATGTGGAGAAAGAATCCTATCGGGCACGTGACGCCTCGCAGGCGGAGCAACTCCGGAACGCGCGCCAGCTGGTAGTCGTGGACCCAGATGAAATCCCCGGGCTCGGCAGCCTTTTCAATCGCCTTGGCGAACTTCTCGTTGACCGCCTTGTAGGCGCGCCAGCCCTGGGGGTCGAAGTGAGTGCGATCCCCGAGATTGTGGAACAGGGGCCAGAGCACCCGATTGGAAAACCCCTCGTAAAAGCCTTCGGTTTCGCTCTTCGTGAGAAACACGGGCAAACTGCCGTGCTTGGCCAAGACCTTGCGGACCCGCTTGTGCTCGGCTTCGGGGACCGGGGTTCCGGGCCAGCCGAGCCACGTGAACGGCCGGCGCTCTGCGACACTCTTCAGCGCCGTCACCAGGCCGCCAGTGCTCGTAGCGGCTTCCCAACTGTCCTGCCGTCGTGACATCGTCACGGGAAGCCGCGCCGAGGCGACGATCAGCTTCGGCTTTCGCATGGTCTCTCCTTATGTCACATCGCCTTTACGCTTTCTACCGAGCTAGCGCCGGATGAAGTACGGGCTCATCGGAAATTGTTCGTATCAGGCATTGCTCGACGAACGCGCGCGCGTCGTCTTTCTATGCTGGCCGCGCTTCGATTCGAGCTTCGTGTTCGGCTCGCTGCTCGACGAGGAGCAGGGTGGCGAGTTCTCGATCCTTCCCGCCGAAGGTCCCGTCGCACCCGAGCAGAGCTACCTGCCGAATACGAACATCCTGCGGACCGTCTTCGAATCCCCCACCGGCTCCTACGAGCTGACGGATTTTGCGCCGAGGTTTCAGCAGTACGAGCGGTACTTCAAGCCCACCATGCTCGTGCGCCGGATCAAACCGCTGAGTGGCGCGCCGCAAGTTCGGATCCGATGCAACCCCGTTTACGACTACGCGCGAATCAAGCCAGCGCTCTACCAGGCGAGCAATCACATCCAATGGCTGATCCCCAACGCGCAGCTGCGGCTGACGACGAACGTGCCGCTTTCCTACATCACGGAGTCTCGGTCCTTCGCCCTCGAACGAACCGCATACGTCGTCGTCACCTGGGGAACCCCCCTCGAAGCGGCGCTCGAGGAAACTTGTGAGAGCTTCCTCGCCCGGACACGCCGGTATTGGGAATCGTGGGTCAAGCACACCGCTCTACCCGGCGTGTTTCAGACCGAAGTGATTCGTTCGGCCTTGGCGCTCAAGCTCCATCAATACGAAGACACGGGCGCAATCACCGCTGCCACGACGACCAGTCTTCCGGAGTACCCGAACTCCGGGCGAAACTGGGACTACCGTTATTGCTGGCTCCGGGACGCCTACTTCACGTTGCGGGCCATGCGGCGTTTGGGGCACTTCGAGGAGCTCGAAGCCTACGCTTCCTACATGCGCAACCGCGCCGAGGCTTCTCCCGACCGCATTCAACCCGTCTACGCCATCTCCGGCGAGAGCGATCTGCACGAGGTCGTGCTCGACCACCTGTCGGGATACCGCGGCAATACTCCGGTGCGCGCCGGAAACGCGGCCTACCTCCAGGTTCAGCACGACGTGTACGGCGAGCTCTTGGCCGCGATTGCACCGCTCTATCTGGACATCCGCTTCAGCGGTACCGCCAGCGAGCTCAGCGACAGGCTCGTTCGTCGCCTCGTCCAGGGCTCGACCGACACCCTCGAGTCGCCCGACGCGGGCATTTGGGAGTACCGGGGCGAGCAACGCGTGCACACCTTCTCGCTGTTGATGCATTGGTTCGGCGCACGCATCGCCGAACGCGTCGCCGAGCGCGTCGGTGACGCTGACCTCGGGAGGATGGCGACCGATCTCGAAAAAAGAGCCCGCGGTTTGATGGAAGACAAGTGCTTTCGCAAGGACCGCGGCTACTACGCCGATGCCCTCACGACGGACAACGCCGACGCTTCGCTCATGATGATGGTCAACCTCGGCTATCTCGATCGAAACCATCCGAACGCCGAGTCACACATCCGCGCTCTGGCGAAGGATCTCAGTCTGAAGGACTACCTCATCCGCCGCTACCGACACCACGACGGCATCGGCGAGACCCACGCCACCTTCACGGTTTGCGGCTTCTGGTACGCCGAGGCCCTCGCTCGGCTGGGTCATTTCGACGAGGCCATACGCGCCTGTGAACAGATCATCTCGTACGCGAATCCGCTCGGATTGTTCAGCGAGGACGTCGACCCGGCGACGGGTGAGCAGTGGGGAAACTTTCCGCAGACCTACTCGCACGTTGGGCTCATCAACGCCGCGTTCGCCATCAGCCCCGCGCCGAACGAAGTCGGCGATCCCTGAATCGTCACTCGTGTACGGAAACGAGCGTGCCCATGCCCATGTCGGGGCCGATGTTCACGCCATGCCAGCCGTTCGGCACTGGCGGATCCGTCCACATGAAGGCGATCCGGGCGTCGATCGGGGACAGGTTCACACAACCATGACTTCGTGGAATGCCGAACACGTCGTGCCAATAGGCTCCATGGATCGCATATCCGGACGCGAAGTACTGGATCCACGGCACGTCCCGAAGCTCGAAGTCGCCAGCGCCGCGGCGCATCGTCACGCCGTATTCGGGATGACGACCTTTTTTGATGTTCAATAGACGGCGCCGGTCGTCCTCACTCAGCCTGGTCCCCGCCTTTTCGGCCTTCTTCAGCCGATCGATGGTGGCCTGCGCCTCGGCGCTCCAAGTCTTGCGTCGTCCGGTTCTAGCCCCGCCAATGACCTTCGTGTTTTCTTCCGAGTCCATCGCCGCCGCGATGTGCTTGCTCTTGAGGCGAAACTCCCCCTGCGGCGTCGCGAGGGACTTCTCCGGATCTCCGAGGCGGTCTCGACCGGTGGAAACGAGGGTCGCGTACCAGGGTCGCTTGCCTTCGTAGAGCACCACAGTCTGTTGACGGAGCGAGATGTCGATCCACTTCTCGCCTTTTAGGGCACTCTCGGGCCAACGTTGCGGCTTCACGACGACGCCGAGATCGCTGCCTTGTAGCCACCGAGTCTTGTTCCTGAGCGTTTGGTAGAAGCGCCGGCCGGCTTTGACACGGGCTTTGCCGCTCAGCGGGACGATCGAGCGATGTGGAACGGCTTCGGCTCCCCGCGCTTCGTCCTTGCCCTTGATCAGTTTCCAGAGTTTCGTGTCTTTCTTGATCACGAACGCGAACGGAAAAGGGAATTTCTCGGTGAGCTCGACGCCGTGCCAGGCGGATCCGGTATCCGGCTTGACCTTGGTCGTCGGCACGAGTCGCAGATCGACGGTCACTCCGAAACGTCGTTCGATCCCCTTGTGCACGGCCTTGAACGCATCGACGAAGCTGAGACCCGTGTGCCTCCGAACCCGGTCGGCAAAAACGGCGTAGTCGGGAACGGCGAACCCCGAGATGTTCGGGATCTTGCGCCCTCCTTCGAGCCACCACGGCAACTGGCTGTCGTCTTTTCCGCCGCCGAAAATTTCGTTCAGGTTCATCTGGGAGGACGTCTTGTAGGTCTCCCGGTGCCGAAGACCGCGTCGCGCAACGCCCCGGCGATCCAATGGGATGTCGTTCGCCCCGATGTCGACCGTCTGCCATTCGTCGAACTTCTCCTGGAACGTCTTCAGGTGCTCGGCGAGCTTGAACTCGTGTTTCAATTGCTCGTCCGCCGTGGGCACGCGTAGGTACTGAGGCGCGGTGGCTCGAACGAAGCCGTAGGCATAAGGCAGAGGTTTGGCGAGATCCGGAGGAGTATTGGCGGCCCGGACCAACGGTTTGTCGAGATCCGTCGTCGCTTCTTCCATGCAGACGTGACCCATCGGGTAGATGCGGTACCAGTCTTCTTCGCACCCTTCGCCCTTCACCGGCTGCGAGTCGCGGCTCACGACGCTACCGACGCGAAGGTAGCCGAGCCGACGGGACTCCTTGTTCGGTAGCTTGTAGATGGTGGCCGCCACGACGGTGGCAGCGAGCTTCGGGGAATCGTCGGGGGTTTCGGTGTCGAGCTCCCCGTGGTCCACCCTCGGAGACTTCGATACGGCCGACGACGCTCCGGCGGGCTCGGCATCACTCAGAGCGTCGTCCCCTGCTTTCTCGGAGCAGGCGGCGACGAGAATGCCGAAAATCACGGTTCGTCGAAGCACGGCCGCTGGAATACCCGCCTGTCCGGCGCGCGCAAGCTGAAAATCTCGATTCAGGTATCGTCGCGCGCCGTAGCGGATTGGGGATCGATGTCCTCGTACTCGACGCCCTCGGCGCCCTCCGGCAGCTCCGGCAATTCTTCGTCGTGGGCCGGGCCCACCCAGAAGACCTCGGGAACTGGTTTGTAGCCGCTGTAGTACTGCGACGCCACGCGACGTTTGCCGCCCGGGGGCACGACTTTCACCACACTGATGATGTCGATGCCCTTGCGGCCTCGTTGCCGCCGCACGCGACGGTCATCCAGCCATCGCTTGACCGTGACGCGCCGGTAGAAGTCCTCGACCTTGCGCACGGCGTAGCCGTATTCGATTTCTCCCGGAGCATCTCGCCCCAAGATTTCTACGCGTAGTGTTTTCGGATCCGCCAAAAACGCGTGGATGATGAGCGGTGTGTCGTAGGGATTCTTGAGCTTCAGGTCGACTTCGCCGTAGATCACCGTCGCATCGAGCCCGAGCGGCGCGTAGTCGCTCGGGCGACTGTGGCTCCTCCGCTCGACGACGTCGAGCAGACCGTAGACCGCCGCGGCGTGCAGGGTCGAGGCGACCTGGCACGTGCCGCCGCCGATCCCGGGGGCAAGCTCGTCGCGAATGATCACCGGCGCCCAATGAAACCCGCGTTCGAGCTCGCGCGGACCGACGAGGTCGTTGAAGCTGATGACCTGGCCGGGAGCGATGATCGTCTCGTTGAGGTATTCGGCGGCCTTTGCGACGTTGCGGCCTCGGCCGTGTTTGGTGCCCTTGAACTTGGTTTCGAAAGCGGCCAGCACCCTGCTGACGTCGACGTCCGTGAGCATTGCACTGGTGACCCTGGCTGGGACCGGTCGCGTGCGAATGCCGAAAACGGCGTCCGGTTCGCGGTCCCCGTTCTCGATGAACCCAATCGTGGCCCACACGTCGAGTTCTTGGCCGTCTTGGTCGTCGATTCGTTCGTGCTGCAAGAGGTCCAGCCGTGCATCTACCGGCTCTCGACGGACTCGCTCGGTGAGCCGCTCCAAAGTCACCTCGGCGCGATACCGATCGAAGGACCAACTGAGCGGTAGGTCCACGTCCCCACGCCTCGCGCTCATCCACCGGTAGAGTCGCTGCCTGAGATTGCCCCGCAGGGCTTCGGCGAGCGTGCGTTCCATCGTCACGCCCACGTCGACCACGATACCGATAACG